>CAVJRF010000062.1:0-2255 GCA_963651945.1 Eggerthellaceae bacterium | reverse complement strand
GGGATGTCCATCGGGGCCACCGAGGATATTCCCGTTCCGAGATCCAAGGTGTACGAGATGCGGCCACCGTTCTTGAAGGTGCAATCGCCGGAGATCGTGACCTGTTTCGTTGTAGATCCATTTCCCACAGAGACGCTCAGTTCTTTTCCAATCGAATTCTCGATATCGATCGCATCCCATCCGATGACGATCCTAGTCCTGGAATCCGCCAGAGACTCGCCGTCATAGAACACGTACCCTGCGTGGGATGCCTTGACAGCGATCGTGCCTGTCAGGGTCGTTGCATCTTCGCTCATCTTAACGACCTCGTATCTGTCGACCTGGACGCAAGATGACACGAAGCGAACGGTGGGAGCATATTGGGAATTGTATGTGACCGTGTTACTTCCGGTCGTCTTGGTGTATTCGAGGGAGAACGTCATCGTGACCGAATCCCCCGGCATGATTACCAGATCCTCATTGGCGATCCACCATTGGGTGAGCTTCACATTCAGGGACGTGGTCGCTCCATCCAGATCCAGTTCCATTGCGGTGGCGTAGACTCCGTCCTTATCATAGGAAGTCGAGACACCGATGGATTCGTAGGCATCGTCTACTTTCACCTGGAAGGCTTGGAGATTGTTCTGGAAGAATCCTGCAGACCACGATCTCTTCATATCCTGGACCAGATCCCCGTCGCTATCCATGGTGTAGTCAGCCTTGTAATTCGTGTATCCGGTGCTTGCCTCGTAGGCCGAATACCTCTCGGCCAGGAACTTCGAGGAATACGTTACGGGCATCGAGCCGTTGTTCTTCACGATGACCTGCAAGGTATGCGTAGTCGATGTATCCCCGACGGTTATCGTGTCGGCCGTCATCTTTACGCCATCATATATCAACTGCTGATCATAGCTCACTTTGGCTGTGTCAGTGGTGATGTCCGCCGAATGCTCGTCTGCGAACCATGAATACGTTACACCACCCACGGTCGTGAGGAGCATGGCCATGACCGCGACCGATGCGATGACCGCTCTCGTCTGTGATTTCATCTTCTTCATTCTCCTTTGCATCTTGAAACCGTTTTCCGAAGGACGCCGCGAGCGTCCCGGTGTGACTGTGCTGTGGTGTCTGGACGATCTCCGTCTCGAGGCATCGATCCGTTGACGCACCACCCCATTTCGATGGACAGCACAATGGAATCTCTTATCTTTCGATCCCCTCCAGGATCCTCTCTGTCATATTCGACGCTCTGCCGTTCATGGCAGAATATGTGCTCTCAATGCACCCGTCATGACGGTAGACATACTGCGGAATGCTGGAAGCATGCCTCTCATTCAGAACATCCATGCAGACCATCAGGATCCCTCCGTGTTCTGTCCGGCAAAGACGCCCAGCTTGAAACTGAGGGATTTTCCCATCGCCTTCTTGTTATCAGGGCCTTCAATGAACTCGATGGTCAGGGTGAACGTCTTCTCCGCGCCGTTGGCGATCTCCCCAAGTATGACGAATTGTCCCTGGGATGCAGCATCCTTCACAGTGGATTGACTCTCTCCCGAAGACAATCCGATCTGTTGGGCCAGAACATCATCCCCGACCAGACTGGAGACGTAGATGCACACTTCCTGCGCCATGCCCGTATCGTTCTTCACCTTGACAGTGACGGTCTGTATTATTCCAGGAGATATGTTACCCATATCGAAGGTGAATCCGCTCAAACGGGTGTCCATGATCCGATCGAAGGCCACTACTGTCCCGTCGACCACCTTCTTCCCGGAATATTCGATAACGGTGGCCGTAAAACCTGCTTCGTCGACGATGATCACTTCCAAGGATGTGGTCTTGGTTGTCGAGCCCTCCTTGTATCCTATGGTCACGCTCTGCTTACCGACGGTACTGAAGCTTAGAGGTGAATACGTATATACCTCGACCGCACGGTCATATTGGGAGTCGGTGTACCTAGCAGTGACTACCATTCCGCTCAAGTAGATCCTGTCGCCCTTGGCGAATGTCTTCACGGATGGTTCCTGCGTTATCTCGATGGAACTGAGTTCAGGGACGATAACATCGAACGAGCAGATCTTACCTCCGTAGGAGACGGTCACTGTCTTTGTACCAGGGGAGTCCCAGTTCGTGGGATAACATACTCCCGTTTGCTGCTCTGTGGAACCGTCGCTGTAATATGCGATGATTCTGACCGTTCCTTCAATATGATCGCCGACATAGCAGTATCCCGGAACCTCTGCACTGGGGTCGATTACGATCTTCGTGAGCGTCCT
>CAVJRF010000061.1:1796-2315 GCA_963651945.1 Eggerthellaceae bacterium | reverse complement strand
GGTCATATGTTATGATGTTGTGGGCAGCAATCCCGAGTCGAGGAAGAATCCCCAAGAGGCCGAGGCCATTACGGAATACATACAGAAGTACGGTAACTCCATCGGTCAGTTTGCCATCATCACCCCATACAAGGGTCAGAGAAAGGAGATTGCCAGAAGGAACAGGGACATCGAGGACAAGGTCCTGACGATTCACGGGTCCCAGGGGAAGGAATGGGATACGGTCATAATCTCCGTTGCGGACAATCGTTCCTCTCAAAGGAGGGTGCCTCTACGTTTCACCAGCTCTGTGCCGCCGTATTCCGGTATCAAGGTGATGAACACTGCTTTGTCCAGAGCAAAGAAGAGATTGGTGATCTTCTGCGATTATGAATTCTGGGCAGATAGAGCATCGATGGGAGACCTCATAGGGATGATCGTTGCGGATGGAAATACGATCGTGAGGAAGGAGATCTAGATCTCCTTTGAGAGATCGGACTAGGTCGGGAACCGGAGGTCAGTGGGAATCTTGATGTACAC
>CAVJRF010000061.1:0-1747 GCA_963651945.1 Eggerthellaceae bacterium | reverse complement strand
GTCTCAGGCCCGGATCCACCAGGTATTCCCCGATAGAATAGTTCAATATCGTGCGTAGGATCGATAATATCACGTTCTCTAATTCATCGTCCTCGTCGTCACCGGGCTTCATACATATCGCACCTACGGACGGTATGATGTGTCTGTGACGTGATATCCAATCCTCATTCTTCAGAGGTTTTGGATACAGGATGTTGTGATCTCCCGGATATAGGACATATGATCCGAAACTATGCAACAGTGCATCACGATATGTGTGCATCTTACAGATGTCGAATTCCCAACAGTCTGTAGTGGTTATCGTATCTATATCGCTCACATCACGCAGATTTTTTGGTTTTGATTTGTACTTGGCATCGAGATTGATGATGTAATGTGAGTCAGGATCGGATGCATTGGTGATCACCAATGTATAATCCGGACGTAGGTCGATCGAATATGACCTGAAATCATCGTATGATTGCTTGAACGATTTGTTGTAATATAGGTCAACATTCAGGCAGGAATCATCGACGGGGATCATGAAACGGATGTATCCTTCCCTCTTGATCGTCAGATTCCACCTTTTATCCTCATCCTTCAGAGGGAACTGTGGTTTATTTGTCGACATCGAGGATAAGCAACGGTATAAGCGTATGTAGCACCAATACTCGTAGATCTGATGCATACGGTTGTTCTGTCCCTCGAGGAGGTCCCTGATGTCATCCTGTCTGAACATCACGCCCAATCCGATCATCTGATAGATCTCGAAGAGATTCGAATACCCCTCTTTGCTTTGGAGGACCGTCGAGTTGAACGGAATGATCCTGACGTCACCGATGTCCCTTAACCATGGATCACCAGCGATCCGATCGATCTCCATACACATGTTCGATAATCCGTTCGATATGTACGGGTTGACATCGTCGGGGAGATTCGTGATGAGCTGGTGTAGGTTATTTTGGAGTGTGATGATCAGGTCCTTGACGATACGATTCTCCGGAGTGTCATAATCATCGATATGGTAATCCTCTGATACGAACAGTGGTGCATATCTTCCCGCGATCGGGCCATCTTCCATCCTGAATAGATTGTTCGCTGTTACCAATGAGCCCAGCTCACAGGGGTCGACGTTCTCGGAGATGCATGATGGGACCATCTCGTTCACACATCTCAATTCCATGTGTCTGTTGTTATGTACGATGTTATATGAGCCGACCAGGCCCTTGTTCTTGAATATGTAGTCCAAGAGCATGAAATCCTCATAGAATGTATCATTCTTCACTTGTCCGAGAGTGAATCTCTCGTGCAGCGGGGAGGATATGTTCATTATCAACGAGATCGAGAAATTGGCTATGTCCTCGAGCATCAGTGGATAGTCTCTGAGATAATCTATCTTCTTCGAGCGTACCTCGAATGGTATCGAGATCCTTGTGCCATCGATCGTGACGTCGAAATAACCTTTGCCGACATATCCTCTGAAATTGAGTATGTATATGATCTCATCATCGGACCCGCAGAGATTCATGCGATGCAGTACGATGCTCTTACTGTTATCAGAGATGTAATCCAATGCGGAATCCACATTTCCGGATAGGGCGACCTCATATTCCGTCTCCTCGAGGAGGAGTATCGGAGATAGATCATCGGATCCATTTTGATAGACCATGATCGGTGTGCGACCGTCTATGGAATCCATATCGGAAACGAATGGGACATTCTTTGTATTCCCGACATCGATATAGTTCGGGATATGCTCATGGCCGAT
>CAVJRF010000060.1:0-2472 GCA_963651945.1 Eggerthellaceae bacterium | reverse complement strand
CTGCATGAAGCCAGATATGGCGTACGTTTGTATATGCGTACGTGGTTATTGAATCAACAATCCCCCAAAGGAGGAGATGATATGGTGAAAGAGAGGACGGTCATCGGACTATGTATCGTCATCGTCGTTGTCGCGGCAATCATCGCTGTCGGATGCAACATGTCCAACAACGATGATAATAAGGGCAATGTGATGGGAACTGTCATCGGAGAAAAAGTGATCGAACTCCCAGTGATCGAGGAGATCGATTTCGAGAGCGCTTTGAAGTATTTCGAGGAGAATTACGGAAAGTACGGTGCGAAATACGGATGTACAGTGGTCGGAAAACAACTCAGTGAGGAGGACGGCGGAGATATGATCATCGGCCGTTCGTATGACCTTTCGTTCAGTTATGCACCCGGATATATCTTACGTACCGAAATTCCGGGTCTTTACAGAACGATAGGTATAGTCGATGATGCATTCGACGGAACATCCTTCGACGTTGTGTCGAAGAAAGGTCTGAGCGAGAAGGAGTTGTGGACAATATATTGCATGACCGGGGACGTCCTCAACGAGAAGGGTCTCTATATCGAGGCTAACATGAGGCCTGAACAACCCGAGAGCACAGGGATCAAGGAAAACACCGGTACCAATCCCGGTGCGGATGTCAGACTCTGTTTCGCGACACTCGTAAGATATCTCGGTGAGAGGACAGCAACTGTCGACGAAGCGGTCGCATTGGCGAAGACACTCGATGTCTACGGATTGAAGAATGATACATATGATTGGGCAGAAGCTCTCTTCATGGCCGATGCTTCGGGCCACTATGGTGTCCTGGAGCTTGTGGATAACAAGCTGATATGGCTCGATATGCAACAGGCACAGGCCAACTTCTACATCAATTCGGAATACAAGGATAAGGCAGCATACGGTGCGGGGTTGGGTCGTTACGATAAGGTCATGTCCGGCATAGATGATGTCCACAGTGAAGCCGATATGCTCGAGCTGATCAGACAGGTCAGATACCAGTACACCAGCGATCCCTTGTCGTGCCCGTTCGATACCGTCTCCGAAGAAATTGGAGAAGATGTCGACGGTAAGAAATACACTCTTCAGGATCTCAAGGATCCGGAAATTTACAAGACCATCCTCGAGTATCAGATAAGAGATGGAGATGAAACGAAGAATTCATCCTTCGACGAATTGATTGCGAGTGAAAAGTGGATCTCTTCGTATCAGACCGTCATCAATTGTAACGATCTCACGATCCTAGTGCAGTTCTTCGAGGATAACTGTCTCATCTACCGTGTCTCGTTCGAGGGTTGGTGAAACATCGAAGGATCGTCTGCGATCCGAATCTTATAACATGGAGGTGCAGTCCTCGCGGATTGCACCTCACTCCCTTTTGAAACATTCTGACCCTAGCCTGAGGTCGTAACATAATGTAGACTCCTGTTCTGGGTAATTATTTAAGATTCGAGAACATTATGCCATTCATGAAGCAACTTCCGATAGGCGTACAGGATTTCATATCCATCCGCAACAAGGACAAATACTTCGTTGACAAGAGTATGCTCATCGGACAGATGCTGGATTCGAATGACGATGGCGTCTTTCTATACACGAGACCGCGCCGTTTCGGAAAGTCACTCAATCTCAGTATGATGGATGCGTTCTTCAACATCGAATACAAGGGTAACACATGGTTCGATGACCTTGAGATATCCAAACATCATGAGTATGACGAATACAAGAACGCATTCCCCGTGGTATCGATCGATCTTAAGTTCGGAAATATACGTGACCTGAACAATCTCGTGAGGTTGTTCAACATAAGGCTGTATGATGTATTCATGCAACATTCATACCTCAAAGAATCCTCAGCGTTGGATGAGGAGAATAAGGCTCTATTCAGAAAGCTCTACACAGGAGAAAAGACACTGGAAGAGTCAGAATGTGCGCTTGGTATCCTCTGCTCAATGCTTGAAAGACACTACGGAAAGAAGGTCGTCGTGCTCATCGACGAGTATGACAGTGTCGTCAATCAGATAACGGATGTGAATCTCCGCTGTGAGGTGATATCATTCATGAAGGAGATGTTATCATATCTTTTGAAAGGGAACAGGTCCCTTCAGATGGCCGTCATCACGGGCATAATGCAGATTACTAGAGAGAACATCTTCAGCGGATTGAACAATCTCGTCGTGAACAACATACTCAGCGAGAGATTTGATGAGATGTTCGGTTTCACTGATGACGAGGTGAGACAGATCTGTGAGGATTATGGACATCCGGAGAGGTTCGCTGAGGCAAAGGAATGGTACGACGGATATCGTTTCGGTAATGCGGATATCTACAATCCGTGGAGCATCCTGAACTATGTCGATAATGGATTCAAACCCGAGTCATATTGGGTGAACACCAGTAGCAACAGCATCATAAAGGATCTCCTATCGCATGCAAATGAGAATACGATGAGGGACCTCGAGG
>CAVJRF010000059.1:0-2475 GCA_963651945.1 Eggerthellaceae bacterium | reverse complement strand
ATACATGCTCGGAAGCTCAGCAAGTGGGGTCGATGTGACCATCAAATTCAAAGAAAACGCAACCGTAAGCGATTACGGTGACAAACAGTACACCATAATCCTGGCAGTCCAGGCCATCCAGATGAACGTGGCACCGGCAGAGATCGCCGCCACGAAGACGATTGACCTCGACACAGCAAGTGCGGATACGGTCCTTAATGTCCAGTCCGCTGACAACACCAAGGCCATAACTGTGACCATCCCGTCTACAACGACAACTTCTGATACAGGTGTATCGAACGTTTCAGTCACTGCCAAGGCTATGACAACCTCTGAAATAGAATCAGATTCCACATTCTCTGCCCAGGGATCGGCCCTCGCGGGTGTGAAGGTCGAAAAATCGACGACGACTCTATCCCCTGGAGATGATGCGTACTTCATTGTCACGATAAATGTAGGTACCTTGAGCGAAGCTCAAAAGACCGCGTTAAAGGTCTATCACAGGACCACTCAATTGACAACGACTGCCAACGAGAATGGCGAATATTATGCATATTCAGACGGGGTCGTCACGATCTATGCCAAATCGTTCTCACCGTTCGTCGTCATCGACGGATGCGAAGCAGCCGTCGGTTCTGTCCCTTATGCGACACTTTCTGACGCAATAAAGGGAGCGACAGATGGTCAGGTAGTATCATTGATCAAGAATGTCACCACGACCGAGACCTTGGAGATCACTGGTAAGAGCATTACACTTGATCTCAATGATAAAGATCTCGAATTCACAGGCGGAAACGCTGGCGATGTTACGTACAATATCGTCATACAAAAGGGTGCTGGACTCACCGTGACTGGAACTGATGCATCGATGGTCACCTTCTCCAAAACCTGGGGATTCAGGGTATTCGGTGAGCTTACGATCAATGGTGATGTGACATTCAATGGTGCAAAGATCGATGATTCAGTCGTTGTGGGAACCCGTGGAGAAGGTGCGAAGATTACCATCAACGGTGGAACATTCAATTCACATTCCTATGGTGTAGCTGTATATGCATACTATGGAGATATAGTAATCAATGATGGTCAATATACCGGTACCTCTTCACAGAGCAAGAACGGTTGGCTTCTTAATCAAAACGATGACTATCATGGGACGATCACTGTCTATGGTGGACAATTCGTAAACTACGATCCTGCTAATGGAGATAATTCGAAGACCACAAAGGGTACGGCAACAACATTCGTCGCTGAGGGTTATGAGGATAAGTACACTACCTACACAGGCGTCGTCAAGATTGGAACGACGTATTATGACTCTTTCTCTGCAGCGATTGAAGCTGCGGAGGCCAATGATACCATTCAAGTGATGACAGATATATCCGTGAGTGAAGCAATTGTGATCAGCACGCCCGGTCTGACCATGAATTTAAACGGATATACGATCTCCCAAGCTAATGACTTCAATGGGTACAATGCTGAAACAGAAGACTATAATGGTCTGATTGAGGTAAAATGCAATTTGACCATCAATAACGGTACCTTAAAGGCTATTAGTAGTTCAGATACTGCAAACGCAGCATACAGAGTCATAAATGTCAATGATAACACAGTGGCAATCACTCTTAACCTTAATGAGGTGCATGTCGTGGGACCTGAAAAGGGCAATGGATCACGTGGAATTTCTGCTTATGGAAATACGGGGGCCGTCATGATAAACATCAATGGAGGTTCTGTGTCGGCTCATTATTACTCGTTAAATGTTGCAAACGGTAATACGGATATTACAGTTAATTTCACAGGTTCTGCAGTCTCATCAGGATATTGTGCAGTTCAGAGCTGGTCATCGAATTCCGTGTTGAACTTTAAGGACTGCACAGTGATAGGAGATAATGAGTATTCTGGCAGTACAGATGGCTTCGCAACGATTGTTGTGAATGAAGGTGCAACAGGTACGAAGGTTATATTCGACAACTGTACAATAAAAGCTTCTGAAACAGGGAAAGCACATCAGTATTTCCTTGATCTAAGATGTAAATCTACTGCTATTATGAGCGGATGTACATATGTCAAGAATGAAGAGACAGTGACTTCTACACAGATACAAGAGGATTTGTCGAAAATATATCAGGAAAAATCCAAGTATTTCATTGCAGGGTATAAGAGTTCTGATAAAAAATATTCATACTTCCCGGAATATGAGTTTTCGGATGGAAAATTAACCTTCGATAATTGGTTTGAGGTAGAGTTGAGTTCCTGAGGATGTTGGTAGATTTTTCATCGAGGGTGTTGCTGCTTAACGCATTCTCGGTCTATGGAGGTGTGGTCCATTAAGGACGACACCTCCTTCAAACCTTTTTAACGCGTTTTCGGTAATGGATCAGGGGATTAGACAAGACCTACAGAGAGGGATTATTTCTCTTGCATTACAGGCTGTTTGGTATAATAACAAATTCCGAGGTTGTTGCACTTTTCACTTCGCCCGGTTCTTGCTGCCCG
>CAVJRF010000058.1:0-2489 GCA_963651945.1 Eggerthellaceae bacterium | reverse complement strand
GCATCAATGTCTGGGGTTGGCGATTACGCCACATTCATAATTGCCGAACATAGTACATTTACATTTGTACTTGCCACCATAACATGATGTGTATCCATGGATACGAACATTATTGACCTTGGCGAATTGTAGCGATCCTTTTGTGGGCGGGGGTTCTTCACTTCCGAGTACCGGGGCTGTATCCATGAATATGAATGGCTCCTTCGGTATCTTTGACAATATCGTGTTGAATTCATCCTGCGTGATCTTTCCATCGATGGACACTATCGATTTTAGTTCATAATTCTCGATCTGCGGAGGTGCCGGTGGTAATTTTTTGACATCGACCGTCACCTTGTCAAGTATCTGAATGCTCCTTCCACCAACGGTTAAGTCCTCTTCACTCAATTCTGCGCACATCTCACCTTTACCAACTCTGATATACTCGCCCTCATCCTCACCGATGGCGATCCCTGCAACGCAATAGTTCCTATTCTTCCTTGATTTGGCCAATATGACTAGTTGTTTCCTCATGAATATCTCTCACAGATGGATTATCGCGATCTTATCACCATATTTCTCTTCGAACACCGATCTGAAATAGTTCGCGATTAGTCTCCTGTGGCAATGTTCTGCCGTGGGTTCCGTGCATTGTAAGCAGATCACCTCATCCCTGAACGCATCCGAATATCTGGATTCGATATAGTCGCTGATATCCTGCTCCGCCATCCAGTCATCGAACTCCATCTCGTATTCGTCCCAATCGATCGATGGATACGATCTGCCTGTCTTACGTTCGGTGTAGCAATCCTTCCCATCGACGAAGGCCTGCCATTTCTTCAGGGTGACTTCCTTCGGTGCGAATTTCTTATCGTTGATGTATTTGATACCGTTCAATTCGCACATGTATGCCAGATCCAACGTATGCGAATAACCGTCCAATTGGCTGGTATTGTGCAAGCGGACATCGATGAGCATCGTCACATGGTTATCATTGAGGATCTTGAAGAATTCCCTCGCTCTGCCTTTCTTACCGGTGAAACCGATCGTATATATGTTAGTCAAATCAACACCTCTTGTATCCTATCTGTATATTCTTCAATTCTATCGCCTTCTCCAGAGTATAATCCTTGAAGAAGGAGTCCCATCTGTCATTGTCCATCCCATCTTCGAACATCGACAGCGTCCTCTGTCTGGTCGAATTGATGTATTCCGTCTTGGAATCCATGAAGAACCCTTTCAGTGCAACATTGCACTCTTTCTGTGATATTGCCTCTGGGCCGACGATATGTCTGACGAAATAGCCGTTGCGCCTGAAGTATTCCGAGACCATTATCGTCCGGTGACAGTCCCATGGGTGGGTCTCGCTGCACATGAAGCAGATCCTCCTCTTCTTTAGGAGTTCTTTGCATCTGTCGAATCCGTCAATGAATGTCCTCAATCCATATACGCGTTTGAAATCCACATACCCCGTTACTTCTGCATGGTCGTCGATCTTCTTTCCCCAGGACAGTTTTGATAGGAGATCAGTAGGGAGCTCTGTGTAAACAGCATCCTCACTTCTCCTTGCACCGAACTCCCTCTTCATGGAGATGTAATCGATCCCTGCATCCGCCAACCTTCCAGCCAGATGTTCTTCATTGAACATGGGGAACGCTTTGGAAGAAGGTATGGTCCTCACATCGATCAAGTACCGTATCTCATTCTTCCTCAACTGTTCTATGAACACATCGACGTTCGACTCCGAATTTGGAGGGAACGATGAGTAGCCGATCGTATACACGACTTTCTTCTCCAAGAGAACGTCCTCTACATTCTTCAGTTTCATCGAATCCGGGAATCTTTTCTTGAATCTGCCAACCGTCTCCAGACATTCATCGAACATACAAAGGTTGAGAAACGAATTCGCCAGGAAGACGAATGACCACTCGTCAAGGGAGTCCTCCGGCAATCCGTTCAGATCATCGATCACTTTATAGTAATCTTTGGAGGAATAGTGGTTCCTTACGCAATCGATCCCCTCCATGGATAGAAATTCGTGTGTGCGTATATTATCGTTTCTTGTTCATGCCGATCTGCCATCCAGTCTCGATGACCTGTAATCTATGTGGGATATGGCTTACTGTGGGCGACGAGTATTCATTCTCATTCGGAGTTGATGTATAGGGTCAGGAAAGAATCCATGAACTGTGAACTCACGGACCCTTGTTCAGCGGACGATCTGAACCACTTAACGGCTTTCTCGAGTGATCTTCCCACTCCTTTCCCGCACATATACATCCGACCGAGATTGTACTGTGCATACGCATTACCTTGATCCGCTGATAGCCTATACAACTTGACAGCTTCCTCGTAGGATTGCTCAACACCTCTTCCAAACTCATACATTATGCCGAGATTGTTCTGTGCATACGCATTACCCTACGTCGAACACGAGTATAGCACTACACTCATGACATGGTCTCGGCGATGAACCTCTTCAGGGGGAACTGGTTGGGGAGCTTGATCCC
>CAVJRF010000057.1:0-2495 GCA_963651945.1 Eggerthellaceae bacterium | reverse complement strand
ACCTTATCTGGATTGATTATGTACAAATATTGGATTGGATCTCTGGCTCCATAACCGGGGCCTTGGAACTCATAGTAATCGGTCGCCCATATGAGATTCGACTTGGAACTGCGATCGCTCAACAGGATGTCCATCAGCGACTTGTTGTTCCCGATCCTCTGATAGGGGTCGGGCGTTCTTCCAGATGATTCGGAGAACTGATCATCTTGGATACGGTTCTGCATGGATTCCGATAGAGTATGTGTTTTTATTATTGTTTTCGGGATTCAAGGGCACATATGACATAGAAGATCGTCCCGTTGATCACCCATATATCGTCACCAAATCCATACTGATAATGTCGATGAAACGTTGACTGCAACCGGAGGATACGGCATCGACCTTCTTACCAAAGGCCTCTTCGAGATCGGCGACCATCGTTGCGAATTTGAAATAACTCCTTATCTCTCCCGGGGTTATCAGGAGATCGATATCGCTTTCCGGTGTCGCCTCTCCGCGTGCATACGAACCGAAGACCTGTATGGGGCCCGTCCCGTACCTCTCGGCTATTGGAGCGACGATGGAAGACATCTCCTCCAATGTGTAGACCTTGTGTCTCTTACGGAATGTCCTTACGGAATCGATAATCCCCATGAGATATCGATTGATTAGAGTATATTTAAGCATATTATCACTTCGGCATGAATGTCCACGAACCGTTCTCTTCGAACATCGGCGGACATCATTAAGTACGATACCAAGCGATGATTATGCGATGAAGAAGGAGAGTTTCATCGACCGTCGGAGGGAAGATGAGGAGGTTCAGTCTGCACAGAAAACGTGAACTCGGAGAGATAAAGGCGGAATTGCGTACGATCATGAATGATTATGGCATATACGAAGCATATCTGAGTACGTTGGATGACCCAAACATCGACAGTATAAGACCGAAATACGTCCGCCTCTACTACTTCGTCCCGATGGAAGATCCCGATTTTGACGATCATCAATTCGAACAGACATTACGTGACAGATTCAATGGACAGGTTCTGTCACAGATATTATTCGAAGATCATCCGTCGCTTAAGATGTTGAGGAAGAAGAATGCCGCACTATTCTGATGCTTATGATACCCAATGGATGACCGAGCTTGAGAAGTCCGACCTATACGATTCCGTCAACAACCTCACTGCTGCATTCAACGATCTGGAAGCGATCGTCCTTGAATATGGGGAAATGAGCAAAGAGGAATACGAACTCGATTGTCCGACGTTCGCACGTCTATGTTCGGATTGTACATTCATCTATAACGAATGCGAACGCATCATCAATGACTACGGAGGTTATTTCAACAAGAGAGAACTGGAATATCTACGCCATCTCCGTATTACCTGTGCTCATTACAGTGGTCTCACGACGAATAGTGTGAGGTACTATAATGCAGTGATCTATGCGGTCATCCCGTTGAAGGAGAAGATACGTTCCATGTTGTATGAGGTCATCGACAGCAACAATAGGGAAGATCTATCGGATGCAGTGAAACAGTTCAACCGCAAGAAACGTTCATTCTTCAGATCCAGATGATGCGATCCCATCGTATACGGTCTGATAGATCGCGGCGATCCGCTCTCCCAATGCGGTAAGGGAATACCAATACGTCTCGACACGTTCCTTCTCGGATCTTACGGTAACGATACCCTCATCGATCATCATGTTCAGCATATTGACGACGGGGACATCGGAACCGATCGCCTTCCTGATGTTCCTCTGGAATGTGGGTTGTTCCGTACGTAAGAATCTGATTATCGGGTCGAAATGACGTTTATCGATACATTTCTCTCCGATATTCCTATCCGGTTCCACGAGTTCGTTCACGGTAAAGAACATCTCCGCCGCCTTCTTCCCCGTATCGGTGAGCTCGGTCACCACGTATTTGTATCTGCCGCGGATCGTCCTCACACTGACCAATCCTTCCCTCTCCATCTCAAGCAATCTTTCTTTCAACGAAACGTTGTTGGTCATTATGCTCTTCAGTTCCTTTATCGTCTTCGAACCGTCCCTGAGCATTAAGAGTAGAGCGATAGTCCGCCCTTCGCTGATAGTCGTGAAGAAAGAATCATCCATCTGGGTTGCACAAAAGGGTTACTGGGTTATAACCTTGTCTTATCGTCAATTTACGACGTAATTGTGATGAAATAGGTATTTTCCATCGTTTGTTTATATACTTTCGACAAAAAATAACCATTATATAGCCTACCTTCGTTATATTAGTCTCATCCGGAGTCGATAACATGAAACGTATAGCATTGACAAGATTCCCCAGCAAGTTCGTGAAGAAGGGATCCCAGCGTTACATCCCCGTACCGAGTTCGGTGGAGGAGAGGATGGGTCTGAAGGACGGAGATTATCTCGACATCGAGATCTCATGGCCGGTCATGGAGGAAGTCGGAGAGGACGAGTAAAGAATGAGAGGATCCGTCGCAGACGGCAATCAGAACGGAACCACAACCAAACAA
>CAVJRF010000056.1:0-2540 GCA_963651945.1 Eggerthellaceae bacterium | reverse complement strand
GAATACGCTCCACCGAAACCCCTTTTATTCTACCCCACTATTTCCAAGAGCGCCATTACACTATATATTCACAGGTCCTTCGAATCGATGAGCATCGCACTGGCGACACCGTCATTGAATTCGAGTATGCCTGCGTGACCTTCCTTCGCCGGACCCGGGTTCATGAACAGCGTATCGCCGATCTTGACGATACCGATCGCCTCATGTATGTGTCCCGAGAGGGCCACCTTCGGCCTGTACTTCTCGACTATGCTCTTTATCGCGGTACTTCCGACATGGAGTCCTGAGGGGATCTCGTCGAGCACGCCCATGGAGGGTGCATGTGTCATCAGGATGTCCACTCCATCGCATATCTTGCCGAGGTCGGATTCGATGACATCCTCCTCGATCTCGAAGGGTGTGTGGAATATGGTCGGGTTGCTGCCACCGTATCCTGCCAATCTGACATTCCCGATGGAGAATGCCTTGTTGTGGACATTGTGACAAACCTTGCCGGCCTTCTCAGGCATATCGAGGGGATCGCAGTTACCCGGGATGAAATACAGATCCTTCTTGAATCTCTTCAGTGTCTCGACACCCTGTTCGCTGGTCCCGAGGTCGGTGACATCACCGAGGAAGAGTATCGCATCGATATCATCAGTCTCGAGCTTCTCGATCCATTCGAAAGCCGAGGATTGATTGTGAAGATCCGTGAGTACGAGGAATTTCATGACCGGTAAATGTGGATTCGATTATTAGACAAAATCGATTGTTCTGTACAGATATATAAACAACAATGGCATATGGAGGAACATGGGTGATGCACGTCTTTACAGGATGAAGGGGCGTAAGCTCGGTGAGATCGTTCTCTATGCGAGTATGATCGCGCTTGAGCCTGACAGAAGGAACAAACTTGTTGCGTTGATCGGAAGGATCAACGATGACATCAACGATATCGATGTGTTGCTATCAGGTGTTGGAACGACATATCACGACAGGATCAGTGACGAGAGATACCTGGCGAGACTCAACGATCTGGAGATCGACGACGAGAACTATCTTAACGAGCTCAGATCAGTGAAGGAATCGGTACCCGAGTGTGCTGTCATCGAGGATGCAGCACCTTCCGAGCCTGCGGAGCCTGTCGTCGAGGCAGATGTCCCGTGTGAGGAGACATCCGTTGTCGTGGAAATGGACGTACCTGAGGAGATATCCGATGTACCGGACATCGATGTGTCCGAAGAGGTTCCGGACGAATATGAGTCTGATGCCGATCCGTACATGCAGCCACTGTTCACTGAGGACGATGAGAAGATGCTCAACGACATCAAGGTGATGAAGGATGGAAAGATCGATCTCTTCATCGAGCGTGAACTCGTTGGTAATTTCAAGGAAGAGGCCTGCGAGGACGTCATCCGTTTCACGAAGATCGATATCAAACTCATCGACCTCCTCCTGAAACTCGACTATTCCGACAGGGCCAAGCTGCAGTCGGATCTGAAGGAACTCGTTGACATCGTGAATAACATGGATGCACCGAAGTTCGGAAAGCTCTACATCAACTCGCTCACCAAGGACGAGGCGAAACTCGAAGCGAGATACAACGAGTTCATCGACAGGGTGGATGAGCTCGTCAGAAGCAGATTCCCGGAGATAGTCCCTCAGCCGGCATGATCGCCGGTGACGGACCATCTACAAACTCCTTTTACTATTATTATATAATATAATACAAACAAGTGAATAAATCCGTATTGTCCGTCGTTAGGATCATTCATGCTGCGTTCAATCTGCAATGATGCACCCATCGTTCGAACATACATGATGTCCTCTATGGTGGAAACCCTGTGGATGTAAGTAAAATCAGAATGGCGTGGGGGGCGAGATTCGAACTCGCGGGTCCGTATGGACATTAGATTAGCAGTCTAACGCCTTACCAGGCTGGGCCACCCCCACATGGTAATCTGCTGTAAGTCGTTCTCATATTAAACATTCTCCACATGCTGCATTTTCCGCTATCGTTTCCGCACGATCTCCGCCGGATTCGGCCGCGACACGCGGGATGATCCGGAGGAACCCATGATTTTTGCCGAAAAATGTCAGTTTTTCATCATTCTATGTCAAAATCCTATGGAATCATTAACCAATTTTTTTTCACAATAGAAAAGTATAAGTAGAGAAGCGCATAACGGGGTAATGCGCGGTGCAAGACACCGAGCACACGAGTAAAGTCGTGGAGTGTGATGGTCCAAAACCATTATATACTCCTTCGATATACTCCGAAATGCGCGGCTGAAACCGACAAGTGTTTCAGACGGCAAAGATGGAGAATCAAGATCTCCGCCGACATCACGGCGTGTTCTCTTGTATTCTGACGTTCGATGCTACGAATGTTCCGTTAGACGGAGCATCGTAATGAGTGTGCCGTTTAGCGGGACAATAGGTGAAACGTGGTAAACTGCCAGTTTCAATTTCATCCATCATAAATGACGTTTGAATAGTCAAAATTGATTTGACTCCGGTTGATCCTGCCGGCGGCCACCGCTATAGGAATTCGATTAAGA
>CAVJRF010000055.1:0-2635 GCA_963651945.1 Eggerthellaceae bacterium | reverse complement strand
TTTTAGTCTTCTTCGCATTATCTGCCATGTCGGCCACCTTGTCTGGCTGGCCGTTCCCGTCCACCGAACGCTATGCCTATAGCAGGACGGGGACGTTACTTCTCGAATTTTGAACGACCTTTATCTTCAATCGTGCGGCATCTGATTTCTTTTAATTAATCAGTACCAGCACTGATTAATTAGTCTGAAAGAGGTGTCAAGATATATAGCTATTTAAAATCAGCACAAAGGATCAAGGGGCACGAGATCAGAAACGGCTCAGAGAATTACCGAACACAGTTAGGGTGGGGCGAAAGACTATAAGGAGGGAGCGTCTAATTCAGTTTTAGCAAGAAGGGAAGCATGCTCTCTTCTAGCCTTGACTTTGGATCCGACAGGTAAATGGGGAGGTATGCATGGTTGTATGCGACCCCCCCCCCGCCATGCCGGAGATGGAGAAGGGGGGTATAAATGAAATATAGGAATAGAACAGCACTAGCGCTCATAGCCGTGGCCATGATGGTGGTCGTTGCTCTCGTTGGGTTCGTCGCTATTAGTGACGATGGGTCGGATGCTGATTCGAGTAGCACCCAGACCGAGAATAGCGTGGCGTCTCTGACAATTGGAGCGGTTACGACATACTTCGACTCGATAGACGATGCGGTTACAGCTGCACAGCCCAAAGAAAGTGGCAATCAGGCAACTGTTAAACTTCTCAAGGATGCTAAAACCGAAGGTGCACTGGCATTCACCAAGCCCGGCGAGTACATACTGGACATTGACAAATACAGTCTGATAAATGGCAGCACATCCTATCTGGTGTCGGTAGGAGGATCCAATCCTCCAGTGTATCCGATCGATACAATCAGAACCAGTGCCAAACTTACAGTCATAGGTACTGGGGCCATAGAATCACCGTCGACAGCATTCAGGTCGTATGGTACCATGATCTTTGGGAAGGATGGTGTCGGACCGACGGTATCGATTTATAATGCTTCACCCAATTATTCGATCTTCAAGGTCGAGGAAGGTTCATACCTGACGGTGAACGGCGGAATATTCAACCTCAGTACTAAGGCAGGAAATGCGGTCGAAAGGATCATGCAAAGCTATGGTACCACCGTAATAAACGGCGGAACATTCAACGCAGATGTCCAACTCTGGTCCTGGACTGATGATGGAAAAGATTATGTCTCGACCATAACAATCAACGGCGGAACGTTCAAAGGTGAAATCCTCAGGTGCACGGATGAGACTGATAAAAGGACCAAATTGAGCGATAATGACACATTCATCATCAATGGCGGTTCGTTCAACGCACTCGCGGAAGCTGTGAAGTATGCTGCACCCGGAGCCAAGATCACCCTTGCGGGCAATGTAACATTGGATGCAAACGAAGCTGTCGGAGACAGAGCGATCAATGTCACGAAGGACATGACCATCGATCTCGGCGGATACACTTTGACAGTTAACTCCAAAAGCGATAAGGCATATTACTATGGGGCGATCAATGTAAACGGTGCCTCACTCAAACTTAAGAACGGAAGCATCAAGGTCCCGTATGTCAATGGGGACGCCCAATCGGTCATAAAGGTCTCCGGAAGTTCGAGCGAAGCAGAGGGTCGGTTGACCGTCCAGAACGTCACGATCATCTCCGGCGGAAATGGTAGTGAACACAGCGGATACGGAATATACGCAGCCAGTAATTCCAAGATAATCATCGGTGAAGGCACTGTGATAACAGCCGATTACGCCGCCATATCCGGAAACGGATTGGAACCTGGAAGTACCATAGTCATCAATGGCGGAGAATTTAAATCCAGAAAGGCCGCCTGTATCTACTTCCCGAACACTGACAGCCTCACTGTGAGAGGCGGAACATTCACCGGTGCGACAGGATTCGAGATCAGAGCCGGAAACATCAGCATAACCGGTGCGACCGTCAATGTGGTCGGAAACGGAACCCTCGGTGTCGCCGATTCAGGTGAATCGCCTCTGGGTGTGGCATTCGCCGTCATATGTACGAGCGTGTATGCTTCTAACTCTGAGATGAGTGTCACCATCGGGGACAATACGTTGGATCTCGCAGACGGATGTTACGCACTCTATATCGGAGCACCTCTAAGCGAGGTTAAGTATATCACAGCCGACGATGTGGCGACTGCTACGGCCATCGGTAAAACCAAGGCAACCGTGAGCTATGGTGGAATGACCTTGTCAGCGACCGGTTCTACCAGTCAAATGGCATCGATGCTTATCAACGGCGGTGGGAACATTATCAAGGTCGGCGGAGAAATCAATGGTGTCTCCGGAGTTCTGTCATTCGATAAGGAACCGGACGTAATCATATCTAACGCTACCGATGCCGTCACAATAATGGGATCCATTGGAGATCTTACACTTAAGGGTGGCAAGTTCTTAACCGATACCGGAGAACTCTCGATCGCGAAGGATAAGATCTTAGAACTCAATGAGGGTGCCGTCATATCCGGTAGGATCGTTGGTCAGGACTCGAACGCTGTAGTCGTGGACGGCCTAAAAGCAGGTTCCGGTGGGATCACATTCACCAGCGGTTCTCTGAAAATCAATGGAATCATCGTTAAGGATGGGGAGACAGCGGGTGTCACCGTCAAGATCGTCTCCGGAACCGAGGTAT
>CAVJRF010000054.1:0-2751 GCA_963651945.1 Eggerthellaceae bacterium | reverse complement strand
TGTAGGGAGATACATATCGGATTTCGCTGCGATGTACAGGAATTTCATCGACAGGATACTGGTTCCTTTCAACCAGTAGGAAATCGATACAATGATACAGAAAAGCAAGTTGGGAGTCCTCTCAATCGTTGCCGTGGCAATGTTGCTGATGGTCGCTTTCGTTCCCGTGCTAGCCAGTGAGGATAGCAATGCGGCGAACGCTACTGCGACGATCAACATCCAGCCGGGACAGAAGTGGAATTGGACGCCTACATTCACAGCAGGACTGTCACCAACCGTGACGGTCTCGGCGAGCGATTCATCGATGCCTTCGGATACCGCCACATTCGGAACGACATCCGGTTACGCATCGATATCCAGCGGAAAAATCACCGTCAGCATACCTTCGGATTATTCCAAATCCAATTACTATGTCAAGGTCAAGGCAGTGACGACCAAACCCACACAGACCGCAATTTATGAGATCACCTTCAACGTCGCAGCGTATTCGATGTCATACAACATCAGTACGGTCAACGCTAAAGTCGGTACGGCGATCACAGAGCTCACGCCCACGATCACGGGTGGTGTGACCGCTAATTCTTATGCGATCTCCAGTAGCCTTCCTAGTGGTTTGTCATTCGATTCTACCACAGGTAAGATTACCGGAACACCTACAGCATACAAGGCACAGGCCAGCTACACAATCACGGCAACACTGAAAACCACACCTGTCCAGACCGTTACGGCCACAGTCAGCATCGGTGCTTACACCAACATCACCGCCAGCAACTACACCGTATATGCGATCAAGGGAACCACAGCCATCACAGTCCCCGGAGTCTCGATGCCTACCGGAACAGTCCTTGAAACTATGACACTCACAGCTACCAAGGATTCATCGGTAGCATCGGTCACCGCAGGAACGGCATACAACGGTATGACGGTAGAGGCGAACACAGGTAAGATCACAGGTACACCTTCGGTCAGCGGAACCTACGTGTTCACAGAGATATACAAAGCAACGGCCGCAACAGGTGGTTCATCCGCTACAAGGACGATCACCGTCGTAGTCGAGGACATGGTATCCATCTCTGGAGACAGTTCATTCCACAGCTACGAAGCACATGAGGATTCCATCACACTCACGAAGTCCACAGGCCCCACCAATGTCACGTGGAGCATTGCAGGAATCAAGAAGGGCGGAACATCCATCACATCGGGAACCGACTTCACATCATTCTCGATCAGCAACGGTAAGCTCACATCCTCAACGGCAACGACACCCGGTACATATGTCATCACAGTGAAACTCGCAACATCCAACACGACAACCAACACATCAGGTGCGACTGGAGCGACAGTGACGAGCAACAGCATCACCAAGGACATCACCGTCTACGTCGCAGAGGCGATCGAGATTACCAACGACAGGGAGATCAAGTTCTACGAGACAGAGAACCCCAGTGTCTACGATGCATTGACACTCACATCCAACATCGACGATGCCACGTTCTCCGTGAAATCATACGGTGACGGAATCACTGCATCCAACGTTAATGTCTCCTCGACAGGAGAGATCACACCCGGAACGGCACTCACGAAGGGTACATACACCATCGCCGTCGAAGTAAAGGATCCCAACAACGAGACCAACACAACGACAGAGACGGTCACGATCGTCGTCGAACCAGTACTTACATACACCAACACACCCAGCATCGGTTTGATGGGAGAATGAGGTGAGGTAAATGAATAACGGAAGCGTGAGGTGGAAGAAGATGGCCGTGATCACAGTCATGGCCCTTCTCCTCACCGCTTTCGCCCCTTTCATCGCCTCTTCGGGCGATGTATCGGCGGAAGACGGTGCGGATCTTTCCATCTACAGATATACACCCAAACTCACGGTCACCAGCGACGAACCCTACAATGTTGAGTACATAGTATGGGACTTCGGGGACGGAACGGTTCTCGACGGACGTTGGCAATACTACATCAAACAACAGGAAGCAGGCGAGACACTAACAGAGGAACAGATAAACGACATCGCTGCATACAAGGAACTTCTCGCCAACAACGGTAACTCGCTCTGGGTGACGACACACACATACGCCGAGAAAGGAACATACACCGTTACAGCAGTCGCCATCAATGCGATCGGATACACGCCCGAAGGCGGAAATCCCTACGACGGTACGTTCTACACCGACGAGACCGGATTCGATGGTGGAATGACCAACGAAGTCTCCAAGGACATCACGTCACCCACGGATACCAACCTCACGGAGGACACGTTCAAAGCAGTGGCAGGAAGCTGGTGCCGTATAACGTACGTCGTCGAAGTGTTGGGATACCCCACAATCAAATTCAACTCGATGGGCGGTTCAGATGTCTCATCCATCGAAGTGACGAACGATTCCGAATACAAACCAGCCACAAAACCCGAGACCGATCCCACCAAGGACGGATTCACGTTCAACGGCTGGTTCACAAATGAGGGATGTACCATACCCTACGACTGGAGCAAGAAGGTAGAGAAACCCATCACACTGTACGCAGGATGGCTCTCGGCATCAGTTCCCACATACGATCACATCATCACATACAAGGACGGGGACACGGAGATAGGGACACAGAACCAGAAGGATGAGAGCAACGGAATAGTCAACGTGACGATCAACAAGGAGAACCCCACCAAGGACGGATACACGTTCAAGGGATGGTCACCCAACAAAGATTCGTCATCGGCTGATTATGTGAATGGCGGAACCA
>CAVJRF010000053.1:0-2768 GCA_963651945.1 Eggerthellaceae bacterium | reverse complement strand
AAAACTCGCATATGCCCGATGCCGCCGTTACATCTGACAATTAAGAAACACAGTTCAATGACGGGTCACATTGATAATGTCGTGGCGCATATCCGGAAGAGGGGACACAGGATGGATGACGGAATCAAGACATTGATCGATGAATCCAAGAGGATTGCATTGGGACCTAACGACCTGGACAGAGACAGGATCATCGGATTGTTGTCCATCGTACCGGGTACCGAGGAGTACGTTTACCTCGGTAAGGCCTCGAGGGATGTCTCCAGATTATTGGTCATGAATCAGGCCAAGATTGGCACCTCCATAGGTCTCGATCTCTGTCCGTGCTCGGCGAGCTGCGAGTTCTGTTCTCTGGGAGAGAAGTGGGGGCTCGTCAAGGAATGTGCCGAATTATCGGATGAGGCCGTCATCAGGATCGTCCGTGAGAAACACGCCGAAGGATACTTTCAATTCACATTGAGGACCACGGAATACTATTCGCTCAAGAGATTGGGCGAGCTCGGAAGGAGGGTGAGGGCGGAGGTCCCCGGGGATTATTATCTCACCGCGAACACGGGTGAACTGACCGTCGAGGATGCTAAATATCTCAGGGAATGCGGGTTCACCGCAGCATATCACGTCCCGAGATTGGGCGAGGGTAAGTATACTCCGTTCTCGGTGGAGGAACGTCTGACCACCATGAGGAACGTCAAGGCCGGAGGTCTGATGCTGAGTACGGGATTGGATCCCATCGGTCCGGAATTCACCAACGAGGAGTTGGCGGATAAGATCATCGAGCTCAGGAACGAGAGGCCGTCGGGGATATGCGTGATGAGGCGCGAGAGCGTCCACGGTACTCCGCTGGGGGACCTGCCGGAGATCTCCGATGAGAGGCTGTCGCAGATCGTTGCGGTCGTACGTCTCTCATTCAAAGGGAACATCGCCGTCCATCCCGCGAATCAGAGATCGATCGATTTCGGTGCGAACAATGCAGCGGCGGAGATAGGTGCGACACCCCGTCAGGATAACGAGAATCTCTCGGAATGGATCCACAGGCACGATGATATCAAGGCCATGTTCCTGAATGCAGGATTCGATCTCGTCACCAAGAATGCATATGGCAACAACAGGAATTGATTGCATCATTCGGTATCAATGAGTTGATGTAAAGAAGAGGGAAAGGGGGATGCCCCCTTTGAATGGTTTATTTCGTTTTAACAGCAATCGCTGTTGCACTTGCACTTGCAACCGGTGGATCTGCATTCGAAGATCCTGTCGTTGAAGTACTTGTTGAGCAGGCACATCTCGGTCTCATTGAGTTTGTAGTGGTCCCAATCGTTCCCACTCACGGTGTCGACAAGACCGGAGATGACCAGTTCGGACATCATCCTGTCCACGCCTTCCTTGTTGAGGTTGAATCTTTCGCCGATCTTACATCCGCAGACCTCGCCTTTGGAGAGCATCTCGAATATCTCGAGGTTCTCTGCGCTGCCGAGTGCTTTCACGATAGCTACTATGTTATCTGCTGCCATGATATCATCATCGTATAACTAGTATATAGACACTTCTCAATATAGACATTCATCTATATCATCTGCAATCACAATCGGGATTGATCACAGGGATGTTCGATATATCGATGTCATCGAAGAACGATCTCAGTTGATTCAGACTATCCTTGTTGATGGAATACCTCATCCATTGGGCATCCTTCCTTGCGTTGACGAGTCCGCTGCTGACGAGGATCCTCATGTGGTGTGACAATGTGGGCTGGGATACGTTCAGCTGCTCGAGCAGTTTGCATGCACAGGTCTCTCCGTTGACGAGCGTCCTGAATATGCGCAGACGGTTCTCGTCGGCCAAGGCCTTCAGCATCAACACCGTATCACTCATGGGAGGGTGATTCGTATGTGTAGGATATAGTTTTATTGAACAACCCTGAAGAATAGGATTTCATACGGGTCGACCTTCTCAGGCCTACCCGTAAGACAGAACGCCGAAAGGAGGCGGAACATAGGCGGGTGACCATCGTTCCAATAGGCAATGAATATGATTGCAAGTATGAACGGCTTCTGTAGTGGTAAGATGGCTAGGTCAATATTTAACTCTTTACTAAAATATTAGACTAATCACTCAACCAGATTGACGGGACAGCTTTGTACCCAATCGCCGTCGTAGATCACGGAACCATCCTTCGCATAGTGGATCCCGTGTCCTTCCATCCTGTCATTGGCGAACCATCCGACGTATATCTCGCCGTTGGACCAGACCAATCTCCCTTTGCCGTGCATCTTGCCGTTGACGAACTCTCCCTCGTAGAACGTACCGTCGGCCCATTCAAGCCTTCCCATACCTTCTCTCATGTCATCGACGAAATCGCCCTCATACTTCTTGCCGTCGGCCCAGATGAAGAGTCCGTTGCCGTTCCTCATGCCGTCGGAGTATTCTCCCTCATAGACGTCACCGTTGCTCCAAGTGAATACGCCGACACCGTTCTCGACAGGCTCATCGCCTTTCATGATGTATTGTCCGACGTAGATTCCGTCCTGATAGGTGATCTTGATGACCTCGAGGTTCTCCATGACGTTCCGTATACGGAGGGAGATAATAAGGTGATGTTCGTGGATCGTATCCTTGGCGTACTTTGTATTAACATTCTACAGGTTGGTATATGCGACAAGGATCGTCAGAGAGTACTCTATTTTGTCATAGAGTTCAAAAGATGGTGGACCCGGCCGGATTTGAACCGGCGACCTCCGCCGTGTGAAGGCGACGTCATAACCCCTAGA
>CAVJRF010000052.1:868-3364 GCA_963651945.1 Eggerthellaceae bacterium | reverse complement strand
CGCAGTCCAAACGTACGATCACAAGATCACATACATGGACGGTTCCACGACACTCGACACGCAGAATGAGAGCACGACGGATAGTGCTACCGTAACCTCCACCATCAAATACAACCCTACCAAGGATGGATACACGTTCAAAGGATGGTCTATGAACAGCAGTGGCTCCGTGATCCATTATCAATACGGTGACTCTGTGGACATATCCACAAGCGGCCTTACATTGTATGCGGTATGGGAGGAGATCGTCACCAAGATCACCGTCACAGTCGACGGACAGACCATCCGGATGGACAGTGGCAAGACCGTCGGAGACCTCACCAAACCCAGTAAGAGCGGATACATCTTCCATGCTTGGTGTTCCGATTCCGAACACACCAACATACTATCCGATGATACCGTTCTTACGGACGGGATGACGGTCTATTCGTGGTTGATGCTGTCACCATTCGAGAACGTCTCTATCTCGTACAAGGACGGTTCCAATACATTGGATAGACAGTACGAACCGAGGAACGGAGACGATCCTGTAGATGCCATAATCCAATACGTAGCGACCAAGGATGGATACACGTTCAAAGGATGGTCTCTCGACAGTGAAGCGACATCGGTCGATTACCAATATGGAGACACGGTCACGATAACGGGTACGAATCTGGATCTATACGCGGTCTGGGAAGTGAACACGACACCCGTGACGTATTACGATCACAAGATCACGTACATGGATCAGGGTCAGGTGCTACACACACAGAATCTGCCGACAACAGATAGCGGTTCGGTCGACATGATCATCAACAATTCACCCACCAAGAACGGATACACGTTCAAAGGTTGGTCTGTGAGCAACGGTTCCGAATCGGCGGAATACCAGAACGGTATGACCGTACCGGTACCCGTATCGGGTCTCACATTGTATGCGGTATGGGAAAAAATCACACCCGTCGTCGAGAAGATCACCATCACAGTGGATGGTAGAAGCGTTCAAATTGAAGAGGGAATCAAGGTCTTGGATATCGAGAAGCCTGCCAAGGATGGTTACGTCTTCATCGGGTGGTATTCCGATGAGAAATTGACCAAGGCAGTTGCAGATGAGACCATCCTCACCGAAGGTATGACCCTTTACTCCAAATTCACACAGAAAACGGAGGAGAATTTGGGAGCGATCGTCCTTTCGATCATGACATTGATGGTCGGATTGGGGATGATGTATGCAGGATACCGTTACGGTTACCCGATCGTTCTGATCCTGGGAATCATCGTTGTCGCACTCAGCGGATTGTCCATCGGTCTCGAGAAGTCCGGTAGCGATCTCGTCACGTGGTTCAGAGACCTGTTCAATGGAGGAAGGATATGAAGGATCACGTCTCTAGAGTTATGGCCGTATTGACCGTTCTGTTGATCATGACTACTGGAATGGTCTGCTTACTTTTGGATGATGATTCGTCTGCTGCCTCCTCAGTCAGTTGTACAGTTGGAACATCTGTCAATAAGTCTATAGAAACGGTATATCCAAATCAATCTAGTGAGTCGACTTGGTTCTCGAGCTTACCTTCTAGTTCGTCTGCACCCGGTCTGTCATATAAGTCAGAGTCTTCAGGTTATGGCGTGTCGCTCGCCATAACGCTCTATTTAACAGGAACACCCACACAGGCTGGTTCGTACAGTGATTCATACGAAGTAACAAGTGTCATGGGTGGTAGCTTCACAAATACTGTCTCTATCACGGTCAAAGAGAAAACGGTGACCTATTACAGTCACACCGTCTACTACAACAGCAACGGTGGAAGCGGATCCATGTCCTCATCATCCGTCTCCAACACCACCAGCGGTTATTCAAGTGTCACTCTCAAGAGTAATGGTTTCACCGCACCGTCAGGTTATACGTTCGATTGCTGGAAGGTCAGTAATTCGTACTACAGTGCAGGAAGTTCCGTGAGTGTTTACGGAAACTCATCGGTCACCGCATACGCCCAATGGAAACAACTCTCATACACCCATACCATCGTCTACAACAGCAACGGCGGTAGCGGGAGTATGAGCAACACCGTGGTCACGAACACCACCAGCGGTTCATCATCCGTTACGTTGGCCAGCAATTCTTACACCAATTCCGGATACCACTTCACGGGCTGGATGGTAAATGGAACCCTGTACAGCGTAGGAACTGCCATAAGCGTTTCCGGTAACTCGTCGGTCACCGCATACGCCCAATGGGAGGAAAATACGCTATCGATGAACGCTGTCGACACACAATATGCGGTCGTTGGCAATCCGATCAGCTTCACGGCATCGGCCACATCCGATCCGTCGGGAGCATCAGTAACGTTCTCCAAGAGCAACGTCACAAGTGGTCTGGATGTGAGCATAAGCGGTTCTACGATCACCTGTTCGGCAACGACGGCAGGAACATACACGTTCACGTTGACGGCAAGTGCGACCGACTACAGTTCTGATAGTACCACCGTGACGGTGCAGGTAGTTCCCGTCCTGGCC
>CAVJRF010000052.1:0-858 GCA_963651945.1 Eggerthellaceae bacterium | reverse complement strand
ACGGTGAAGGTAGTCCC
Source organism: Eggerthellaceae bacterium (assembly GCA_963651945.1). Lineage (GTDB taxonomy): Archaea > Thermoplasmatota > Thermoplasmata > Methanomassiliicoccales > Methanomethylophilaceae > Methanarcanum. Next base: position 841 of record CAVJRF010000052.1, on the reverse strand, counting down.
CGTTCTGGCCTTCGTTAACACACCATCCATAGGGATGATCGGTTCATGAACGGACAATCGGAGGTAAACCGAATTTTTTTCCGACCGGGTGGGAGCGATCCCACCCTAAACGGGGGAATCCAAATGACATCCAACAAGATCAAGGGCACCTACGACAACGGATACTGCAGACTCACACTGGAGGACGTTGCAGGTTCCATCCGCAAGGATATATCATATTGGGCGATAGACGAATCTGGTAATCCGTCCCGTAAGAGGACGGAGGATGGCAAGGCGTTTACCGTAGCTGCTGTGACGGAGCTGTCAAGGATAAACTATGACAGATTACTGAACGGAGTACCACGTTATGATGGGGAAGTACATTTCAGTAAACTCAGGAACGATTATCCCGAAATATGCTTCCGTTTTATGTCCAATCTCGGTAAAGAAGACATACGGCTCGTATACAAGACAGTGAAGAAAAAGTCTGTAGACAAGAATAGGACGAGACACGTTCCGATCAATGAACTCTATCTCTTCTCATTATTGAATGAGATACTGAATGCCATAGAACAGATAGATTATTCGAATCTGATAATCGTGACATATGATGATAACACCAACATCAGGGAAGAGATCTGTTATCTGTTATGGTCTGAACGTTGTATATTGGTACTTGGTAAGTCGGACGAGTCCAATCTCGCACAGATAGCAGATGCATGTGCATCCAGCATAGGCAGGGGGAACTTATCATACGGTATGTCTGAGACGGTATATTTCGACAAGATAAGAGCTAGAAGTGTGGATATAAGTAACGAGCTAGCCAGTTGCCGCAGCACCTGGCGTTCGCCTGTTACAGATG
>CAVJRF010000051.1:0-3435 GCA_963651945.1 Eggerthellaceae bacterium | reverse complement strand
TACTGCTCGATGTTGGCCTGGGCGCTGATCCCGATGCTCTTGGTCATCCTCGACAAGGTTCCGGAATCCAGAACGCCGACTTGACCGTACATGTCTCTTGTCCATGTGCGTCTGAGGGTGCCTTCGACGGAGTCGAAGACACCGTTGGACTGGACCAGGGCGAAAGCGATCGAGAGCATGCTTACCGAGACATTCCCGAAGCTCCTGTTCAGGTCCTCGCCCATGCCCAGCCTCCTCTGGATGCGGTCCAGGAAGTATGTGCCTCCGAAGTCCGCCACACGGATGTCCTTGAGGACCTCGATGCTGCGTTGTTCCGCGATTTTCTGGCGGTTCGCCTTGCTTTTTTCGGGAATCTTCTCCATCAGCTCCTTCGTCTCCGGATCGACGCGCCCGAGATACTTGGAGACGGTCTTCTTCTTCCCGTCTTCCATGACGGATGTCACTTCATAGGCGTAGAACTTGTCCCCGCGCTGCCTGATTGTGCGCTTCAGCCCCTCGCCTTCCCTAGGTCTGGCCATAGTTACTTACCATGAACTATATGTAAGTAATAGTACATAAAGACTCGCTCCAACCGATGGCCAGCATGTCAGAAAATATGGTCTGCTTTAAATACAGACGAGGGTCGGATTACTTACACCCGCAGAATTTGGGCTGTATAACAAAACAGACAGAAGAGCAAGACGTCAAAGACCGGTCAGCACAGACGGATTCCACACGAGGTGGTGAATACGACAATCAAATCACTAAAAGAGGATTTCTCATTCTGTGAGATCTGCAAGGATAAGAACGGAAAGAGAGTATTCGTCATGCTCCCCAACAACACACTACGTTTGAGAAAGGCAAGTTTGGACGATCTCCAGCAAGATGACAAGCTCAAGACATACAATGACTATCTCGAAGAGTCTATGATCTGGACCACACCCTGTGATTTTACGGACGGCCTGTTGAATGACGGATTGTTCAAGGATAAGACGGACATTTCTGTAGAGATCAAGAACATAGCAAGTGAAATCAAGGCATTCCTTGACAAGACCATGTACTTCACTGGTGAGAACAGTGCGGACATCATCACATATTTCATCATCCACAGCTACTTCAAGGATCACTTCAGATACGCACCGAGACTGATAATCGAAGGTGCTTCCTCGTCAGGAAAGAGCCGCCTCAATATGATCATCTCGTCGCTGTCATATCATGGAGTATACTACTGCGACAGCTCGTATGCGTCCTGCTTTCGTGACATAGATGAACTCGATGTCACCCCGGTCCTATCGGAATACGGTGATTACGATAAGAGCAATCAGGCTGATATGAACAGATTGTTGGTGAATGGATTCGAGAAACTCGGTGTATTCTCAAGATATAACCAGAACAGGAACAAAACTGAACACTACAACATATTCACACCAATCACGATCGATGTGAAATCGTACAGTGGATTCAGAGAGGACATAACGAATCGTTCCATACATATCCTGATGGTCGAGAACTATGACAAAGAACTCGTTGATGTGGATGCGAAGGAACTCGAAGCTATAACGACCAAACTCTATAGGCTGAAGCTTGTAGAACATCTCCAAAGCATAAGGGATCGCGAAAGAAAGAAGATCTTCGACTTTGACCAGTACTCAAAGGACTGTGCTAAAATTCTTGATAGCAAGGATAAGGGCGGGTTCCTCATTCCATCGGAAGGTTCTGGTATACGTCCGTATACTCCTGCTATCCGCAACCGTCCTCTGGACATTGCTACGACATACTATCCATTCGCCAGATTGACGGATACCGTCGATTCGCTGATGAATGAACTCGCGATCATACAGGAAATGAGCGTAGAGAAGATGAGATCGACATTCCCAGGGATGATCTTCAATGTCTGGCTCAGCAACATCCCGATCAAAGATGACGACACCACGGATTCATTCATAGAACGGGCCATCGATATACCTGTTCAGACAATCAAAGAGCAATATATCGATCTGCTCAGAAAAAGAGGAGATTACACCGGAGAGGCGATCACCACGTATAGAGTCACGTCAGCATTGGAATCACTTGGATTCAAAACGGAATATAAGCACAAGAAGGAACACAAGACCAGAGTCGACAATACGAAGAATCTGAAGGAACTGCTCTCAGCGAACATCAGGAAATTCTGTGATGATGATCTGAAAGAGAAACTGATCTCTATCGGTTTTACCAAACCTATGAGGTCAGTGCCAGCATCAGAAAATGAACCTTTCTGTGGTAAAATGGAGGTCGTACTGTGAGGGCGTCCGTACCCGGTGCAGTCGATCGTCAGAAGATGAAGAAGACCAAACCAAAGGAGATGAAACTCGGAAGGTATCCTTTCGAAGCTGCAATCCCCTACTATCTGGCGAAGAAGTATACAAAATACTCGTCCTCCACATACAAGGAAAATGAACGCAAGCTGCACTACTTCGCAGAGATCTTCCAAGAGCTCAAAGATAAGAAACTGGCGTCTACCACCGATCCGAGACATATCGATCAGTACGACATCGAGGCCTTTCTGGACTACATGAGGGAGGCCAATCTCGTCATGAGCACCAAGATCAAGTATACCAACATCCTCGAATCGTTCCTAGTGACGTTTGATAACGACACTATTAGCAAGATGAAGAACACGGACGACTGGCCTTTGATGAAATCCGTCGAGGGGGATGCAAGGGCATTGGAGATCGAGGAGTTGCAAAGGATCTTCGATGCGATCGACAACTATGAACCGAAAGACGAGATAGACGAATGGCACAACATCATCATCTCAGGCGTAATTGCTCTGTTGTTCGGAACCGCGTGCCGACCTAAGGAAGTGTTCAACGCGAAGGTCAAGGATCTCGAACTGAAGAAGAACGGCGAAAATGCCTTCTTCATCGAACATCCGAAGGGCGAAGGAACATGGGGTAAGCAGGAATGGATCCCGATCATCAGAGGAGATATGGCCGAAAGGCTCTCGGACTTCATGATAAAGAGGAACCAATACATGAAGGCCCACAATCTCACGTCAGTATACCTCTTTCCCAATCTAGAGAATGGACAGCCATACAACGGCAATACGATCAGAAGGATAAAGAGGGAGATCGAAGAGCTATCTGGAGTTGAATTCAAGCTGAAGGATATGCGTTCCTCTTACGTCACGATCACTGCAGGGCAGGACATGGACCGTCTGAACAACGTATCCGTCCAGCTAAGACACAAGAGCGTGAAGACTACGGAAGGATACTACCTACGTCTGAATAGGCCGAAGGCTCAAAAGAAGATTGCAGGAGTGTGGGAAGAAACAGCGATACGTAAATCAAAACAATAAAAATGATGGAAACAAATGCAACAGTTTCCCAATAGCGTGGACTATCGAGGATCACTGAGGGTTCTTGCGGGGTCTTCCCGGACCCCTCTTCGGGGGCAGCTTGGGCATGAGGTCCA
>CAVJRF010000050.1:0-3547 GCA_963651945.1 Eggerthellaceae bacterium | reverse complement strand
TCAAATGCCTCGCATTTATCCCAACGGGGCGGAGAATCTCACAATCTGCATAGGCGGAGTCGGTGTTAAAAAAGAATTTGCTTGCCTCATCACCGATGTCTATACCGATTTAAATATGATGACCGCTGGTCAGTGTTTTCCTCTATACTGGTATGAAACAGACATGGAACGTGCATCCAATCAAAGCAGCATAACTGACTTCGGTGCCTCCGTGGATTCTAAAGGTCTTATCCGTCATGATGGAATAAGCGATTGGGCACTCAAAACTGCTCAGGAGATATACGACCAGAACATAACAAAAGAGGATATATTCTATTACATTTATGCGTACCTTCATTCTATAGACTACCGCGAGGCGTTCACTGAAGATTTAAAGATGGAACTCCCCCGTATCGGTTTCGTCGAAAAGTACGATGATTTCAAGGCATTCTCCGATGCCGGGAGGAAACTTGCGGATCTCCATCTGAACTACGAATCAGTCCCGGGATACAAAGATCTTGTCATCAACGGTAATATATCCATAGATAAGTTCGATGCGGATGAATCGATATACCGCGTTGGAACCAAGAAGATGAAGATTGACCAAGATGCTCGTACGATCGTCTATAATGATCACATCATCATAAGTAACATCCCCAAAGAAGCGTTCAGTTACGTCGTGAACGGTCGTATGGCCCTCGGATGGATCGCTGAGATGTATCACATCACGACGGACAAGGACACCGGTATCGTCAATGATCCGAACGAATATGCGGGATCTAAGTACATCTTCGATCTGATATCGTCTATCGTGACCGTCAGTGTGGAGACTGTAAGGATTCAGGAATCGTTACCTAAGCTTGATTTCAAAACCGACAAGGACTCCGAACAATGAACAGTCAGTGATATCGATGGGTGAACAATATAACGCGAAAAAGTGTTTCGAAATCGGCGGGTCATACTACAACGGAAGAGGTGTGAAACAATCCGATAAGAAAGCGATGAAATGGTACGCCATGGCCTCGGATAATGAGAATATGTATGCAAGACATACGTTCGAACTGATAAGGAGGTGGTGACCATGCCCAACATCATCAAGAAGATCAGACGGTCATCCGCCAAGAAGAACAGACAGTCCGAAGAGGAGATCTTCAGGAACTGCAAATCACTCGCCGAGAACGGGGATGCCGAAGCCCAATACCACCTTGGTTTGATGTACAAGGACGGGTTCGGTGTCAACCAATCCCTCGAAGAAGCTGGTAAATGGTTCAAACTATCCTCAAAGAACGGTAACAGCGATGCCCAATGTATCTTAGCCGTCATGTACCTCCGTGGGATAGGTATCAGGCAATCCTATGAAGAATCCGCCGAACTGTTCAAGAAATCCGCCGAACAGGGAAATCCGGATGCCCAATTCAACCTAGGCATGATGTGCTATCTCGGCAAGGGTATGGAACAATCCGAGGATGAGGCGATGAGATGGTTCCTGTTGGCCGAAAGTAACGGCAGCGACAGTGCGAGGAGATTTCTGGATATGGTTCACAAGAGGGCGGAACATATCGATCTCACCGAAGAGGGTTCCATCGAATGGCTGATGTCCGATGCCGAAGGCGGGGATGCGGAGTCACAGCTCATACTCGGCAAGATGTACGAATACGGAGAGACGGTGGGACAGTCCTTCGAAGAGGCGATTAGATGGTATAATCTATCCGCCGAACAGGGTAATCCCGGTGCCCAGTTCAGTCTCGGCGAGATGTACGAGAACGGGTACGGTGTCGAACAATCGTATGATGTGGCCGTGAGATGGTATAACCTATCAGCTGAACATGGTAACAAGCTGGCCCAATACAATCTGGGCGTCCTCTATGAGGACGGTAAAGGTGTCGAGCAATCCTATGAGAAGGCGATTGGATTGTACAGGCTATCCGCCGAACAGGACGGTGTCGAAGCACAATGCAGCCTCGGCAGATTGTATTTCGAAGGCAAGGGCGTGGAGCAATCATACAAGGAATCCGTTGGATGGTACAAGAGGGCCGCGGAGATCGGTAACGCGGAAGGACAGTACCGTTTGGGATATGCCTATCAACACGGATACGGTGTGAGACAATCCGATAAGGAGGCCGTCAAGTGGTACAGGAAGGCCGCCAAACAGGGGATGGAAGGGGCCATCGAGGAATTGGAACGTCTGGGGAAGTGAATCGGTTCCTAGTTGTTCCCATATCCAATGAGTGTAGGATGAGGCGGTCATGGTCGTACCTGTATACAAGTAACCAATCGTGACCTATGTCACATCCCTTGTATCCTCTCATGTTCCCCTTCAGTCTGTGATTGCTGTATTGTGAAGGTAATTTGTACTTACGGCATAACATTCCGATCGCCAAGTCCAGATTCTCGACGTCATATCCCTGTTCGATCATCCGTTGTCTTCCTTCCAGATATTCCGGACTTTCCAAGACATCGTACCCATCATACAGGTGACGTGTATCACGGGAGATCTGCACGTCATCGGGCGGAACATAACCTTCGGCAATCCTCTGTTCCGTCCACCTCACGGTCTCCAACGTCCCCTCGCTGAACTTACGTTTGCGATAGAACGGCCATAGTTGGTGACGGTCGATGAAACTCTCCCTCTTCGACATTGCGTGATCATCGTTTGGAGTGTACTTAACGTCTCCCCGCACAGCGATTTATACCCATATGCACATCCGATCATCAGTGGGTCAGATGGAACAATACAACGCGGAAGAGTGTTTCGAGATCGGCGAATCGTATTACAACGGGGACGGTGTGGAGCAATCCTACGAGAAGGCGGCGGAATGGTACATGAAAGCCGCCGAATCGGGAGATGCGGATGCACAGAACAACCTCGGTGTCCTCTACGAGAAGGGAGAGGGTGTCGAACAGTCCTATGAAGAAGCGATCGTTTGGTACGGGAAGGCCATAGACAACGGGAATCTGGATGCATTATGCAATCTGGCTTGGATCTGTATCGGGGACGATGTCGGATCGTACGACCGTGCAATCCGTATGTTCCATGAGGCTGCGGAGAGAGGGGATCCCGACGGTTGGTTCGGTCTCGGATATATGTACGATAACGGGATCGGAGTGGAACAATCCGACGAGATGGCGGTGAGATACTACAGGTCATCGGCGGAACACGGCAACATGGATGCACAGCGTAATCTGGGGATGATGTACGATACCGGCAGGGGCGTGGAACAATCCTTCGAAGAGGCGGCCAAGTGGTATGAATTGGCGGCCGAACAGGGGGATGCGGAATCCCAATACAATCTGGGTTTCATGTACGCCCGGGGACAGGGTGTGGAACGTTCCTACGATGATGCGGTGAGATGGCTGAGGTCATCCGCCGAACAGGGCGATGCCAAGGCACAGAATCACTTGGGTCTGATGTATGAGTCTGGGTTCGGTGTGGAAGTATCGCTTGAGAAAGCTAGATATTGGTACGGGTTGTCGGCGGAACAGGGTAATGAGCACGCCGTGAAGAATCTGAATAAGGAAATCTCGCCCTTTGGCGGACTTGAAGATCTCACCATCGAAGAGATTGAAA
>CAVJRF010000049.1:0-3705 GCA_963651945.1 Eggerthellaceae bacterium | reverse complement strand
CTCCCTGGATGCCTTGCTGACATTCTTGTCGGAGAGTGTCCTCAACGCCCATCCCTCGAATGCGATGGTGTATCCGACACCTCTCCTGGCTCCGGGGAACGGTATCATCATCGACCTCCTGCACACATCGCAGGCGATCTGAGGAACACGGATACGAAGGATCGTGTCGTAATCGTATCCTCTGACATGACGCAGTTCCCTGATGCGGTATTGTTTCAGTCTTGCCGGCGAGGAGCATTCGGGACAGGTGTAGGACGTCGTCTTTCGGTATTCGATGTTTATGACCGTCAGCCCGGAGCTGTATCCCGTCCACGATCCTCCGGATCGTTCGTAATCCAAGGATGTCGCACTTGTGATGACCCAATCATCACTCAGTCTCAATTTGTGTTTCAGCTCGTCGAAGGGTTCAACGTAGCCACTAAAACTATCTAATTTGGTGTTGTTGGTAACCATGCGGTTTCGCCTTCATTGTAGTAAAGGTCGGATGAAACCGCGCACTTTTAACATGATTGCAGGCCGAAAGGCAACGACAGCGAACGGATGATGGCGGAGCCCTATCCTCTTCCGCAGGCGAACGGAGTGAGCCGAGGATAATCAAAAGGCGAGCGAAGCGAGTCCTTTTGCTTAGATAGGGTAATAGAAAGTGCTTTTATCTTACCCCACTAAAACTTATAGCGCCGTAGAAAAATCGGTCAAAACCGACTAAAATCGTTTGTTTGTCCACGGTTTCCCGTGGACAAACGATTTGAGATCAGAGGTATCCTGATTTCTGGAGGGCCATGAGGTCCTCGGTGCTGAGCTTCTCACCATTCTTGAATCTGGCGAAGATATCGTCAGCAGCTTTCTTTGACTCAGCATCGGTCTTCTTCTTGCGAATGGTCTTCTGCTTGTTCTTGATCGCTGCGACTGCACCGTCCGTCTCGTGGAAGGTCTTGATCTGCTCGATGTGCTTCTTGTGCTCCTCATCTGCTGCTTTCTTGCACTCGATGAATTTGGCCTGAGCCTCATCTGCCTGCTTCCTCAATGTGTCTGCCTGCTCGTAGAGTCCGATCATCTTGTCGTGCTCTGCCTGAGCTTTCTCAGCATACTCCGAGACGAGTTTGTGGCATTTCTCTGCTTCGGATTTCGCTTCCTTGAGTTCAGTGTATTTCTCGTGAAGGTCACCGGACTGATCCTGTGTCTTCTTGATCTCGGAGATCTTCTGGTCGAGCTCTCTGAGCCTCTTGACGATCGCCTCTTCCTCTTTCTTCTTGAGGGTCTCTGTCTGCTGTTTGTTCTCAAGGTCGGAGAATTCCTTCATCAACTGTTTGATCGAGGGAGCATCCTTGTCGTGCGCCGGCATCTCTTTCTTGATCGCATGGAACTCTTCGGTGAGTTTCGAGACTTTCTGGTTGGCCTCGTCCCTCAATGCTTTCGACTCCCTAACCTTCTGGTTAAGTGCGTCACGCTCTTCCCTGTGCTTACCTGCCTCTTCGACAAGTTCACGGACCTGTGCGTTCAATGCGTCTCTCTTTGCAACCCACTCTTTGGTCTGTTTGTTCAGATCATCTCTGAGGCGCTTGTGCTCCTCAGCATCTGCGTTGATTGCACTTCTCTTCTTTTCCAGTTCTGCCAGATTAGCACGATCCTGCTGGACTTCCGCTGCGGGAGCCTCGACAGTCTCTGCTACGACTTCCTCGGATCCATCTGTCTGTTGAATCTGTTCCTCCAAATCCGTCATAATAAATCACTCATATGTTCTAGGCTTGCACCGTGTCAGAGTCACGGCCTACTCAATAAAGCGCATACGGGTGAGAGATATAAAGCTTTCCTATAAGACATTAATAGGAATATTGTAGGGTATGTTCAGCATATCGTTTACCGTTCTTACTGCCTGCATTCCATGACATATCCGCCCGTATCCGGATGTCATCTCTAGGACATGGTCACGTCCGGGTTTCGGATGCCTACAACATTAAGATAAAATAACGTGATGGCTTGCATGATAGCATGAGCGATCTTTGCCCACTTGATTACAGATACGGCAGGAAAGAAATGAAGGAGATCTGGTACGAGGAGAGCCGTCTCCAATACCAGATGGATGTCGAGGCAGCATTGGCGAGAGCACACGCAACCTTGGGTACGATATCCAAAGAGGATGCCGACGAGATCACGCGTGTGGCCGACCTTTCCGTGACCAAGATCGAGAGGGTGAAGGAGATCGAGGCCGAGACCAGGCACGATGTCATGGCCATGGTCAAGGCGATGACCGAGCAGTGTAAGGGCGATGCGGGCAAGTTCGTCCATTACGGTTCGACATCGAATGATATCGTCGATACGGCGACGGCGTTGCAGATCAAGGCGGCGACAGAGCTCATACAGAAGGATGTGGATTCCTTCATCGTCACACTCGCAAGACTCGCCAAACAGGAGCGTGACACCATCGAGGTAGGGAGGACACATGCACAGTTCGCCATACCCATAACATTCGGATTCAAGATCGCTGGCTATGTCGCTGAGATGCTCAGGCACAGGGAGAGGTTGGAGCAGGTCAGGGCAAGGGCATGCGCAGGAAAGATGGCGGGAGCCGTCGGTACCGGTGCCGCTCTGGGGAAGAATTTCTTCAAGGTACAGGAGACCGTCATGTCCGACCTCGGTCTGACATATGAGCCAGCAGCCACACAGGTCGTCGGAAGGGACAGGTACACGGAGTTGGTCTGTCTCTTGGCGAACATCGCCACATCTTTGGAGAGATACGGTACGGAGGTCAGGAATCTCCAGAGGTCGGAGATCGCCGAGGCGGCGGAACCCTTCGACAGGAAGAAGCAGGTCGGCAGCTCCACCATGGCACAGAAACGCAACCCCATGATGTCGGAGAACGTCTGCGGGCTCGCGAGGATCGTAAGATCCATGGTAACGCCGATGTTCGAATCACAGGTCCTCTGGCACGAGAGGGACCTCTCCAATTCCAGTGCGGAGAGATTCATACTTCCCCACACATTCGTACTCCTCGACGAGATGTTCAGGAAGATGGAGATCGTGTTCGGCGGACTCGAGGTCCACAGGGACAACATGATCAGGAACATCGAATCATCCCACGGATTGATCATGGCGGAGTCGCTGATGATGAAGATGACCGAGAAAGGTATCGGAAGACAGGATGCTCACGAGATCGTACGTTCGTCATCCATGATCGCAGAGGACGAGGGAAGACAGCTCAGGGATGTGCTCCTCGAGAGGGATGACCTCAGGTCCATGATGACCAAGGAGGACATCATCGCCGCGATGGATCCCAACAATTACACGGGCGGGGCCAAGGAGATCGTCGACAGGATGGTCGCCGAGGTCGAAGAGAAGTTAAAGGTGAGGATTTGAATCTCTCTGAGTCGAAGAAGAGGAGATTGAAGACAGGATTGTTCATCGGTACGCTACTCGGTGTGCTGATGACCGTCGGTGTGTACGTGATGACGAATCACAATCCGATGTCCTTCGTCTTGTTGCCGATATTCATCATAATGGCTGGTCTGCAGGCCGTCACCGGACCTGCAGACGATGAATGATTCATCCCATTATCCTACGTCGAACGCATGATCAGCACTACACTGATTCTGTGGCGCGTTCGATCTATCTTCGTCTGAAGAAACGGCGTTAAGTCATCAAATTTCCTGTTCTTGTGCCAAGATCCGGTGCGGAAAAGCCGGGAACGACAGGTATATGTAGTGCTAT
>CAVJRF010000048.1:0-3709 GCA_963651945.1 Eggerthellaceae bacterium | reverse complement strand
GATGAAGTCCTCGACCTCTTTCTTCTTCTCTCCGTCCAAAAGATCGTAATTGTAATCGTCGATCATTCTGTACGTCTTGTAATCGTCCTCGTCGATCTCGATGAAATCCATCAGATCGAAATCGGGTTCGTTCACATATCCTATCGATCCGTCTTCGAATATGAAACAACCGTCGATCGGATACACACCATCGAACACGAAGTCCGCTGGGCCCTTCTTATTACGGGACACCAACGCCCCGAACTTATTCCTGAAACTCATTTCTTTCCCTCTTTAGAATCGTACCCATCCTCTCGCATTCGGGATAGGCCGAAATCATCTCGTTCATCTTGCCGACCTTCTTCTTCGTGAAGGCATCCGCTATCTTCTTCGGGTCATCCGTCCCGATCTTACCCTTGATGTGGGAGTTGAACTTGCACATCGCCGCCGAATCCAGAGTCTGTCCGTCCCTCACGGGAAGGAATCCGTCCTCGGAAAGGTAATCGTCTCCCCACAGTCCCGGGTAGATGATGACGTAACGGAGCATCGCCGCGATGTGTCTGGAGTGTTGTTCCTCCAGAACCTTCGGGTCGTTCTCCCCTATGTACAGGACGGTTCCGTTCCTCATCTCGTACCAACCCTTGTCGAATATCATCCTCTTGGGTTCCTGTTTCTTTCTTGAACCCTCGATCTCGAACGGGATGGTGACGAATTTGTTGTCCTGTATCCTGCCGGAGACGGATACCGTGTCCTCGGTGACCGATATGCAATCCACCCTACCCAGGATCAGATAGGATTTGCCGTCATTGAACGAATGATAGCACAATACCAACTCATCTCCGTTGGGTTGTATGGAGAGATCTGCATCACGGTCGTTGGGAAGGCATGGTTCCCCCTTCCTATAGGAACCGATGTAGAATGTGTCGGAGATGTTCGCCCATCCCATCTCCAGCTCCCTTGCCACCTCGGACGGGACACTGCGAGGGATCGTACCCTTCCAGTATTCCATGCCCTTTGGTATCTTCTCCGGTTCCAACGGGATGTATTTCCTTGTGAAGAGCGAGACCAGTGTGACCTTCCTTCCCGCCCTCTTCAGTTCCTTCTTCCTTTTTTCGGCAGGGGTCTTCTTGAGAAAACGTCCTAGGACGGTCTTACCGTCCCTTACCTCGTAGATATGCACGGAGTCGGACTTCATGTCCTTCTCCCTAGACAACTGGTCTTGTTCGCCCAGTTGATGACCACATAACGCCCCCTAGTCATGGGGACACTTCCCTTTTCGAATCCATCTTAACCTTCTCCCTTGTGTGTCCGTAGACGGATTCCTTCGGTTCTGCGGTTTTAGGATGGATCTCTTAGTGTTTAATGATGTGGGAGAGCTACCTAACAACCTAACAGGAATTAGTTAGTTAGCCATTAGTTGTGGGTAGGAACCAGAGAGGGAGTGTGGAGGATACCAGAAAACAAGGAAAAACTGGGTACTCCCTCTGATCATTCAAGGTCACGTTCGTATAAAAATAGCAGTTCACTCTCGAAAGAGGCCGAAGGGAAGAGTAGTGGGTAATGTTGGACTTCAAGGCATCCTACTGGCGACTAGACATTCGTACTTGAGGATAATGAATGTTCACTCTTCCCTTCATCATCTCCAACGACCTATTCATATAAAAATAGCAGTTTGCTCACGGGTCATTTCCTATAGTCGCGTGTACGACTGATTAATAAAAGCGGAAGATGGGGGCATCAACTTTGAACAATAGAAGCCCCCAAACGACCGACAAAGTCGTGGTGATGGTGGACATCTCTATCGTCGTCCACCATCGGTGGTTGATACCATGACAATGAGAGTTACGCCGATCAATTATAAAAATAACAGTTCGCCTTTGGAGGAAAGGGGCGGTGGGCGATCTAACCATCGCCCACCTAATGTCGGTTCGTTGTGAAAACACAGCGTTACTATGTTAGTGTGGATTAGTATAAAAATAGCAGTTCGACTGGCGATCGGTAGGTGAAGAAGGCGGACGGGAATGGGAAAAACGTCCGCCTCCTTCAGAACCCCGACGGGAAAAAACTACCAAAACCCGTCGGAGTCCATTCTCAGAGGTGATAGTATCGCTCGATGAGCAATGATATCGATATCTCGAACGACCGTTGAGTATAAAAATAGCAGTTTCCCGAACTTCTACAAAAATGAAGGTTAAAGAAGGGGTTTGAGACCGTTTAGAAGGTAAAAAGGTCATTTTTTACGCTTTTTTGCCTTGTAAACGGCCAGATTCCAACCATTTGATGTCTTCTTCCCGGTGGTCTTCGCTGCCTTCTTCTTATTGGCACTCTTCGCAGCTTTCTTCTTCGGTTTGTTCTCGAAAGCATCGATCTCCTTGACGATCTCCTTCATCACGTTGACGTTGATCGAGTTACCGGATTGTTTGTACAGCTGTGCATCCGACATGGTGGTCTTCTTCCCGTCCTTGGAAACGGAAACGACCGCCTTCTGTGCCTTCTCGAACGCGGAATCGTCCCATGTACCGTCCTTTTTCTTACGTCCGAAGGATTGTGCCCTCCATGCTTCACGGGGTGTGATCTTCCTGATGGTGGATTTACCTTCCAGCATCTTGACCTCGTTGTTACCGCCCGATGATGTGCATATGGTAGGACAGAGACCCTTCTTCGAATACACCCTTCTGGTGGACTCGAATTTCATCTCCTTGACATTACCGACCTGTTTGCATTTGGATGTGTCGACATAGTTGCTGGTCTTCACGGCACCTTCCCTTGTAGTGACCGCGTGTGCGACCGACTTTTTGGGATCCAGTGGTTGAAATGTGAAACCGTTGCCCTTGCTCTTCTCCTTCTTCGATGACTTCTTCGCCCCTTCGACACGGGATTTGGTCAAGTAGTACTTCTTGTCCACTTTCCTTTCTAGGAAATCGGCCATGACGTAATTACCGCCCGTGGGTACGGGGAGATCGGGACAATCATCCCCCAGATGAGAGATCATGAACGCACGGTTCCTGTTCTGACCAGTGTTCTTGAAGTCCTTCGCATTGAGGCATCCGCTCTTCGAAGTGTATCCCAACGAGTCGAGATACCTCATCCACCGTTGCCAATCCTTGTGGTTCTCATCGGAGAACACGGTAGGGACGTTCTCCATTATGAGATAACGGGGAAGGTTATCGTCCTTCTTCGCCTGTTCAAGGATGTCCTTGACCGCCCAGATAAGACCTGAACGCTCCCCATTGAATCCTTTACCGTTCGTGTTGGCGACGGAGAGATCCGTACAAGGGAATGAGTAAGTGAGGATGTCCACGTTCCTTGGCAGGTGTTTGATCTTCGTCACATCGCCCCACAATCTGCCCTTGGAATCCTCGAAGGCTCCCAGCATGGGTGTCTCACCGTGGATGGCCTCGTATGCGATGTTGGCGTAAGGGTCGATGTCGCATATACCGACGATCTCGTAGGCTATGTTCGCCCTCTCCAGAGCCATCCTCTGTGCCCCTATGCCCGAGAACAGCTCGACCACCCTGTACGGCCTACCGTTGGCCTTCGTCTTCTTGGGAGAGGTCATGCGATCACCTTCTTCAGATGCTTGTTGCACTTGGTGGTCATCGCGATGTACTGTTTACTCAGTGTCCTCAACTCGTCGGCCAGATGGGATGCTCCCTTCTTCTCGAGTATATCCAGTGTCTCCCCAGGATCTAGGAAGATGTCTGCCAGATCGGAGAAATCGCCCATGCCG
>CAVJRF010000047.1:0-4273 GCA_963651945.1 Eggerthellaceae bacterium | reverse complement strand
ACTCTGTATAGCGTACCTGCCTTTCCGTCGAACCACTTCTTCACGTCGATACGTTTGGTGGTATCCATCTTGGCATATCCCTGCTGACAGTCCCTGCATTGTTTGGAACCAGTCTTATGGGCGCCCTTCATCCTCATCGCCTTCCTCTTGGCCTCTTCCCTGTCCTTACAAACGATGGCCTGTCTGTCCCCTCCGGTCTTCGAATTGAACTCCATGGCCACCCATGCCATCGGTTCGGGAACCTTCTCCAACGGTACCAGACCATACTCCTTCTGGTTGAGCATGATTATAGGCCCGTCGTATCCGATACTTCCGGCGTACTGGCGTATCGATGTCTGTTTCTTCGCTTTCTCCGCTTTCGCATTGAGCTTCGTCGTCTTCCTCTCACGGTTGGCGTCCTTCCTCGCCTGTTTTGCGATCTTGTATTGCATATCAGGCGTCGCATCTGTTGACATATTGTCTCTTTCTCCTTTCTCGTTGAGGCATAGAGCCATCGCTGATACCGCCAATGAGGCGGTCGATACGATCAAACTGGCCCTATCCATCTTCTGTTTCTGTTCATCCGTATACGTCATGTTACCACACAGAATACGGCACGATCTCCAACTCCATCATACGGAGTTCATCGGAAGTGATCTTGACATCCGGGTAGGCGGATGTCTTGCGGTACAATTCCACGACATCCAATCCGTCGGTCATATTCCCCCAGAACCTGTCCCCGCCGAACGGGAACGTCCTGACGAAGAATGCCTTGGAATTTCTGTTGTAGAATACCCTTGCAGGACCGCTGTGTTCGTTGAAATCACGGACGGCCCCCGCCAATCCCGTAGGATCCTCCTCGATGTGCTGACCTCTCGATCTGCGTTTCATCTTCTCTTCCTCTCGTTCGCTGAGATGATCGCTCTCGAAATGGACGTGGATTCGTAGTTCTTCTCCACCGCCTTCTTCGCGGCCTTACCCTTCAATGCCTTGGTACCGCTGATGACCTTGCGGTCATGGAGATAGGCCTTCCTAGCCGTCTCGTCGGGGATATGTGTGTAATATCCCGACTCGTAAGGATCCAATCTCGTTCTTGCAACGGTCTCGGCAACGGTCTCCTTCTCCTCGCTTGCCACTATCCTGTCCTTCTTGGATTTCGATAGTTTACGGTAGTTAGGATCCAGATTCCCGTTCTTCTTCGTCGGGAAGGACTGTCTCCCTTCGACCGCCCTGAGGTGGTGAACTGCCTCGTGGACGATACCGTCGGGTGATGTCCCTCTCTCCAGAATGATACGCGGTACCGGATAGCCATCCTGTTTCCTGAGATAGAATCCGGTACAATCGTGAAGATCGTCCTCCAATTCTATCAAAAAAGAAACATCAGATGTCATTCTGGTCAATTCGTCCGCTGTGAAGGAATCGGCCAATATCTTCTTGATACGGTCACTCTCCTTCTTGTCGGCCAATACCGCGACCTTGGATAACGCCGCCCTCTTCTTCCCCCTTATCGTGAT
Source organism: Eggerthellaceae bacterium (assembly GCA_963651945.1). Taxonomy (GTDB): domain Archaea; phylum Thermoplasmatota; class Thermoplasmata; order Methanomassiliicoccales; family Methanomethylophilaceae; genus Methanarcanum. The sequence continues at coordinate 2,780 of CAVJRF010000047.1, read as the reverse complement.
GGGGACTGAGTAGATGTCCGAATCCTCGGTATCGACACCTACGATGTCGCATGACGAAGGATCGTTCCACCAATCCTCTATCTCGGAAGGAGTCACATCCTTCGGCAGTACCTTGCGATTGGAAGTACGTGCATCCCTGCTACTCCCGACCTCTTGGTACCTCTCGACGATGGCAGAGTACGGAACCTTCCCGTCCTTTCCGACGGGGATCATCTCTTTACCGACCCTCTTCTTGGCTTTCATGGTATTAGATCGCCACCGGGTCACAGCTCGTGAACATCAGTAACGTGTACTCATCGTACGGTTTGTCGTCCATACGATCGTACATATCCTCTGCCAGCTCCCGTAGGATACTGTCGGGAGCATCAGCCAGATTGTCGGATACGGTCACACGTGTCCATCTGCACGATCTCTTCCATGTGACTTTCGGTCTGTCGTCAAACCGTGCCACTACGTCATAACAACCGTGTCTTCTGCCAACATCCGAGAAAATATCTGTCAGATGTTGTTCCGACACGGGTTCCCTTCTTCTTTCAAAATCGGCGATCGGGATGTCGCCTTCGACGGTCTTTCTTCTCCTCATGGTGTTCTCCTTTGAGGATTCCCGTCGGTTCTGCGAAGGACTATTGGGATTATGAGGATTTAATACTAGGGGAGAGGTCGGAGAATGAAGGACAGGGCGAACTATTCACATGACATGACAAACGATAATTCTTTGATCGACATACGGTTACCTATGGAGCATAGACTGAAGATTATGCCGGAGTACTATCAGGCGGTTTCGGATGGTGTGAAGACATTTGAGTTACGTAAGGATGACAGAGGATTCAACGTAGGCGATGATCTGATCCTCTCCGAATGGACAGGTAAGGAATACACTGGTCGTAATTACAGATGTAAGATCAACTACATCCTGAAGGATTACAACGGTCTGGATCCAGATTACGCCATCCTCGGTATCATACCATGTCAATAATCAACATACGAGAATGATTGGGGAGCATGCGTAAGGCCGAAATCGGATAGAACTTTTGGTTGGGCATATCTTGTGATATTATCCAGTTCGTATGCGACCGCTTTCTTCCTTTCGCCGTAATACTCGTCGAAGAAATCCTTGCTTATGCCTGCCGCATCCTTCGTCCTTTCCCATACCTCTTCCGGACTATCCTCTATTATGCGTGTGATGTGAGCTTCTCCGACGACCATCTTCACTGGTGCGGTGCAGTAAATTATCAACGAATCGACGGGATCCTTGCATCTGTTCTTTCTGAACTCAAATCTCTTCGTCTCGTTGAGTATGTTCTCCACATGCTCAGGATTTATGGATAAAAGCAAACTTTTCATCGATTCCACCCTCCCTCAGAATAGAACGGACACCCATCGGAGTCAATGTAATCTCATACGGATGGCCGTTGAAATAATTATTGTCGCTGAGCCATCTGTTTGTAACATTATTATTCTTACCGAGGTAGCCATTGTAAAGTAACGTTATTGTACAGACATTGCTTTTTTCAAATGCTTTCTTCAAGTCATCCTTACTATAAACGGTCTTGTTTCCAACGGATTGGATGAAATTCTGATATGACTTTCCATTCAGAACCTTGCCGTCCTTTTTGAACCAGTTTACATTTGTAACGGTACAGTATGATGTGACGACAGAACGGTATTGTTTATTCGTATCTGCAATCCTATAGATCAGAGCAACATCTCCGGGCCTGTAGACGATATGGTGATTGGGAGTTGCTATGAATATCTTCATCACGCCGTTCGCAACAGGGAAGGGCCCTGTAATCTGTCTGGTGTTGCTCAGTTCTGAATACTTGAACATATTGTCGTGATATTCACATCTTATTGGAATGTATACACCACGTTTGAAGTCTGGATTAAGGTACGGGAACGCTTTCAGCCACGGGATGTCAGAGTCTGAATAATCAAGTCTTGTTTTATCTTTGAGATATATCAATTCTCCATTCTCTTTCTCCCCTCCTTTGAAGAACCCATACATCTCAATCAGACCGATGAGTTTCTCCTGTTTCGGGAATACCGTGAGGTATATCTGGTTGAATGGAGAACGTTGCCATTTCCACAATGCAAGGCCGATACCACCTTCGCCAAGACGTGTTCTCTCGGATTCTGAAGATATTTTGATCGTACCGATCTTCATACGAGACTCTGCTGGTAGATTACCAACCGATTCGCATTCTTCATCCTTCACATAGACAAAAGCCTCGATGTTCCCATCTTTATCCTTTGAGACGAACGCTGTTTCTCCGCTCTCGGATTTCTTATGAAACCAAGATTCGAAGCCAGGGTAATCTTCTTTCAAGGAATCAAAGAATCTGTCCCTGATTTCGCATTCAGAGAACTTGGTTATCTCATACATGGTATCCGTATTTGTGATTATTTTCAATCTCATAAAGTTTGATATTGGATTTAGATTGTGACGCAATCATTCGCCACAACGATCGTTCCGAGAATGAATAAAATTGAAAAAGAGTTTTATCGAATATACAATCAGGATCGTTTCGTGACGGCATCCCATGGGATGATCGGAATCTGATTGGCCTCCAGCTCTCTGAAATACACCTGTTTCGGAAGGGGTTGGCCTAAAGCCGCAATCTCCCTCCGCAGGGTCTTCACCATAAGTAGAGGCATACAATAGGCTAATCCAGCATAGTACTTCTTTATGAGCGGAATTATACCCACATTCTCGAAGTATTCCTTGGTCTCGTCCACGGACATATCGTGATAGAGTGCGAAACGTTCGGCAACATCATTTA
>CAVJRF010000046.1:743-4375 GCA_963651945.1 Eggerthellaceae bacterium | reverse complement strand
GTATTGTCTTATCGTGAGACCGTCTCTCACGTTCGTGACGACATCCCAAGATCTCCTCTTGGTGTCGTATGAGAATTGGATATCGCTGCAATCGTTCCTCAATGTGAAATCGATGTGAGATTCGATCAGTCTGATGATGGACTTCATTCCTCCACCACCACCCTGTATGTCCTTGCTCTCCTCCCGGATGAGGTCTCGTTGTAACCGGATACCTCTATACGACCGTCCTGCAGCAGTTCGGTGATACGGGGGGATGTCGAATTGGGTGAACGGAATCCCATGCCGATGTAGATCTGCTCGGCGTTGAGGTCGGGGTTCATCGCGATGTAATTGTAGACGAGTCTCTGTCTCCTCTCAATCTTGGATTCCATAGAGAGGTACGCCTCCAATGAGGTCTGTGTGATCATTCGTCCACCTCCTCTTTGTACAACAGGGCGTAGACACGACGGTTGCGTGATCCTACGTAACCACAGATGTGGATGACCTCGTCATCGACGAGCTTGGACAGGTGTCTTGTCGGGAGTCTCGTCTTGTGGTAGGTGTCTCCGATCCCCATGGCGAGTTCGATGTCGTGAGCGGTGCCCATCTTTATCCTCTCCAGAGCTGAGATGATACCGCATTGAGTGGGCGTGCGGAATTGATCGATCATACGCATCATTCCACCTCCTCTTCGTACAGCCTCATCTCGGCAATGGCGGATGTGCTGAGGTAGAGCTTTCTCGTTGAGGACTCTTGGAACGAGATGAATTTGGCAGTACTGTTGAGGATCTCGTCAAGGATCCTTGCGGTGTCACAGTAGATGTGGTAGGTCTCCCCAGTTGTGAGAGTGATGTCCAATGTGTCCGATGTCATTGGTATCCCACCAAGTTCTTGTCGGATTGTGAGGCACAGTTTGCCTCCCCTTTGTTGTACCCACAGGCGAAGTTGACGAAGTTCTGTGTCTGAACCGTCATCAGTTCCGTCAGCTTCTCTTGAGTGTTCGTCAGTCTCTCGATGAGATCGTCCATCGCATCGATCCGAGTTTTGAGTGTGTGATATCTCTCGTCCTGTCCCTCCTGTTTGGACAATGCCTCTTTGGCCAATGCTTTGGCTTCCAGAACGTGTGTCGGGAGATTTGCGAAGATCTGTACCTTCTCCCATGAATCAGGATTGGTCATCTCTGCCTCCGGACAACCGGGAGAGCCGTCGACGATGATGTCGTTGTCCTTCTCGTGACCGCATGGAATGAATTGGGTCAACGGAGAGTTCTTGATCGCGTATTCGTGTGTGGTGTTCCCATTGAGAATGGGATTCGTGAGTACCCACCCTGTCTTCTTGAGGATATTGGTGACTCTGAGAATGCGTTCGATGAAGAGTTCCTTTATCTCGAATTGACTGCGGAACTCCATCGGGTCGACGAAGACACGGGCGGGATTGAAGGAGAATGTGAGGGATCCACGATCACCCTTGCGGAATCCGAATGTGATTTCCTGATTGTCGATGGTTATCGAGCCGTAGCGATTGTTCGATCCATTCAGCCTCTTCGTCTCCCTCTCCCAGTACCCCACATATCCTATACCCGGGATCTGAGGGTCATCGAAGGTTCCGACCACTTCGACGGTACATGACATGGAACCGTTGATGTGTGCCTCCACGTAACCTTCAGGACAGTTCTTGTCCGCACAAACACCCTTGATCGGGTAGGGTGCGGAGCGATAGACACGGGAGGGGGAGGGGGTGTAATTTGTGGCGCCCTCGCCAAGTTTGCATTTCCCTTCTATAAAGCAGTAGTCGAGATCGCCCTTCTCGTACATGACAGGACTTTCGGTACCGGGAATGGGTCTGATGTACCCCAAATGCTTGAGTTTCTCGGCCATATTGTATGCCGTCCTCTCGGGGATCTTCAGATCTCTGGATGCTTTCCTTGTAGAGACTCCCTCTAAAAGGAGCTTGAGGAATCTCAGCTCTTTACCCGTAGGTGCCCTTACTCCCATCGGAACACCTCACGGTACATGGCAAATTGCCAACTTTTCAAGGGGGGGTACAGGGGGGTGCGTGAGTTTGCCAAATGTCCGCTCTCGCGTGTCTTATAATTAAGAGGCGTGCCCCCTACTTCTGCTTCGAGATCTGCAGGGGTAGGTTTGCAAACTGCGGAAGTGGTCGCAATGACCGTTCCGAGTATCTCTTCATCGGTCTCTACAGACCATCTCTCCTCTCCGATGCTGACCAATCTTACAAGGCCGAATCTGGAGAACAGTTGCTCCGTGAGTTCCTCGTAGTCGTCGACCTCGAAGGTAAATTCGAAGATGTTCGGGTGGGGTTCGAAGGTGTATCCGTCGAACCCTTCCGGGGATTGATCGCCCTCGTATCCGCCCACTATCACCGAATGGCGATCGAACCGATCGCATCCGGGCTCGTAGTCCAGCAGTATGTAGCTGGGTATCGTTGTTCTCCCATCATTCAAGTCGTCTCCAACCTACTGCCTGTGCTATGCAAAGCAGCCAGTTGGGTTCCTCCTTGCCGACGTGTCGGATCACCTTACATCTTAGAGTCTTCTGAACCCGCGGAATGTCCAATGTGATAACGTCCTCACGCCGTACCTGAACATTTTTGATTTAAATCCTATTATGGCTGTCCATACAAATCTGCACGTGACAGCAAATAGGACATGGGAATAATCGATATAAAAAGCCACCGTGCGGTAAAAAATGGTAAAAAGTTTCAAAAATCTCAGTTATTGACCGAAAATAGCGTCCTCGATGACATCTGTGGCGTGAGATAGCTTTCTCGGATCGGGGTAGACATAGCAATCGAAGGTCGTCGTTATGTGTTCATGACGCATCATCCTACGGATGGTTTCCATGTCCACTCCTGCATCTACCATTCTTGTGCAATAGAATCTGCGTAGCATATGACAGGTTACGTGGACTCCAGTTCTATTCGACAATTGTTGTAAAACAACTTCGACAAAACGTGTACTGGATGGTGCCCCTCTTCTTTTCTTGGACATGACCAGCAGATTATCATCCGATATGTCGTTCATGCAATCCACTATCGATTCGCGCACCATCTTGTAATTCTCGATCGATCTCATGACCGTCGGTGGAATCCTCATCGTCACGATTTTACCATCGGTTCCGCTGCCTTTTCCGTGTATCGTCATGACCCCATCCGATACATCGGATAACTTCAGACCAGCGATCTCCGATCTCCGGAGTCCCATGCCCCCACCCAATGCCAGGATCAATCTCTCCGTTACATCGGCATCATTCCACAATGTCTCCCATTGGGATTTGAAGATCCAATCCCTCTCGACCTGTTCATGTGACCATATCAGATTGGCCCGTAAGTAAGGATTGATTCCGTAGAAGAAATCCAACATCTTCCCCAGCCTGTTAAGATAAGTTCTGATGGTCTGTTGCTTAAGACCGTTGAAGTTATTCCTTATCCAACGGATGTGGTGGTAATCGATGTCTTTCGGATGGATCTCTCCGAAATTCTCGATCAAAATCCGATATCCCTGTTTGATCGAATAGATCGTCGATTGGATGGATTTCGGGCGTAGACCCCTCTCTACCAAGTCCAACTTGTAGATCCCGATCAGATTCAGGAACTCCTTCGACCTGGTCGTAAATATCCGATTGGATTCGACC
>CAVJRF010000046.1:0-733 GCA_963651945.1 Eggerthellaceae bacterium | reverse complement strand
ACCTCTCTGCCGCTCTTGAGAGGATTGTTTCCTGTATGAAATTCGACGAACTCGGACAGATCGAACATTATCTTCTTGGCCGTCGGTCTTGTCAGTTGTGCGGTAAGGTCTTCGATGTGCTTCAGACACCTCCAATCGATCTGCTCAAGGTATGAAACATCCATCTCTTTCGTCAATATGCGACAACAGATGACGATATGTTCCCTCTTCTTGCGGATATCAGCGATCCCAGTCTCTTTCAGATGACCGATGAAATCCTCCATCTCGTCTACGAAGAGGAATGACCCCATATGTCCGACGAACCAGTCCTCTTTCAAGGTCGGATCTATCTTACTGTATGGGTTGGTTCCTGTGATGTAATCGAGTAATCTCCCCATATGGATCATCGCCCCTTGGATGGATGTGACGTTGATACCGTCCTTTTCCATCTCTTCCCTTACGGAGATCATCACCTCTGTAGTGATCCTTTCTGGAATCGTGGGCGGACAGCGGATCAGGAACTGTCTTATCTTACTGCGTATGGCCCGTACTGCGGACGGAGACTTCCCACCTAGTTCCAATTCGCAGATATATCCTCACTTATGCGTAATAACTGATAACTAGGGCCTTCTCTGAACATGCTGGTTATGGTCTAGATGACAGGTTATTAATACCCGTTCATAGTTATCAATGATAACCATGACATACCGTGTCGTCCAGCCACAGAAGAACGGGAGGTACTACCTCTATGAGG
>CAVJRF010000045.1:0-4905 GCA_963651945.1 Eggerthellaceae bacterium | reverse complement strand
AAGCGTGTTGAATATGTCTGTTATACCGACAGCAATTCTTTTTAAAAGCATTGGATCCGCAGAATTATACATGTAATTGCGAATTGGAATATATTTAGTTTTGTCAATATATTCCATGACATAGCCTTCTTTTGGATTATTACAGTAATGAAGTGGGCGTACGAAATATGGTGATATTTCTTTATTTAAAATAAGATCACGTATATTTTTTAAAAATGACTCATTTTTTGATGCGGATCTATTAAACAATTTAAGAGCAAATAAATTTTCTTTTTCATCTTTTACTTTGAATATTGTCCCTTGTCCGCCACTACCGAGGGGTGCATCATCCACTATATACACTAGTCTGCCATCATCCAGTGAGAATTTATCGTCCACTGCTAGATCAGAAACTTCTCCTTGGTAGTTATCTTCCATTTAAAGCACCCCTGTTAGTTGTATGATTACATTTATATTAACTCTTACTCAAATGTTATTTTCTTTGACAATACTGTTCAATAAAACATTGATTTTACAACTGTGTTCGGTAATTAGACCTCCGCGTATTTCTTCCTGATATCTTTGTATCCTAAAACTTCGGGATAAGGAGGACGGTGTTGGACATCTCTGCCGGTTCCGATATCAGCAGACCTCTTGAGAACATGGTCTACATCGAACTCCTCAGGAGAGGTTACAAGGTCAGAACAGGAAGTTACAGGGATTCCAAGGTGGACTTCGTTGCAGTGAAAGGGGATGTGGCGGAATACTACCAGGTATGTCAGACATTGATGTCCGATGGTACGAGGGACAGAGAGACGAGATCCCTACTTCACCCCAAGGATAACTATCCGAAGACCATACTCACGTTGGACCGTTTCGGTCTGGGGAACGAGGATGGCGTGGTCATAAGGAACGTGCTCGATTGGTTGATGGATAGATGACCACCCATACCGATATCCTAAAAAGGAAAATGGGGAGGGCATAGCCCTCCCATTACGATATCACTTGACGAACCTGTAATCGAAATACTTCGTGATGTCGATCGTCGTCAATCCCTTGAGGTTACCTGTGTACTTCGAGGGGTTGTTCTTCACGATATACTCGAACGATGATTCCATGGAATCCTTGTCGGCATCGTTGAGCTCTACGCCCCACTGTGCGAGTTCGAGATACTTGGTCATGATGTTCTTGTCGGTGATGTTCAGCCTGTTCATGCATATCTCGACCGCTTTGTCCTTCGTACTCGCGTCATTCATGTAATCGCAGGCCTTGTCGATGGCCTCGAGGATCTTCTTGATGTCCCCTTCCTTCTTCTCGACGAAATCCATCGACGAGAACAGTCCGACGGACATGTATCCCTTGTATCCGTCCGCCGCCACGACGTATCTGTAGAGCGTGGGGTTCTTCTCGACCACGTTGATGTTCGTAGCACCCGCGATTATGATGTCCACGCTGCCTGTGGTCAATGCGTTCGAGAGAGCGTCGTTGGCGTAGTGGTAGATGTTCACCTTGGTGGCATCATATCCACCGTCCGTCTGCAATACCATGAGATTGTCCTGTCCGGTCAGTGACAGATACTTCAGAAGGAGGGAGTAGTACGAGACGTTGGTGTTCACACCGATCTTCGCACCCACGAGTCCCTGGTCCTTGCCGTCGAACTCGTACGTACAATCGATGGCCGCGGCACCTTTGAGGCCCTCGTCCATCATCCATCTCGCGACATATTTGTAATCCTCGCCGTAACTGTCGATCATCATGAAGAACGGATCGGATCCGAATCCTGCGAGATCCACCTGACCTGCCGTCAGACTTATCATCGCGTTGTTACCGGAACTCGCCTGGACGAGGTTCACCTTCACGCCGGCATCCTCGAAATAACCGAGCTCGTCGGCTATGAACAGCGGTTCGAAGTTGTGCTTCACGACCGCTATGGTGTACGTGTCCTTACTGTCGTTGTTATTGTTGTTCATGGCGACGGCGACCGCGGCGATCACGATCACCGCGACGACACCGATCGCCACTGCTATCTTCATATTCCTATCCACTGGAATCAACTCCATTCGACGATATCCGGCCTATCCAGACACTTACAGGTCTGCAATCTGCCGAATATCTCCTTCTTCAATGCATCGTGATCGTCATGTTCGTCGGGTCTCCATTCCCCGACGATACCGCCTGCGTCGGACGCGAGCATGACTACCCTCGTCCCGACCTGTATCGCTTCATCTATGTTGTGGGTGATGAAGACCACAGTCCTCCTCTTCTTGGCCCAGATGTCCCTTATCTCCATGTCCAGATGATGACGGGTCTGCTCGTCCAATGATGAGAAGGGTTCGTCCATCAGCATCACATCCGGTTCCATCGCCAATGTACGGGCTATGGCCACGCGCTGTTTCATACCGCCGGAGAGGTCCGCAGGCCTCTTGTCGCAATAATCCCCGAGACCCACCAGATCCAGGTATCTCTTGGCTATCTCCATGCGTTCCTTGTCGCCGTATGTCTTCCTATCCACGGAGAAGGCCACGTTCTTCTGGACGTTCATCCACGGAAGGAGACTGTACTCCTGGAATACGACGGACCTCTTGGATGATGCCCCCTTTATGATCTCGCCGCGGTACGTTATGGTACCGCGTTGGGGCATCTCGAATCCTGCGATCATGTTCAATAATGTAGTCTTCCCACAGCCCGAAGGGCCGATTATGCAAAGGAACTCGTTCTCCTCCACATCCAATGATATGTCTCTTAGAACTATCGTCGCAGTCCTGTTTGATTTATCCGGATATGCCTTCCAGACATCGCTTATGCGTATCACGGGCTCTGACATCAGGCCTCACCTATCCCTGTCCTCTTCCTGACGAGGCGTTCCACGGGGTTGAAGAACAATCTGTCGATGGCGAGACCTATGGCGCATATGACGATTATACAGGCGAATGCCGTGGTGTAATCCAATGTATCCGATGCTCCCTTTATCGTGAAACCGATACCCTGCATGACACCGACCACCATCTCGGCCGCGATTATCATACGCCATGAGCTTCCCAATCCGATCCTGAGGCCGGACAGAATGTCCAATATCGAGAACGGAAGTAACACTTCCAGGAATGTATCCCAGCGGGACAGTTCGGACATCTTCGCGACACGCCTGTTGACCTTGGGTACGTTGCGTAGTCCGTTGGATACGTTGATGGCTATGGGGGCTATCGCGACCACTCCGACTATGAAGATGGCAGATTCGTTACCGAAACCGAACAGGATGAGCACCACGGGCAACCATGCGAGACCGGGTATCATCTGCAGTATGTTCACGGGTACCATCACCACCTTGTAGATCGAAGGGTGCATCGATACGGCGAATCCAATAACCATGCCTATCAATGCGGCTATGAGGAAACCGATCACCCAACGCTCCATACTGGTGGCGATGTGCTGCCACAGGGTGTATGTGAACACCCTCTCTCCGGTCATGAGCGAGAAGAGATCGTCGAAGACCTCGTCGGGCATCGGGAAGGTCATGGAATGTGCGAAGAATGTGTTGTATACGGATCCGATGATCCACCAGATGAGCAATGTGATGAACACTCCGATCAGAAGTGTGACTACATCATCGACGACATTCTTGAACGGGATCGAGTTCGAGAGTGTTATGTGGTTGCCCTCGGACGAGTCCAAGGATTCCTCTATCCTCTCATCTACGGTCTTGAATAATCTCTTCATCGTGTGTTATGGATGATGCAAATGCAACATATATACAATTTTCTCGATTATTATGATATTTTGTTGAATAAATCGTGTGTGTTTTGTTTAGCGAGTGGTTGTCAACGCACAAGTATCACTAAATACACAAGAAACGTCAGGTAAAGCACGACCAGATTCATCCCGGTCGATTACCATGGGAAGAAATACCCCCATGGGATGAAGTGTGACGTTAAGGAATTGGCAGGCCACCTTGACAAAACATCGATACCGGATGTCCAAAGATATTCATTGCATACCGAGTACTCGTTCACCAAGAGGAAATTGGATTCGGCTCTCATCGAAAGATATCCTGCCCTCAAGGAATCGTATAGGAATGTACCTCGCCTGTGGTTCAGCGAAGAATGGGCCGAAGAATTTGCAGAATTCATATTCGATCTGACTGACGGTCACCCCGATCCGGAGGTCATTGAGATCCATCCCCCGTTCAGAGATTATTGTTCGGACTTCGATACATTCCTGGATCGCTACACCGTGTTCGAAGATATCGTATTGGATAACTTTCCGGATACGATAATAACCATGGAGAACCGGGCCGGTGCGCAGTATCCCACAACATTCCTCATGACAACGATCGATGATGTAGCCGATTGTTGCGATACCATAGAGGATCGCGGATGTCGTCTCCATATCGCGATGGATTACCCACAACTGTTCACTGCGGAGGGTTACGATTATTCGGACATACCGATAGATGCTTTCATTGAGAAACATACCTGTCTCGAAGGGTGCAAGAAGATGATATCAAGCATCCACCTTTGGGGAAAGAAACAGAATGATAACGGAAGATGGGTCTCGCATGCAGGTGGATTGAAATACATTCTTCCCGAAGACGACCTTGATAGATTCATGAATATGTTATCAACATTCTATGACGATGGGATCGAGAGATACTTCGTACCAGAGATCAATTCATCGGAGATCTATATTGAGGAGATTGTCGACCTCTGTGTGGAGGCGGGGATTGAGTTTATTGGGTGATGTAAACGATGGCTGATATGCCTGTAGCCAAAAATTAGCATATACACCAGAACATTGTCGCCGAAAACAAAATAGATCACAACGATTATCTTTATGCTAACTCATCTTAACATCAGATGCTAAAAGATCTTCATTTTAACTCTAACTCTTAAACGTGGGGTATAAGTTTATGAAGAGGGAACGGAAGCCTTC
>CAVJRF010000044.1:0-4922 GCA_963651945.1 Eggerthellaceae bacterium | reverse complement strand
TCGTTCGTGTCTGTTTTCTGTTTTCTTTTTGTCAAGTTAATTGTTTTCTAAAACACGGAACATCGGCCATTGTTCTAACTATGGACTTCGTGAACAGCAAGATGATATCGAAGTCAAATGGATAAGAATTGTTGTTGAGAATGATAGAACACACAGACAATCCCTCTCGCACAGCGACAGCTGTGCGGGTAAGGGATTGTCTGTGTGTTCAGCGACACTTAGTTTTGCAAAGCGTCCGCTGCATGCCGCCATAGCATAGATGGTCTCTACTGAGGGTTCCCCAAAGATCAGGTGAATATGCCGTCCACGAACGGATCGATGGGATCCAGATTTGTGAGGAATCTGATGAGTGGATACTCATAGTCGATGGCCTGATGCGGCCGTTCGGTGTTATAGAACTCGATCCACCTCATTATCGTCTCACGGGCATGTTCGAGTGTATCCATCTCTCCGAAATGGAGGAGTTCCCTGATGGCCGAACCATGGCTGCGTTCTATCTTACCCTGGGTCTGTGGATGTTTCACACGGCCCATGATGTGTTCGATACCCATCTTCTCACACCAGGCGTCCAATCTGCTACTTCCTTTACCGCTCTTGATGCTGTAGAACTCCGACCCATGGTCGGTAAGTATCTGTTTCGGCTTACCGAACCTCCCTATGACGCCATCCAGAAGCTCGATGACATCATTGGCGGAGTGACGGTCGGACACCGTCGCTCCGAGTATCGCACGCGAAGAATCATCCAGGACCCATATCGAACATATCAGATTCCCGGACTTGTCCCTCCCCCAGTCCTTGTAGTCTATCTGCAGGAGGTCGAGACTCTTCTTGCGTTCGAAAGAGCCGTAGGTCTTTCCGAACACACGATCCTTCTTCTGACCCATCAATCCATTCTTCCTGAGGATCCTGTCAATCATTGCGAGACACGGAATCCTTTCTTCGCATCCCACGAATATCTCCTTGAGACGGACAGCGATCTTCGCGGAACCGAAGAATGGGAATTGTCTCCGGATCCTGATGATCTCCATGACGACTCTCTTGGAGATCACAGGTCTGACCTCTTTAGGTCGGTTGGAGACTGACCTGAAGATGTCCTTCGAGACATCTCTTTTCGACGTTTCCTTCACTTTCCTGTATGCTCTGTAGCATCTTGCATATTTGCAGACGAATCCTTTGCTCACACCGAACTTTTTCGCAACCTCACCGATGCTTTTGTTAGAGTCGACCACGGCACTCCCGACCCTGTATCTCAGATCCGTGAGCGGCATCCTCTGTTTTCCATATATCTTCAGGTCCCATTTGGAACCACAGAACTCCCCGTTCTCACCGAATGAGCTCATGCGACGGTTAATGATTTTATACGCGTCTGCTTTTCCTATCTCTGGACTTCTTTTCATATTTGTTCCAACTACTGAATCGAAGTCCACTTCTTATTCATTCCTCACTTTCAATTCAACGCTAGCGTTGAATTGAAAGTGTTCACGAACTGTGTTGTTAGTACAGCCATCAAAACGTTTAATTATAGCCACAATATCAAGGTGTTATCCACTGGGCAGGTAGATCAGTTGGAAGATCGTTACATTGGCATTGTAGAGGTCGCGAGTTCGAATCTCGCCCTGTCCACCACTACTCCTTATCCAGACTGTCGAAAAATGGATAGTGTCACTGTCCACCTTTGGACAATCATGAGTTCCTTGCGTTGTCTATGGCCTTGTTGAGCCTCTTTCTGCTGTAGAATCCCTCCGTGGTCTTGGTGCTCGCATGTCCCATCAATACCGACACCGATTCGATGTCGACGTCACTGTCCAGATATCTTTGTCCGAACGTCCTGTGGAACATGCGGAGGTCGAATTTCACGTCTAGATCGTTCTCCACACAGCCTTTATCCTGCGAATCGCGTTGCCGGAAAGATACCCGTCCGCACTGTCTTTCGATGGAAACACTGAACTCTCGTTCTGACCGAAGACGGGGCCAAGATCGCCGAATGCATAGAGGCCATCAATCAGGTCATGGCAAACGTCCGTCCCGTCGAAACCGCTGAGAACGAATCGGACGAAGAATGAGGTCGAAGGGATCCCCACTCCCTCGCCTGCCGTCCTGCGCTACTCGCATGGACGTATCGGCTTTTCCATTCCATGCAAAACCACGTATCGCTCTGCTTCGGACATTCACTTCGGGCTTCCGGCCCAGGAGTGATAAGAGATGAACAGAGACGAGATCGGAGATACGATGTTCAATCTGGGGAGGTTCTTCCCGGATTACGAGTACTTCCTGAAATCAATAACAGATAGTCCGTTCCAGGAAGAGATCTGGCAGGCCCTCGAATCGAAGAACTTCAAGGACATATGGGAACTGATTGCGTATATGGAGGCGTAAGCCTCCGGAAAGATCAGAGAAGCATGATCATTTGATTGAGATTCTTGCGCAGATTCTTCCTGACATAGTAGAATCCATATTCCTGATAGTATCCGATGAGCTCGTCGGTACAATCGATGCGGACGACTCTGCATCCGACGATCTCCTGGGCTTCTCTAATCTTACTGATGGCCTCATTGATGAGAGTTTTTCCGAATCCCGGGTAACCTTCGGCCCTGGAGAGTTGACCTAGCAGATACGCCTGAGCGATATCATCCTCAGACCTGTTGAGCTTCTTGAGCATGGTCTTGGACAGCCCGCAGTCATCAGACACCCCAAGGCATCTGAAGCATATCGAGAAGAATCCCATGATTTTCGATGTCTCACGATCGAATGCGATATAGGTTCTGCATTCGGACTTCTTCTCCATGACTATGGACATCTTCGTAAGGAATGGATCGTTCGTGGACTTGAATGCCGGAACGAAAGTTTCGAGCTTCTTAGCCACGGCTTCCTCGCCATAGCGAGATAACAGGTCGGATAGCGTAAAGATCTCGAAAATCAAGGAGACACACCCATGATCCTATCCATGATTTCAGGGTCCCTTGTGACACCCTGAACATTCTTGGGGATATATGGGCCGTACTTCTCATAGTGCTCGATAGCCTTGGCTAGGTTAGCACCCGCTTCGGGGGTGTCTATGACCATTGTCTCGTAGAATGATTCTGTAGCCATTTCACTCCCTCTGTCATGTATGACACACTAATGTTATTTTGAATTGTCGTTACTGTTCATTCAAAACCGATGAAATGAAGCCCGGAAGCCTCGATCTCAGAACTTCACCACTCCTTCGAATATGACGTTCGGAGGCAGCGGTTCGTCTCCCGAGAAGCCGTTCATGGAGTTGTGCTGTTCGACGTACTGCTTCGCGTATGCACGGAGGCGGTCCGATACGCACTGCACCCATTTCTTGACATCCCCGCAGAAGTAACGATCCATATCGTAGGATGCGGTGGCCATGAGCATGAGCTCCGAACACCTGTCGAGATTGTTCTCTTCCACGCCCGCATGGGCTTTGATCCTGTCGATCCTCGCGGATTCCTCCCTGAGGTCGAGAGGCTTCTGAGTGCGGAGCCTGTAACTGGTCTCCAGCTGTTTGTTGTAAGGCATCATTCCATCCATTCACTCACCTGTGATTATGTTGTATCCATTCACCATGTTCTTGACCAATGCAACAGTATTATGATCGGCAGGAGCCCCCACATCTATCATCCATTTGATCTTCAGATACGACACGATGTCTTTGCATTCCGATTCGTTCTCATACGGGCCGAAGGCGTTTGTGTAGAAGTCCATCCCGCGGTCGACGGTCTCGGAGGCGGTCTTCTGAAGCTTCTCCTTGGCCATCCTTTGGGTGGGGGCGGGGATAACCATGAACTCCGGGAAGCAGTCGTAGACCGGATAATCCTCCATGTGGAACGGGATGATCAGTCCGATGAAGTACAGGTCGCAATAGATGACGTTGTTCACTTCCTCATTCCACACATCGTTGAGATGTTCGCAACATTCCTCACGCTTAATTGTCCACCTTGGACAACCATGAGCTCCTCGCGTTGTCCATGGCCCTGTCGAGCCTCTTTCTGATGCAGTTCTGATATGAAATGCTAAAAACTAGTGATATCACTAGTTTTTACAATGCATTTCCTAGTGAAATCACTAGTTTTTATGGAACAAAAATTAGTATATATCCTAGTTTATGTCTTACCATGAAGCGCAAGATGATGTCCGAGCTCATCAAGTGGAAGAACGACCCGGA
The DNA here is from genome assembly GCA_963651945.1 of Eggerthellaceae bacterium. GTDB lineage: Archaea > Thermoplasmatota > Thermoplasmata > Methanomassiliicoccales > Methanomethylophilaceae > Methanarcanum. The sequence continues at coordinate 751 of CAVJRF010000044.1, read as the reverse complement.
CAAGCACGGTCTGGTCATCACTGGGAGTAGGCAGATCGGGAAGACGTACATCATCGATGAATTCGCGAGAGCGAACTATGCGCAGTATCTTCGCATCGATTTCAGTTCGAAGCCGTACTTCAAAGCCATCTTCAAGGGAGATCTCGACGCTAGGTCGATCTACTATCAGTTGAAGCTGAATTTCCCGGAATTCAGTCCGAAGGCTGGAGATTCCATCCTCTTCTTGGACGAGATCCAGCTATGTCCAGACGCCATGTTCGCCATCAAGCCCCTGGTTGTCGACGGGAGGTGCGACATCATCGCTTCCGGTTCTCTTCTCACGGTTGAAGGATTCAGACCGGGCGGCGATCCCGGGCCAGCGGATCCGTTGCAGGGCGAATTGGATGTGGTCAACTCGATCCTCACGAACAACGAGCATGTGTCTCCGATGGGCTACAGGACCGTCAAGAGAATGTATGCTCTGGACTTCGAGGAGTACCTGTGGGCCCTGGGAATCACCGAGGACGTGACCAATATCATCCGTGAACGTATCAGGACGAAGGCTCCCTTAGAGGAAGCATCCTTGGACGCTCTGAACAGATACTTCACAAGGTATCTGGCGATCGGGGGGATGCCGGATGTCGTCAAGGGGACGCTCGGCGAGGATGTCGATTGGAATGATATCGACAGTGAATGCGAGCGCATACGCATGGACTATGCATACGATGTGTCCCGTTTCGCTCCTGAATCTATACGGATAAGCGTGAAGGCA
>CAVJRF010000043.1:0-4982 GCA_963651945.1 Eggerthellaceae bacterium | reverse complement strand
GCCGGATTTGAACCGGCGACCTCCGCCGTGTGAAGGCGACGTCATAACCCCTAGACCACGAGTCCGTGAATCGGATTAAGGATATTCTGTATTTAACCCTTATTTAGCTTGATAAGTTCCGACCCGATGTATCGATAGTATTGTTACGTATTCACACATCGACGGCCAATCTGCTGAGTGGGGTACCCATCGAATAATGTCTCGAGTAGACCTCTCTGCATTTGTGGATCCTGGAGAACAATCTCTCTGCAACGGCTTCGGAACCATACACTTTCCAGCAACCGATGCACTTCGGAGACCTTCCCTCGTTCTCTATGAATCCTCTCACATCATCCAACGGATAGCCGAGGAATATGCCGATCTCGTGCGGCAGACAACCTTCCGCCGATATCCTCTCCCTGAGCGATGATATCAGTGATTCGGTGCTGTCGACATCATAGCCTCTCTCCGAGAGGTATGCCAGGGAATCGGCATCGATCCTCTCGATCAGATTGGTCCTGTGGGTGTAGACTATCGTTCCACAGCCTATCTCGAAGCATGTTATGGTAACACCGCGGGGATTGAGTATGTCACTAAGGCGTTTCGTTTCGAAGGCAATATCGTTGTAGGTGCAGCCAACCCTGAATAGGCTACCACATTTGATCCCCGCGAGTGTTGGGGCGCATTGTTCCACTATGCGCTTTTCTACCATCGAATTTAGGATATACTAAATCAGTATATATAATTTAGGACAGACTAAAAATTAAGATAAGATTTAAGATATGATATACGTTCACAGAAGTATGGCAGACACATTCAAGTTCACCGAACCGAAGTCAGAAAACGAAGAGGATGCAGCATTCGCCAAGGCGATCGATGTCGTTCTCAGTACAGGTAAGGCTGACTACCCCAGTTATGTCGGTGGATTGAAGGTCGCATCAGGTATGTCCGCGAACGTATTCAGTCCGATCGACAGGACGATCATATTCGGTACGTATCAGGAACCCGACGAGGGTCTCGTGGACAGAGCGGTCACCGTGGCCGAGGATGCGTTCGTCAAATGGTCCAAGACGAAAGTCGATGACAGGGTCGCCGTTTTCGAGAAAGTGATCGCCAAGATCGAACAGCAGAGGTTCAGATTGGCGGCCATGGTGTCCGTCAGCGTAGGTATGGACAAGACATCCGCACTCGAGGAGGTGGATGCACTCATCTCCATAATCAAGAAGGCCTGTTCCGACATCAAGAAGAAGGGCGGTAAGGCGCAGGGTGTCTGGGCCGTGTTGTCATCATACAACTCGCCGTTGGCGGCACCCATAGGTTACGCATCCGTAGCAATCATTGCAGGTAACACGGTCATAATGACACCGTCCGTCCACTCCACACTTCCCGTATACTATATGTATGGTGTATTGACGGAGTGCGGTGTACCTGATGGTGTGCTCAACGTGATCACGGATTCCACGAGCAAGTCATCGGAGGATCTTGCCAACAATGTCGATGTGATAGGCGTCGTCGCATCCGGTTCCGTAGATAAGATGGAGGATCTGATGTTCCTCCAGGCCGATGATACGCTCAAGTTCGTCAACGAGATCAAGGGAATGAACCCCATATTGGTCTACAGGCCGGCCAACATGAAGACGGCCGCAAGGACGGTGTTGGACGCTGCGTTCAGATTCAACGGACAATCCATCAACTCCTGTTCCAAGGTCATCCTCGTGGAGGGACAGCAGGAGGAGTTCGTGAAGAACATACTCGCGGAGGCCAATTCCATCAAGATCACGGATCCCACAACGCCGGATGCATATGCCGGACCGATCATCTCCGATATGAAGGCCGGCGTGTTCGATTTCGTATTGGATTCGATCAGGGGCAATGTCATATTCGGCGGTAAGAGGGTCAAAGGGGATCTGACGGAGAACGGGTGCTATGTCATGCCCGCGATAGTCATGGGTCTCGATGACGAGCACGATCTCAACAACATGGACAGTGCATTGCCGATACTCTCGATACAGGTCGCATCGGATCTCGATGATGCGATCGACATAATCAACTGCACCGAGTACGGATTGTCCGCCGGTATCATAACCAAGGATGATGCCGCGGCCAAGAGGTTCAAGGAACAGGTCGACGCGGAATCGATCTTCATCAACGACCGCAAGGTCCCGTCAGCGGGATCCAAGGCGGTCATCGATAATTTCGTCGATTGATAGGTAAGAGGCGAGGTATGCCTGACGGCGTGAATCTATTGCTCGGTGATCAGCGCAAGGGAGTGGTCGCATTGGCCATCCCCCTGTGCTTGGCATTCCTGATACAACAGGCGAACAGCTTCATCGATACGCTGTGGGTATCCGGCTTGGGTTCGAATGAACTGGCGGCCATAGGTATCGTCGCTCCGATATACACCGCGCTGGTAGGTGCGGGTACCGGTCTCGGGATAGGTATCTCGTCAGCGATCTCCAGGAGCATCGGGAGAGGCGATAGGACACATTGCGACAGAGTGGCCGGTCAGGGTATCATACTCACATTCATCGTGTCCGCGATCCTTACCATATTCCTCATCTCGACGGCGAGACCCGTTCTCATGATGTTCGGGGCCAGCGACACCATAGATCAGTGTCTGAGCTACGCCTACCCGTTGTACATCTGCACATTGTTCCTGATCCTCTCCGGTGTATTGTCCGGTATGTTGCGCGGAGAGGGTGCCGCAAGGCGTTCCATGTACGTCCAGGTGCTGTGTGCCGTATTGAACATGATCCTCGATCCGATAATGATCTACGGGATGGGCATGGGCATAACCGGTGCGGCATGGGCCACATCGATCTCCTTCATACTATCGATCATACCGGGAGCATATTGGTACCTCGTGAGGAGAGATACGTATGTTTCCATGAAGAGGGACGATCTCGTGAAGGATACCGTCACCATGAAGGAGATCATGTCCGTCGGTTTCCCGGAGATGTTGGAACTCTCGATAATGAATGTGTTCACCCTGTTCCTGAACTTCTTCATCGTGATGGTCGGAGGGACGGATGCCGTCGCCGTATACGGTGTGTGCATGAGGGTGTTCATGCTGTTGGTGACACCTGCTCAAGCCATCGGTGGTGCATTGGTATCGGTATGTTCTGCGGAATACGGTATGCGCAGATTCGACATGATATCCGATGCGTTCAGATTCTCCGTTCGGCTATCACTCATCATAACCACGGCATTGGCCATCGGATTATGCGCATTGAACGGATTGTTCACGGGTATGATAACGCGGACCAGTGGTATCGAGTACATGTACGACTCGATGTACGAACTCGTCGCCATATGTGCGGTATCCATGATACCGTTCGCATTGGTCTATGTCGGTTCCGGATTGCTCCAATCATTGAACAAGGCAGGACATGCGATGGTCAACACGTTGTTCAGGAATTCATTCCTCGTCATATGTTTCATGGTCGCTACGTATGCCATCGGTACCTTGGACGCGGTATGGTATGCCAATGTCGTGGCCGAGATCGTCGGAGGTCTGGCTATGTACATCCATGCGAGGTACATGTTCAAGCATGTATCCGCAAGGATCGGACGCGAGAGAGCGGTCTCATATCAGTGACATCAGGACGGCATCCCTTACGGACAGGAACGTCAGTAAGGTAGGGATCAGGAGACATCCCGTGAGATATACCCTCCCTACCTCGAACATTATCGGTATGAATCCGATGATCGTGGATACGATCAGTATCATGATCCCGTACGGTCCGGTGAACGATGCCACCAGCACCGTTATCAAGATGAGGCAGATGCGGTTGATCCTGGACATATCGAATCTAGAGACGATGTTGCACATCATTCTGCCACAGCATATCGTGATATGGAATGCGAGGAACGTGGCGATGGCAGCGGTCAGCAGGAGGATCAGGAACCGTTCGTTCAGCATACCTATGATGCTGTCGCCCAATATCTCTTCGACGACCATCATCGCACCCGATCTCCCCTTTCCGGAGACGGACAGGGTGGTGAGCATCATTATCGTGGAGGCCGAACCGATGGATGCGGTCATGGAGATGAAATCCTCAGCCTTCCTGACTGATGAGAACATGGTGCCTATGATCGAACCTGTCGTAGCCGTGATCCCGGGGAACCAACCGGTGAGGCTTCCCATGAGGACACCTTTGATCCCGGGTATCGGGGTGACCGGGAACTCGACATCATCATGCTGTTCCACGACATCGTTCTTATCCAACGATTCCAACAACGCGGGTATCCCGAACAATCCTGACAGCATGGGGAAGAGTAACGTCCCTCCGCCCACCACACCATCGCAGGGTATGTCGAGGTCCATACAGGCTAGTCCAAGGGCACCGGATATCAGCAATATCATCATGCACACCATCATCCTTCCGATTTCCTTCTCGTTCAACAGCAGGAGCATGATCACGGCACACAGTACGAACGTGGTGATGCTGTCGAGATAATCTCCGAGACCGTTCATCAGCAGGAACTGCAGAGGGATGGCAAGTAGGATGGATGCGCAGGAACCGATGCAACTGCCTATGGACGCGGACCTCACGGCCGCCATGCCGTGTCCGTCATTCAGCAGTCTGTGTCCCGGCAGCATGGACACCACATCATCAGGATCGGGTGCACCCGTGAACACCGATGGAACATAATCCACGGAGGAATGCGTTATCGCGGCCGATACGATACAGCAGCATATCGCGATCGGGACATATCCCGAGGGTACGAACGGGGCGAGTATCATCTCCATGGTGCCATAGGCGGCCAGCATCATCGTGGCCAGGGTATTGACGTGTATCCCCGGGACCATCCCGGAGAATGCACCCATGGCAGAGCCTATGAGCGACATGGAGATTATCATCATGATGATATCGACGGTCACATGTGCATGACCTCATATCCTTGGTTATAAGGGAGATATTACAGTTAATGAGTTAACATCCAAGTGTGTGACTGTATGTATCTTCACGTTCGGCGATGAGAGGGTCGACCGCCATTCT
>CAVJRF010000042.1:0-6543 GCA_963651945.1 Eggerthellaceae bacterium | reverse complement strand
TAAATGATGTTGCCGAACGTTTCGCACTCTATCACGATATGTCCGTGGACGAGACGAAGGAATACTTCGAAAAGGTTGGTATAATCCCGCTCATAAAGAAGTACTATGCTGGATTAGCCTACTGTATGCCTCTACTTATGGTGAAGACCCTGCGGAGGGAGATTGCGGCTTTAGACCAACCCCTTCCGAAACAGGTGTATTTCAGAGAGCTGGAGGCCAATCAGATCCCGATCATCCCATGGGATGCCGTCACTAAACGATCCTGATGGCAAACTGGATAAAACCCTTCCCATCATTCTATGACCGACCTCTCCCGTAATATTAAATCCTCATAATCCCAATAATCCCACGCAGAACCGGAAGGAATCCATTCGGAGTTGAAAGAAATGGATTCCACACTAGAAAATAGAAGATCGAACCCGAGGGCGGTAGCGTGAGCGTTCTCGAGGATTTCTTCGTCGCACACTTCCATTATTCCGTGGCCCTGAGGCTGTGGATGGATACGTGCAGACAGCTCTCATGCTGCAAAGGGTCTCTCGCAGAGAGACAGGCATTGGTGGACGAGACCATCAGATTGGGTTATGCGACAGGGGACATGGTGGACGATGTCGAATCCCTCATCCCCGATACGCTGGAGTACATCCAATCATCCGGTGATGTCGATGACGATATGCTCGATGCGATATCCCTTGTCGCCAACAACCTCAAGGAGGATCGTGCGAGAGCCGACGATTATGTCAAATATGTGTCGAGGAGAAGGGTCGAAGGTAAGGAGAAACAACCGAGGAAACCCCAGATCGCCAATCCCTTCGACTTCGAAGAGGAAGAGGAGGAGATCGAAGAAGAACAACCGATCGATGTCCAAATAGAGGAGGTCGAGGACAAGAACCCTCTCGTACAGGAATCGGAGACACTCATCGAGGAGCAGAAGGAGTGAACATGCTGGAGACATTCCTTCCGTTCGCCATAGCGTTCGTATCGCTGGGGGCGTTCGAGCTGGGAGGAAGGGTGAGGAATCACGTACACGTGATCATGCCGTACAAGGATCCCGTCACCCTCTTCCTGTTCGGACTGGCATTCTCCCCCGTGATACTGGATGTTCTCGGTCACCGTCTTATCGATCCCGCTAACATCTGGTACCTGTCATTCGTCGTCGCCTTCATAGGGTGTTACTCGCTGGCCTATCTGAGAGGAGAATTGGATCTGGTCTACATCAACGTCCATACCATCATCAGCGACAGATATCCCAACGGGGCACAGGAGATCAGACCGATAGTCTACTATTGGGACAAGGACGACAACCAATACCTTCAGGAACAGAGTTTCAAGGAGATCCTGAAGAGTACCGTACTCGGTATCCGTTCCCCTCTCCGTCTGGATGTCGGATTGGTGAAGAGGAAGAGACCGATCGTGGTTCAGACCATCCTTATCCCGAAGATCTACTTGGAACCGATAGATCTGGTCGAGGAGAAGGTGGAGGAGAGGATCGTGAAGAAGTGGATATTCCCCTTCAAGGTTCGTTCATACACCTTCACTCCGGCACCGTCATGTATCGATACCACACAGAATTGGTTGGTATCGGCATACAATCAGGATCATCTTACCAAGGAGCTCACGAGGAAGGATGCACAGTTGCTGGAGGCGAAGACGACCGCCATGTCCTCATATTATGCTAGATCGGCAGACCTGCTCGTCGAGATGGTACACGACCGTACGGTCGGAGCGGAGATCTACAACACGGTTGCGGACAGACTGAGACCGGAGGAGTCGGCAGAGATACCCAAGAGGACGGAAAAGGAACAACCTGCCGTCAAGAAGAAAGGAATCTTCAGGAAGAAGACGAAGGAGGTGGAGGAATGATTTTCCGTCGCTATATCTTCAGACGTGCGGAGAAACATCTGGACGTTATTGACTACCGTAAGGTAGAGGACAATGTGAGGTTCGTCTATCCGAAGGAGACCAGGAGAAGATGGTTACACTTCGGACATAGGACGATCTACGTCGATGAATCGGGAGAACCCAGTATAAGCGATAGGACGATCGGGAATCGCTTTGGGATCGGTGCCGTCGTTACACGCAGACCCAAAAAGATAGAACAACTGGGGGAGAGTTACCCAAAGTTCGTTGAATCTGGGAGAAATGCAGGCCGTGAATACAAGTATTCCACGATAAAGACAGACCCCAAAGAAGTTCTTCTTCGTGCAGAGGAGCTTGGGAGGATGTCTGCCGATTATTTCTGCAGGATTCTGGTCAAGGAATCGAATCCTGGCAACATAATGGCATATGAGGTGTACCGTACCAATCTCTACAAGTTGCTCGACGACATCTGTAAGGCATATCCACATTCACATTTCGATCTGTATACGGACTTCACGACCACGATAACAATGGAAGATCTGGAAAGAGAGTGTGTATATTTCTCGAGGATAACGCCACATCAGCCGATAAAGAACAGTCCGAACGGTGGCCTACGTGTGGCGGACATGGTCACTGGAATCATCACGGATGAGGCTGTCAACAGCCCCTACAAGATAGAAGGGGCATATGAGGCGATTGAAGACAAAATCGTGAACAAGAACCGTAAGATAGCCGACGATAACATCCAGCACGATTCTAGGAACATAATTCTCATTACATCAATGGTGATTGAATGATAAGAAACAAGTGTCGTGGGACGGCCGATGTCAATATAGGCAACGGCTCACGCCCCAAGGCTTACGCCAACCCCGGCTCGGTCTACAAGACTCTGCACACGGAAGCCGACAATACTCAATACGTCCCGAAGGATATAAACCCTTCCCACATCGGGAACTATGGGACAAGAGATGAGAAGTGTCGTGGGACGGCCAATGACGATAACGACATCCGCTCACGCCCCAAGGCTTACGCCAACCCCGGCTCGCTCAAAAAGAGTCTGCACACGGAAGCCGACAGTTCACAATCCGTCACGAAGGATATAATCCTTCCCTTATCGGGAGTGAAAGGACACAAGGACTGTGACGGAGAGACCGACGGTATACACCACACCCCGTGTTCGGTTCTGTGGGGTCTGCAGATCGAGACCGATGATATGCAGCAATGCGAGGAGCATGAAGAGATCACCCCCACGACGACGATAGGAGCCTTATCCAGCATATTGGGTTCCGGGAAGATCTACATCATCCGCATGGGTCGTTACGACGACGATTCCCACGTCGAGGAGGTGGTATCGTACTATTACGACAAGAGAGGGGCGTTGGAACACATCTTCAAGAACCTCAATTACCGCCCTTCAGACCTGTACAGTCTCACATACGAAGAATATGACATCCGCAAGGACAGTGTGACATTCACACCAGTCTACAAGAAAGGGGGGATAGAATGAGCTACGTCGTCCTATACGGTGACAGGTTTGACAGACTCATCGCAAAGATGCGTGAGTACTACGGACATCTCGGTCTTCCCGACAGTGATGCGGAGATCATCGCCATGATGACCGTGAAGGGATTCGAACATTTCCTCATGGAAGGGTATGTGAGAAGGACTCTGGACGGAAGATCGGATTGCGAAATGTGCAAACATTGCGAGAGGACGGAGGAGAAGGGAGAGGTCATCACCGTCATCTGTGACCAACCCTTGACCGACGGGGACAGCGAAAAGGCATACAGCGATCGCTGTCCGCATTACGAGGAGGTGGATTGAATGCCTTATCCCAGCATAGATGTGCAGGACAAGGAGGAATTGGGCGGTTCGTTACCCGATATGAACACGTCCGAGGCCATCCTCTTCGGCAGTGCCTATTCCCAGATAAAATCGATCCAGTGGGTGTGGGACGAGATGGAGGAGTACCTTCTGCGTAAGGCCGACTCGCTGGATAGCCAGATAATGGACAGGGAGTGGGCGTACGATGTCATCAGGTACAACAAGTACCTCATATTCGCCCGTTCCCCGCCCGTGAACGACCCGAACAAGCTGAGGGATCTCTTCACTCTCCGTAACCTCTGCAAGACAGAGGCAGGGTTGAGGAAGATCGAGGAATACCGTAACCAGAACATCGCTTGGGGAAGGATGAAGGGTATCGAGGACTACGTGAAAGGGATGGAGGGTCGCGGCATATCCGAATCGGAATGGAAGGCGGCGACCGCAAGTTACAACGACCAACCCATCACGTACGAATACGTCCACGGATTGCAACCGTCGGAGATGCCGGGAGAGGTGGACGATTGGGATGAGGCCATGAGGCTCGTCATGGGAGGAAAGGATTATGACAAACTGATCGAGAAGATCTTCGGCCCTGATGCGTACGACGATCCGGAAGAGGACGAGGATTGGGAACAGGAGGACGAGGAGGAACAGGAAGAGGAGGACGATCCCTTCTTCGACGACGACTTCTACGATGCGATGGATCTGCTGTTCGCCGACCCGGTGACCGATGCGGTCAACTCCCTCAAGATAGCTGACGACGAATGCAGCATATGTGCCGACTACTGGGACAGGATGGATTCGGATGACCTGTCGATCATAGACGAACTTATCGCATATGCGGAGGGGATGTCATGATACAACCGCGTTACGTCCCGAAGTACAAGGAGACGATCAACGATATGAACACGGAGTATCGTAATCTTCTCCATTCGCTCAAGATCAAGGATTGCAGGGTGGAATACCTATCCACGTTCGAACAGGCATTGGCTCTGAACTGCAACTTCCCGTTGTGGGAGAACGAACGTTACTTCCGTGTGACCAGTAGGTATCCCCTCAATGAACAGGGTTACTGTTCGCTGAGGAAGTTCAAGCTGTACATGATACTCTACTACTACGTTATGAGGGATGCGGGACTGCTCAACAGGGAGGCGGAATTGGCGGATCAGGACTGGAACCGCAGAACCGATGCGTTCATGGGATGATATCGTGAAAGTGAACAACGATTTCATCAACGAGTACGTCAAGGACATCTTCAAACCCGGGGCGGTACTGGTATCCTACGGTATGAGGGGCGGAGGGAAGACACATTGTGCCGTTTCCTATTCCCAAAGACTGATCGAAGGATATTATCCAGAGACACCCAAGCACGTCATACTTGTCACGAACATCATCTTCGTGAGGAAGACCAAGACGGGATTCGAGACGGAGTCCCCTCCGGGAGTGTACACCATACACACGATGAGGGAACTGTTCCCCATAATTATGGATACGTTCGAGGAGTACGGTAGGAAGGATACCCTCATCATCCTCCTGCTGGATGAGGCACAGAACTTCCTGTTGGGAGACATGAACAATATAGGGGATATGGCGGCATCGATGAAGAAGTTCTGCGGTATCATCCGTAAGTTCAATCTCTGTCTGTGGCTGATCTCCCCCGCCATGCGTAATCTGGGGCCAGCCTTCCGTAATTTCCTTGATGCGGACAACGATCCCGGTAACGTCAACTGTACATTCCAGAAGAACACCATAGATGCCAGACGGTTCATAGCACAGAGACATTACGAAATAGATCCCAGATCCATAGTGTATGTGAGACCGGGTTTCAACGAACCGACACAGCTCCTTCCCGTACCCACATCCTCATGGACGACCGATCCCGAATTGCTGCAGGAAGGTCAGTACGCATACGACCATCTGTCGTCGGCGGATTTCACCATAGGGGATTTTCCGTTCCACGCATTCGTTCAGCACATCTCGGGGAAGAGCTCCTACGAGATGGTCTCCGGAATCAAGGAGTTCTATCAGGCGTTGGAATCGGGGGAGTTGGATGACGATACCTCATTGCGTGACGTGGAGAAGATCCGCAGGGAGTATCAGAGGGAATTGGCGATCAAATTGAGGTGGAAGTTCGGGATGACGAATGTCGCCATCGCCGACCTGTTCGACGTATCCCGTAATACGATCGGTCTCTGGACGAAGGACTTCAAACCGGATGGCGTAGAGGACGACGAACCCAAGGAAGAGGAACCGAAGAAGAAGGGGAAGAAGGCTACCGTGCAGAACAAGAAATCGAAGAAGAAAGGGGGTGGGGTTGTCGTGCAGGATGAGGTATCGAAGGACTCCGGGGACGTCGGAGACGACGATCCGAAGGACGGTTCGTAAGTTGCACGGATACCCTACCCCGAACGTCGAAATTTCAGGGGCGGAGTGTGGGGTCTAGGCGGTCGGTCGACCGTCGGACGCCCCGCCCCGAGAGCCTCGAAAACACCCCGAAAACAGGGGGGGTGTAATATAGATATATACACGCCGCGCAAGGTACCCGATTTGGTTGTCGTGCATTGTCTGGACATTTTAATTCTGCACAATGATGTTTTTCGGAAGAGCAAGGATTTCGGGGGTAAAAACGGGTACATACGCCATCTAAAGATGGCGTAGAAATGATGGCAATCTACACCGACGGGAACGGTAAGGAATGAGAAGGGAATCGACCGTGATGCACAGTATATGCACGGTGAGAAATCGATGGATTTTGATGTCCGATTAATCGAATATGTCCCCATGAGTTCCGGTATCAAACTGATCCATCTCAAAACAGATCGGAATGACTTCCGGTTCTTATCTCACGAAGTATCAGTCTCT
>CAVJRF010000041.1:0-6714 GCA_963651945.1 Eggerthellaceae bacterium | reverse complement strand
GGGATCAAGCTCCCCAACCAGTTCCCCCTGAAGAGGTTCATCGCCGAGACCATGTCATGAGTGTAGTGCTATACTCGTGTTCGACGTAGGATATTATCCGACGGATGCGGCCGCAATTTACCCATTCATGAACCCCGGCACGTCCGTCAGGATATGATCATGACCTCTAATCACACCAAATCGTCATACGTTATCATTGCGGCGACTCTTCTGGTGGCATCCTTCCTTCTCACCCCGTTCCTATCGGACAGTGCGGATGCCAATCCCGGGGACAGCCAAAGTGAACCGGAAAAAACGTCCTAAACAATAAATAGTTGGTAGGGGAATGTTATATCAATCGTTGCCGTGCGGGTACCATTGAGTACTGTACGTTCGTAACTGTGCAACGCCGACGATCTTGCACCACGGCAATGGTCCTTTAGGTTCCCGTGCGGGTACCATTGAGTACTGTACGTTCGTAACTGTGCAACGCCGACGATCTTGCACCACGGCAATGGTCCTTTAGGTTCCCGTGCGGGTACCATTGAGTACTGTACGTTCGTAACTGTGCAACGCCGACGATCTTGCACCACGGCAATGGTCCTTTAGGTTCCCGTGCGGGTACCATTGAGTACTGTACGTTCGTAACTGTGCAACGCCGACGATCTTGCACCACGGGAACCCCATCCTATCATTCTCGATCCATCCTAATACGCGGTCGATAGGACTCGTGATAGAACATGTTGCACATCCGTAGTGATGATACAGAGCATCATGGCGGCCGGCATCTTGGATGTCGATGCGATTACTCTGTCTCCATGAGCTCGTCGCATCTCTTTACCATCTCGATAAGGTCAGGACCGTCCTCGTACAGCGTGATGTGACATCTCTCCATGATGGAGATGATCTTGTCGATGGTGCTGTTGACATCGAATACCGGTATCTTGAATTCCATCGCTACGTGTGACAACAGGTAGCGCAGGATCCTCCTGAAATCGATGTCTCCGCCATTCGCATAGTATCCGCAGATGTTACCGACTGATCCCAACAGCATGAGGTAACTGATCTCCGCGTCCTCGGCATCCGTGATGGTGAAACCGTGTCTCTCGAAGTATCTCTTCATCCAATCGATGTTCATCTTCGTATATTCGTTGACAGTGGACCATAATCTGTGGACCTCGTACATGAGATCCGCAGCTCTGGGCGAACGGCTCGAGATATATACCTCCAACGCTGCAGGCAGGATCGCGGCCACGACGGTGTCGTGATCGTCCTTCAGAAGGACCTCACATTCGCTCAGTGTGGCCTTGAGCATATCGGTGACGATGTTGAGCAGGATCTCCTCCTTGCTCTTGAAACGGTTATAGAGACTACCGTTCAATATCCCTGCCTTCTTCACGATATCCCTTACGGTCGTCTTCTGGTAACCGTTGATATAGAACAGTTCCAAGGATGCCTCCATTATGCATCTGCGAGATTTCTCGCGTTTGATATCGATCGAAGTTTGGATCTCTTCGACACCTTTCGATATTGTCATTGCTGTCGGTTGACCGCTATATTGTCATCATTAATAAACTTTTGAGTATGCTCAAAACGATGATGTAGATTTTTGAGCATAATCCAAAACATCTAGCCACCATCTATGTGTGTAAATGATGTTCCTGATGTAGATCTGGGGTAAATATTGGTATTTAGAGGATAATATATTACAAAAATGGTATTTTTGTTGTTATATCTTATGTTTTGGAAACGATCGTCTTTGAGCGCATAACAATTAGAATTTGAGCATGTTCAAAACGGTTAAATACCTATTGAGAATACAGGACATTCAGTGAATGCACATGTTCGCAAAATTAGCGGATTTCATTGAAAAGCACTCCAAAGTCATCATCGCGCTTTGGATCGTAGTGCTCGTCTGTTCCGTGCCATTCATATTGAAATCGGACGATGTCCTCGAATACGACCTCACACAGATGTCGGGACTCAACTCCGAATCCACGGACGGACTTGCCATCATCAATGATGAATATAGTAACAGTGTGGATCTTTCAGAGATCCTCGTTATCAAATACACCTCGGCTGAGGAATATGGCAAGGTAACAACGTTGTATAATGCGTTCAAGGAGCTTCTCAATACTGAGTATGGCGATGACATCACTGCTTCTTATTATGGACAGTATAGTAAGACAGATGTCACAAAAACAGGTATCGCCATGGTCGCGATCGAGGCTGCTGAAGGCGTCAACATCACTGATAAGACAGGCGAGATTAGGGACATTGTCTCTGAAGCTAAGGAAAAAGCCGGTGTCGATCTTCAGACATACGTCACCGGTAACAGCGCTATCAACTATGATACTGAGGCATCGGCCAACGCAGATATTGCAAAGGTTGATCCGTTGAGTATCGCACTCATCTTCATCCTCCTTGGACTCTTCTTCTGTGCATTGGTCACAGCAATCATGCCTCCCGCAGTCGTCGGTATGGCATTCGGTGTCGCACTCACAGGACTCTACGGTGTAGGATGCGTCATGGGTGTGTTCTACATTACGAAGGTCCTTATCCTCGTCACCATGCTCGGTGCAGGATGTGATTATTCATTGTTCATCATCTCAAGGTACAGAGATGAGCTCAAACACGGTGCGGATCACGCCACAGCATTGAAGACATCCGTTCAGTGGGCAGGAGAATCGGTGTTCACATCGGGTCTCTCGGTCATCATCGGATTCGGTGCACTCTCGATCTGTTCATTCTCGATGGTCAGGTCCATGGGAATCGTCCTTGCACTCGGTATCGTGATCGCATTGATCGCAGCACTCACATTCACACCCGCTCTCATCAACCTCATCGGAGAGAAGGTGTTCTGGCCTGCCAACATCGACAAATACAACAAGATCGACAGGGGAGAGGCAACAGGAATCTATGCATCCGTATGCAAGCTCTCGAAGAGATACTTCGCATGGGTCGCACGCGTCACACGCAAATACGCAGCAGTCGTGGTCGTAGTAGGTATCCTCATCATGGCCCCTATGGTCTACGTGTTCGCAACTACCAGTGAATCCGCGGATATGATCAGTATCATGCCAGACTCGGAATCCATCGACGGACTCAATGCCATCATGGAAGAGGCCGACGGCGGTATGATCATGCCTACATACATCGTCATCGAACTCAACGATTCGATTGTAGAGAAAGTGGGTGTACTGACAATAGAAGTGGGTGAAAAAACCACTTCGTTGCCATATCTTGTGTGGAATAGCAAGGGTCTTTCATGGTCCGAGGAGAAGGAAACTTTCGAAGGAGCCGTACCCACGATAATGGGTATATCGGCTATGATCGGTGAAAAATACGGAGGCACAGATGATGCCATCGTGAGCACCGTAAGTGGTGTCAACTCCTGGCAGAAACTCTACAATGATGTTGCTTCCAAAGGCATAACTGATCCTAGTGCGATTAATAAAATTCTCTTAGAGAAAATGCCGTCAGCAGTAAAGCCATATCTTGAGCCATTGTTCGCAATTCCAATGATCAATAATGCGCCCTGTGATACGGTCATTGGCCTTGATGGTACTACGCCGGTTACAATTGCAAATGTAATTGATAACATACTCAATGCACAGACCGGAATCCTCTCGGACAACGGTAAGTACGTCAACATGATGGTCATCACATCCGAGAAGCCCATGTCCGACAATACGATGACATTCATCAGGGATGTCAGAGAGGACTTCCACGGCGAGAATGGATACGACACGACCTACTCTACGGTCATCGCCAACACATACGTCTCCGGTACATCTGCCGTGATGGAGGATGTGTCTAACATCGTCGAGGACCAGTTCAGCACCATCAGGATCGTTGTGATTGTAGCGCTCATAGTGCTCCTGTTCCTGATCCTCGGAAGCTATCTTACGCCTATCAGGTCGATGCTCACGATCGTACTCAGTATCATGACCACGGTCGGACTGACACACCTCGTGTTCACGACCGTGCTCGACATACCTGTGCTCTGGCTCGTGCCTATAGTCCTGTTCGTCGTCCTTCTCGGACTCGGTATGGACTACGATATCTTCCTTACCACAAGGATAAGGGAGAACAGGCTCAGAGGAATGGACAACCACGATGCGATCGAGGACGCTGTGAAGAAGGCAGGACCTGTCACCTCACTCTGTTCACTGATCATGGGTGGTACGTTCCTTACGATGCTCCTCACAAGCTCATCGATGCTTCAGGAATTCGGATTCGCACTCGGTGTGGGTATCTTCATCGAAGGACTCTTCATGGTCGGATTCATCGTTCCTGCACTCATGCACCTCATGGGCGACTGGAGCTGGAAAGGCCCCAAGTTCCTTGACAGGGCCAAGGCGGAATAAACACGATAACAAGGGGGATAATCCCCCTTCCTTTCCTTTTTAATCGATCAATCTCAGGAACAATGCGTTGCATGCTTCCGAGATGTCATCGAACGTCCTCTCGAAATCACCGGTGTACCAGGGATCCGCGACATCGACATGTCTGCCGACCTCATCCATCAGCAGGGAGACCTTCTTCTCGGGATCACCCATGACGAAACGCGACATGTTGCGGATGTTGTTCCTGTCCATGGCTATGATGTGATCGTATTGTCCGTAATCATCGGATGTCATCTGTCTCGCCATCCTGGGTTCGAACTCTATCCCATGATCCCTCAGCACCCTCTTGGCCGGAGGATAGATGTCATTGCCGATCTCCTCGGTGCTCGTCGCACACGATCCTATGATGAAATCATCACGATCCTTCACGATATCCTTCATTATGAACTCGGCCATGGGACTTCTGCAGATGTTGCCGTGACAGACGAACAATATCCTGTGCATGCACATTCCATCCGTATTGGATTGATAAAGATTGTCGATGGATCGTATCCTATCCATGCACCTACCCGGATGAGGCCTCCGTACCATTCCTATAAATACTCTACTTCAATACGAGTATCGAATTAAGACGGTGTCTGAGTCAGTCTCAGGCAGGGAGAATGCATTATCATGATCAGTAAATTCACGGATTTGGGCATCTCAGAGGATGTCGCCAAGGCAATCGAGGACGTCGGATGGGAAGAGCCCACACCCATACAGGTCGCTACCATACCCCAGGGTCTGGAAGGGATCGATATGTTCGGACAGGCACAGACGGGTACGGGTAAGACGGGTGCATATGCATCCATCGTCCTCGGAAGGATACCCGCAGGTCAGAAGATACCCTCTGCCATAGTCCTCGTCCCCACAAGGGAGCTGGCACTCCAGGTGGCGGATCAGTTCGATCTCCTCTCGAAGTACACGGGTCACAAGACCGTACCCGTCTACGGAGGATCGGGGAAGAAGGCGGATATCGATGTGCAGATCAAGGCACTCCAGAAAGGATCCGATATCATCGCCGGTACGACGGGACGTGTCAGGGACATGATCCGGAGGGGCGCATTGAACCTCACGAACATCAAGGTCCTCGTCCTCGATGAGGCGGACAGGATGCTCGACATGGGATTCATAGAGGATATCGAGATGATCATGTCCTCGATGCCCAAGGAGAAGCAGGTGTTGCTCTTTTCGGCAACGATGACGGAGGACGTCAAGAACCTCGCTTACGATTACATGGACAAACCCAAGGAGATCACGGTCTCCCAGGATGAGGTCGTTCTCGATCTCACCAAACAGTACTACATCTCGGTCGGCAGAAGGAACAAGATCTGGGCCTTGTGCAGGATCCTCGACATCGACAAGCCGAAGGCGGTCATATTCTGTCAGACGAAGAAGATGGTCGATATCCTCGATGAGAGGCTGAGCGAACTCAACTACAAGGTGGAGGCGATCCACGGCGATCTTCCCCAGTCCAAGAGGGAGAAGGTCATCCAGGATATCAAGGACGATAAGACGGATATCCTCATCGCCACCGATGTGGCCGCAAGGGGATTGGATATCGATGATATCACATACGTCATCAACTACGACATGCCCGATGACATAGACACATACATCCACCGTATCGGAAGGACGGGACGTGCAGGTAAGGAAGGTACCGCGATATCATTCGTCACCTCCGAGGAGGAGCACATCGTCAGGGAGTTCTGCCACCGTATCAGCGGCATGACCATCGAGAAGCGTGAGGTCCCCGAAGAGGAGGGTATGAAGGACACAGTGAGGAAGGTCATCGATTACGATCAGATCTCCGATGTGTTCGGAATGGTCAGGTTCGAGGTCAACCTCGGTAAGAACGACGGTTACGGAAAGGTCTCGCTCGCGGATTTCATCATCAGGAATGCGAGGATCTTCGACAATGCCATCGGAAAGATACAGATCGGCCCCGATTCATCCATAGTCGAGGTCCACAAGGACTACGGCAACAGGATGACCAAGGATCTCACCAAGTGCAAGCACAAGGGCAAGCACATCACCGTGAAGGTCCTTCAGAATTGAATAGGTCCCGAAAGGGACCTTACTTAAATAACAAACTGTGCCATCGACTACATGGTGTAGGAAATCTTAATAATGTGCGTGCGTGTGTACAATTACAAATCGCACATGTCCGCGACCACAAATCAGAGGATTAGTGAGAGTACGGACCGCTGTGCACCTTTCTACAAGAATTCTTTGATTGCGATTAGTGTGATGGTGCGCCTAAAACAAGTTGTATCTGACAGATCTGGGTTGTTTTATTCCATTAAAATGAGTGGTCTTGTTCTGTAATAAACATCCTCTAATGATA
>CAVJRF010000040.1:0-7269 GCA_963651945.1 Eggerthellaceae bacterium | reverse complement strand
AAGGATCAAGGGGCACGAGATCAAAAACGGCTCAGAGAATTACCGAACACAGTTGAAGTCATAGAACCTATTTAATCCGATGATTGTGTTCTCCCCAGTATGAAATGTCCCAAGTGCGGTCATGAGAATGAGAACGGAGAGATATTCTGTTCCGAATGCGATTGGCAGCTGAACAAGCACTACGAGCCCGAGACCAAGATCCAAAAGGTGGTCATCACGACATATGCGGGCCTTGTCTTCGGTGTGGCCGCTCTTATCGTAGCTTTGATGAACTTCGGCGTCTGCGGCGCTATATTCGGTGCCATCGGTATGTTCGCAAGCAGTTATTCGTTGACGCTCGTCAGGATCTCGGATATACAGGAGGACAGGAAGAAGATCATGATCGGTGTCACCGCAATATCTCTGATCGTCTCCGTCATCGGTTTCATCCTCGGATTCATAAAGATATTCTGAGGGTGATGCGGTGGCGATATATCGCGACAGGTACATCCTCGACGGATTGGACGAGATCCCTCCGGACATGCTGAGGGATCTGGACCTGGCATACGATCTGTGCCAGTCATTGAAGGATAGTTCCCCGTGCGAGATGTGCGGGAGGTGCTGTCACCAACCCTTCATCACCGTCCGTGACGAGGAGGTCGAGAGTGTCGCACAGGCTGCCGGTACGAATGCCGTATCGTTCATGTTCCAATACCTCACACGTGACAACGTTGAGGGCAAGTGGCTGTTCAGGCACACCAATCCCTGTGCCTTCCTCGGTGAGGATAACAGATGCAGGATATGGAAAGGCAGGCCCGAGATATGCAACGAGTTCCCCTACATGGTGTCAATGTTCATGAGCAGGGTGTATCTTGCCATTGTTAACGAGGGTCACGACATCCTTCCCGATTTGGAATATATGGACGATACCTGGCCGTGCACGAAGATAATAAAGGAAAAGGTCCCCGCCCTCATAGACGAGGCGAGGATCAAGAGAAGATCATTGCTTTGAGTTCTCGATCAGGAACTTTCTGAACTCGTCGGCATATAACGACGGGTGGATCACATGTCCGATGTCGGGTATGCGGTATACCCTGCATCCCTTGATGTCGGATGCCACCTTGTCACCCATCTTGGGTTCGACCATTATATCGCTCAATCCGTGGATGGAGAGTGTAGGTACATTGATGACACCGAGTCTTCCGCGGAGGTCGAACCTGTCGAGGCAATGCATCTGTTGGTGCAGCCTCTCGGGAGTGGTGGTGTTGATCGTCTTGACCTTCTGACCCTTCGTACGCTTGGCGTCGAAGTAATCCTCCGTGAAACTGAACGCGTTGACCATGGCGTATATGTATTCCACCTTGGCACCGTTCATGCCCGCATCGATCATGGTGTTCATCATGTAGCTCGATCTTGCGGGGCAGTGCTCGAATGCGGACACGAGCGTGAGCGATTGCAGTCTGTCCTGATGCTGTATCGCGAACTCCATCGCCACCTGACTTCCCATGGACCATCCGAGCATATGCACCTTGAATATGTCGAGGTGATCCAACAACGCCTCCACATCATCGACGTATGTCTGGCACTCCACATCGCCGGAATATTCCGTCTGACCGGATCCCCTGTGCTCGAAGACGATGACCTTGTATCTGTCGGAGAGACTCGGTATGAGCGAGTGGAAGAAGTTGATATCTCCGCCGAAACCCGTGAGTAGGATGACGGGTTCACCCTCTCCAAACATCTCGTAGTGTATTCTTGCTCCATTTATCTCAGCGAAGGGCATGATTCGGTGGATTTTCACATGATTATTAAACATTACCATCGGTAGATGTATGTCCAACGGTCATGTTATAATCGGATATCATTGTCTAGCATGCCGTCAATTTTATGTACTAATCCAATATCGGTAAGACAGAGGTTAGTACTAATGACTGACGCGAACAAAGTCG
Organism: Eggerthellaceae bacterium; assembly: GCA_963651945.1. GTDB lineage: Archaea > Thermoplasmatota > Thermoplasmata > Methanomassiliicoccales > Methanomethylophilaceae > Methanarcanum. The sequence continues at coordinate 5,341 of CAVJRF010000040.1, read as the reverse complement.
GAAAGAGAGTAAAGAAGTACAGAGAGCATCTTGGATTGACCCAAGAGCAACTTGCGGTCAACTCTTCATTGGATCTAGCCTTCATCAAGGACGTCGAGGATGGTGTCGTATACCCTCCGATCGGTTCGATGATCAAATTCTCCCGTGCCCTCGGACAGAGGCTCGGTACGTTCATGGACGATCAGTACGTCCCGGACCCTATCATCGTGAGATACGCTGACAGGAAGGAAGAGACGGCCACCTCGAGAGAGGGGGCCAAGGGCCACTATCACTACTACCCGCTCGGTAAGGGTAAGTCCGATAGGCACATGGAGCCGCTCTTCATCAGGATCGAAGAGGACGAGGAGAAGGCCATGTCCACTCACGAAGGAGAGGAATTCATGGTCGTCGTCCACGGTAAGGTCCTCGTGAGGTACGGTAAGGAGGAGTACATCCTCGAGAGGGGGGACAGTGTCTACTACAACTCTGTCGTCACCCACTTCATCGGTGCCGTAGACGGTCCTGCAGAGATCCTCGCTGTCCTGTACAGCCCCATGTGACGGTGTGTCGTATGGTCTGTGTTCCTAGGAAGAATCCTACCAGCGATGAGAGGCTGGGGGATCTGTTGGATAAATGTGTCAGGGAACACCCTGACAACGATGCCATAGTCTATGTCGACAGGGAACTCCGTTATTCATGGAGGGAATGGGGTGCCGAGGTCGACCGTGTCGCGAAAGGTCTCATGGCGATGGGCGTACAGAAGGGAGAGAAGGTCGCCGTATGGGCGACGAACGTCCCCGATTGGATAACGCTCATGTTCGCCACATCGAAGATCGGTGCGATCTTACTTACGATCAACACGAACTATCAGGCGGCCGAGTTGGATTACGTCCTGAAACAGTCCGATATGGAGAACCTGTTCCTCATCAACGGTGTGAGGGATACGGATTACGTGGATACGGTATACAAGCTCATTCCCGAGCTGAAGGTACAGCCCAGGGACGGTTTCCACTCGGAGAGATACCCTCACCTGAAGAGGGTGGTCTTCCTCGGTCCCGAGAAGTACCGCGGCATGTATTCCATGTCGGAGGTCAAATCCAAGGCCGTGGAGATATCCGAAGAAGAGTATTCCGCAAGGAAGGACACGGTCGATGTGCACGATGTCACGATGATGCAGTACACATCGGGTACCACCGGTTTCCCGAAGGGTGTCATGCTCACGCACTACAACATCGCCAACGACGGATACTGGCTCGGAGCGAACATGAACTACGGTCCCGAGGACCGTCTCTCGCTCAACGTGCCCCTGTTCCACTGCTTCGGCTGTGTGCTCGGTGTGATGGCATGTATCAATCATTGTGTGACCATGGTGTTCTGCGAGGCATTCAACCCCGTCGATGTGATGACATCCATCGAGACCGAGAAGTGTACCGCTGTATACGGTGTGCCCACGATGTTCATCAGCATACTCAATCACAAGCTGTTCAACAAGTTCGACTTCTCGTCCCTCAGGACGGGTATCATGGCCGGTTCGCCCTGCCCCATCAAAGCGATGGAGGAGGTCGTGGACAAGATGAACATGAAGGAGATCACCATCGTGTACGGTCTCACCGAGGCATCGCCCGGTATGACGCAGACACGTTACGATGAACCTTCGATCGAGAAGAAGTGCTCGTCCGTCGGTAAGAAGTTACCTGGTGTGGATGTCGTCATCCTCGATCCCGAGACCAATGAACCCTGTCCCGACGGAACGATCGGAGAGTTCTGCTGTAAGGGATTCAATGTGATGAAGGGATACTACAAGATGCCGGAGGAGACCGCCAAGGTCATCGACAAGAACGGTTACCTCCACTCGGGTGACCTCGGATACAGGGATTCGGAAGGATACTTCTACGTCACGGGAAGGATAAAGGATATGATCATCCGCGGCGGAGAGAACATCTACCCCAAGGAGGTGGAGGATTTCCTCTACCGCTGTCCCGGTATCAAGGATGTCCAGGTCGTCGGTGTCCCCAGTCAGAAGTACGGTGAGCAGCCCGGTGCTTTCATCATCAGAGAGGAGGGTTCCGACCTGGTGGAGCAGGACGTGCTCGAGTTCTGTAAGGGTGAGATCGCCTGGTACAAGACACCCAAGTACATCGCATTCGTGGACGAGTTCCCCATGAACGCCGCAGGCAAGATCCTGAAGTACAAGATGAGGGACATGGCCCACGAGATGTGGCCGGATGCCTAATACAGCTTGATGTGCACATCCATGTACATCGGACCAACGACATGTTGGGAGCAGGTGTATTCGGAGGATAGATTCCTCTGACCCTGTCTCCCGACATCGATCTTTTTCCCCTTGTATTCTAACGTCAATTCATAACCGTACATGCTCGGTACGAGTTCGTCCATCATCTTCTTGACGAACGTCATCATCTCACCTGTGTGTCCGGAACTCATGTTCGATGCGATCAGCATGCTTATCGGGAGTATCTGTTCATCACCGGTATCGAAGAGCATCGATGAGCTCAATCTCATGCTGAACAGATCGTCGCATACGCTCTTCGCCATGGGTTCGTCCCTTATCTCTGCGGTATCGGTGGATGCGAACATCGTCACGGAGACCGCGGACAGGAGGATCAGGAAGACCATGGCATCGATCATCGCGATGTTACCCTTACGGCTCAATACCATTGTATCACCCTGTATGATGCAAGGATGGCGGAACCGTCGTCGCATCCCAATCTCAACGTGCCGTTCTCTATCCTGTTGTTGTCACCATTCGTGATACCGCATTGATACGTCCTCTCGTCATCGAACAGCGGACCTATCAATCTGACCTCTACAGTGATACCAAGCAATCCGTATCTGTCGCAGGAACGCTCCATCCCTTCCTGGATGTCCCCTGTTATCTTCCCATCAACGACTGAGAACTTCAGATACGATGTATCCACCTTTACCTCATCGTCGGATGCGGGAAGTTCGTTGTATGCTAGGAGGCCGATGAAGGATGTGATGGCGATGGTGACGATCATCATCGCCAACATCGCTTCCATGAATCCGCCTATTCCTTTCCTGTCTGCGATCACGGTAAAGTGATGGTCGCTTCAGGAGTATATAAGGCGGATATTACATGTAATAGTTAATCACACGCCGCGGAGGTAATGTCCTGTGTTGACGATGCCACCGCAGAGTTTCTTGATCTCCTCGTTGTACTGGAAATCCCTCTCCTTGAACGCTTTGCAGACGAGTTTTGCCAACTCGACTGGGCGTTTCCTTAGGTCGATACCGAACGAATCGACACCGGCCTTCTCCAGATCGTCGAGATAGCTGATCAGCATCAGATCCGATGAGTTGAGGATATGTGCGAAACCGAATCTGTCCCTGTAAACGGGGAACACGTATCCCTTGTCATCCTTTATCGTTCCGTTCTTCAGATGCGGATCCCTGGTGATCATGAGCTCTATGCGTCCGAACACCATGATCTCCACCTTGCCATCATATCTGGAGATGAGGTCCTTGATCTCAGGTTTCGATAATTCCACGGATAATGTGGTCTGATGGAGATCGTTGGGGAAATAGGAGTTGAACATGTTGACGAAGTAGCTGCCGTAGGTTTTGTGGCCATTCGCCGCTTCGATCTGACCTACGTTGTGGACCATGACGGGTATGCTCTTGTCCTCGGGGATGTCCTCCATGGCGGAGAATCTCGGGAGGTACAATACACACTCCACGTTAGCTTCCTTGCATTTCGTGTAGGCTTCGTCGAAGTCCTTCCCGTCGTAGTAGATGCGGTCCGCATACGGAAGTACGACATCGAGGACTTTCAGTGTGGAGACATAGAACGAGAGTTTGGACGGATTCCTGGCGCGCTCGATCTTCGGTGCGGACACCTTCACCTTGCAGCGTTTCGTATCACCGGTGAGCTTGGGAGGCTTTCCGACGAGATTCTTCACCTCATCTATGCGCGGATCGTATGTCCTGTACATATCGTACAGACCATCCTGTATCTTGAAGGGGGACGTCACATCCGTACCGGTCGTCTGTATCTTGAAACCGCCGATCTTCATATCTCCGTCGAACAGCGAGATCCCGTCCCCGGTGTGCACGTCCGTGTCCTTGATGGAGAATGTCTTGTTCTTGACCTTGACCTTCCTGATGAACAATCCTCTGTTATCGGGGTATGTGGCCTGCACCAGGGATGATACCCCGTCCAGATAACCGTGGCAGTATCCCCTGTTGAATACGGTCTTCAACAATCCTGTGACCTTCTCCAGTTCGGGATTCTCCGGATCCTTGTATGCGAGAGAGTATGCACGTGATGCGAGGTATGCGTATGCCTCGCTCCTCATCCTACCTTCGATCTTGACGGACGTTATTCCTATCTCGTCCAATCTCTTGAGATAATCGATGCAATACATATCCGCATTGCTGAGGATGTATCCCGTCCTGTCCTCGGATTCGTATTTCTTCCTGCATGGTTGTGCGCATTCACCGCGGTTACCGCTCCTTCCGCCGACTATGGATGAGAAGAGACAGCCTCCGGATTGGCAGTAGCACATCGCGCCCTGTACGAACACCTCGGTCTCGATGGGAGAGTCCTTCACGATCTCTGCGATCTCCTCGAATGTCAATTCCCTTGCGAGGATCACCCTGTCGATACCGTTCTCGGCACACCATTGGAGTCCCGCTCTGGAATGAACGGCCATCTGCGTGGATGCATGTTTCTTGATGGGGATGTTCCTTATCGCTTTGAGGAGACCGATGTCCTGTATGATCACCGCATCGGCACCTATGTCCTTCAGGAATTGGACGAACTGTACCGCTTCCTCCATCTCGGAGTTCTTGATCAGGGTGTTGACGGTGACATTGACCTTCACACCGTGCTCGTGTGCATATCTGACGGCACCTTCCAGTTCCTGATCGGTGAAATTACTGGCGAACGCTCTGGCGCCGAAGCTCTTTCCTGCCAAATACACTGCATCGCATCCGCCCTTGATGGCGGCGACTAGCCCTTCCGGGGAACCTGCCGGTGCCAAGATCTCCATGCCGTGCCCATCGTCTTATTATTTATATAAGTGATTGAAGGCATCGATCCAACGTGTGGTGCACGATCATTGATTGTAGTTGACGATGATTGGATCATATCGCTGACCAGATAGTATAGATTGTTGTGATACGAGGTCAATCCGGATACATTCAAATATCCCTTTTAGAAATATATCAAACATAAGACGGGGAAGCGTGATCGCCCCTCCTCCACATCGATATTCGTGGGGGGGGGGGGTCGGCTCTTTCCGACCGTCGGATCCTTATCTTAATGGAGTCCGGACCCGCCTGGGAGAGATGGGTGATGGGTTCCAGACTATCCAATGCC
>CAVJRF010000039.1:1329-7275 GCA_963651945.1 Eggerthellaceae bacterium | reverse complement strand
CACGTACACCCGTCCGAAGGTCATCGGAGATTATCTCACGATAATCAGCACGAGCGACAATCTGAACATCAGCATCAATCTGAGTAACTACACATTGGAGGTGGAATGATGGACTACCGCATCATCTTCCTTCCCGATTTTGACAAAGAGATCATCGACATCATACAGACAGCGAACAGACCTGTCACGGTAACGGAGATCATGGACACCGTTTACGGCTCCAATCCCCAATACACTTACGACTATCACAACAAGAGAGCAACGATCCACAGACACCTGAAGAGTCTGAGCGACCGTGGGATTCTGAAGAAGGTACAGGTTCACGAGAAGAATTTCGTCAAGGACTATGCATCGTTTGAATTTTTACCGGAGGTAGAAGAGTGAACAATATTTTTGAGTGGTGAGATTATGAGAAGATTTAGCTTGAAGCGTAAAGTGTCCGTTGATGCCAATGTATTGATGGCCGCAATAGCGTACAAATCAAAAGTTGCACCACTTGTTCTTGACAAAATACGTAGTCGTGATGATTTGATCGTTTCAAACATCATCCTTCTACAATGTACAAGACAAGCGGGAAAGAAAAACTGTCAGTTGGATGCCGATTCAATTCGCAAGGCTGTGTTGAATATATGTCCCGAAGTAGTCATGATTGAAGTTCTTCCGCTTGAAGAACTTCACAAAAGATACTCCATACGCGATGAGGGTGATTTGGAAGTACTCTATTCGGTCGATGCAACCCATTCTGACATTTTGATTACAGGCGACAAGGATTTTTATGACAAATCGTGGCCTCCAAGCGGTGTAAAGGTTCGTATAATGCGTCCAAGAGAATATCTCGAGGAGGAAGATGAGGAATGAACGGAAATCCTTATCATCCTGAAAACTGCATATATACCTGTCTGCAGAGAGCATGTCGGCCTTCCGATATGTATGGTGTAACAGCGGGAGAGGCACAGCGCGCCCGCCTCTGTGGACTCATAACAGCCTATGACCACAATGGACACTGTTATGTTAGATTGTCGGTATATGATTCCTTAGATTCTTTTCTGATCACCGGGACATCGAAAATACACATGGACGATCCTGCCGCCTGTGACCCATCCATAACAGGGGGTGTCCTCTGATGGAAGACATCCTCAAGCAAGGTAAGACCGCAGTGATCTACGCACGTGTATCCACCAAGGGTCAAGCGGATTCGGGAGTCTCCATAGAGACCCAACTCAAAACATGCCGTTCGTGGTGTAAACAGAATGGGGTCGAGGTCGTCGGGGAATACCATGATGACGGGGTCTCCGGTACCACCAACGACCGTGACGATTTCGGAATGTTGATCGGAGCTGTCGTATCCAAACAACCCCATTACTTAGTGGTCTACGATTCATCCCGTCTCACGAGAAAAGGCCCGGACGAACTCAACCGTCTCAAGGCGGTATTGGATATGTACCGGTGTGAGGCGATCTACGCAGGATACGGCGGTCTCTCCGGAAACTCGGAAGCGGCATTACACCTAGATACCTACAAATCAGCGACTGATTCCCTCTTCGTCAAAGAGCAGACGAAGAAGACAAGGGATTCCGTCGACAGGAATATTGCCGAGGGTAAGCACGTCTCACGTGCGGTTACCTTCGCTTTCTCCGATGACATACCACTCATGCCCGATGGTAGGATATTGAACGAACCGAGGGAGAGGGAGAAGAAGGATTCCGACGGAAGGATTGTAAAGACATACACGCCCGCCACCGTCGTAAAGTCCGTTTCCGATTTCTTCGCCCTTGTCGATAGGGGGGCCTCCATCGAAGTGATAGCAGAGATGTGGGGAGTGGAGCGCCATGCCCTATCTGATGCTGTGAAGGGGAAGACGTTCTGTCGTAGGGAGAAATGTGAGCTCCCCAAAAGGGTGGATGAGTACAGGGAGAGACTGAAGAAAGCCAAACTCACAGGTTCCGAAGATCTTGTCCTTCTTGAGCAGTATCGCAAGACGATCCGTTCGAGGAAGACAAAGGAAAGGGAAAAATGCCGTCGCAAAAGAGTGGAAAGAAGGGTTGATGGAGAACAGGGTTCGATATCATCCGAAAACCCGTCGGATTGTGATGGAAAGAAGGGCGTGGTCTTGTGAATGGAGAAAACGGTTCCCTTATCTCCATCGTCCACGGACTATTCTCCATCATCGGGGTGATTGCATGAACGACGACACGTTGTCTCATAAGATCTCCGAAGGGATGAGGGTTGCTGCAGAGAAGGGAGTACACATCGGCAGACCGAAGGCGTTCGTCCTCTCCGATGACAGTAATCCTTCGGCAAATGAGATCCTGATTTTTGCAAGAGCGGGAATGAGCATCAGCGAGACCGCTAGAGCAATCGGAGTGAACAGGATGACGTTGACGAGAGCTCTGATCGAGAACGGTATCCTCAACGATTACAAAAGGACAGCAGAACAAGCAAGGGGCAACCCTTGCACTTTTTCAGAAAGTGGATTACAATGAGGACAGACACACCATTCAAACCATGTCCGATATGCGGACACAAACTGACAACGAAAGACATCAGGTTCTTCGACGATCTCGACGAACCTATCGAGGAACTGCACATGGACGACTTCGAGTCCGATCCCGGGGAGGCATTGGATTCCGTCGAGGAGTATATGCAGTTCGTCGGAACGATCAACCTTGTGACCATCGACTGCAACTGCGGTTACACCTTCGGACACTATCCGTCCGAGGATGACCTGATCGACAAAACATGGTTCAAGAAATTCGTCAATCTCGCAAATACGAGGGCGGATGACATAGACCAAGGGAGGGTGGTCGTCATGAACGTCGACAATCCCTGTGGCAGGATCCTATCCAAATTTTTCGAAATACTGCACGAGAAGAGACCATCACTCACGATGGTCGATGTGATCCGTGCGGGTCTGATCTATTGGCAGGAAGAAATCAAAGAAGAGGAGTGATTGAAATGAACGTTTTAGCGAAATGTGACTTCAAACCGTGTCCGATGTGTGGTGAAAAACTGACGATGAAGAATGTCTTCTTCTATGATGATGATGGAAATGAATACGGCCACGTATCCGACCAATTCGTAGAGAAGGTAGGCATAGTCTGTGATTGTGGCTTCCAATACTCGACAGAGATCGAGATGGTCTACGACGAGGAAGAAGATCTCTACGAAGGAGGCAGGTGGGAGAGGAATTTCATCGCTCTCGCCAACCGCCGCAATAAGGAGGTGGAGTGATGGACGGATTCTACGTCAAATGTGCCGATGACGATTGTTTCTTCGACACCATAAAACACGCAAGAAGTTGGGCGGTTGAGATGGTAAAGTTGAACGGTATCGAAGCCAAGATATACCGTGCCGATTGGAATACGAGGGAGATAAGAGAGCTCTACGACACAGTCCCTGTGGAAGAAGGGGCGATCGCCCCGATGCAATTGACATTCCGTGGAAGCTCCGACGATATCCGCATGATATTCAGCGGTGACAAGGAGATCCTGGATGTTTCTGGCTACGAGAAGGATTTCGAGAGGAGTGTTGAGATAAAGAGAGGAACCGAAGGATTCCGTGTGGTCTACCACTACGACGGTTGCTGGAGTATGTCCGTGAGACAACTCGACGAGGACATCCCGATCCCGAAATGGCTCAAGCTGGTCAAGGTAGAGATGGGAGACTGGGGAGGGTATTCAGCGGATCTGACGATAGAGGTTCCCGAGGATGTTGAAATCAAACAGGTCGGGAACGATGAGGAGGGATGGAAATGAGTTATGAAAATATGTACGTCAGTACGAGGCAGTATGTTGCGATCAATCTGATCGCAATGGAGGAGGGAACGACCGTGGACACGATCCTTGACAGGGCAATCGAACAGTATGTCGAGAGATCGGGAAGCGAGACGGCAGAGATGGCATTGGACGGAATCTACAGGGAAGAGGACTACGAAGAGGACTACGGCCCCTTGAGGTGGTGAAAATGACAACCGATGAAAGGAAGGGTGTGATCGCAGAACGTTTCATCGCCCTCACCTGCACGAGACCCGATCTCACATGGTTGGATGTCATCCAAGCAGGTCTCGATAGTTACGAAAATGAAGACAGAACGAAAAAGAAGGATCAGGAAGTGACCCTCCTTATGAGTCCGTCGATGATGGAGATCTACGACCTCATCAAGGTTGTGTTTCCTCGTGTGACATTGCAGGACATATTCGAGATCGGTCTCACGACTATATGCAAAATAGCACTCGATCCCCATTTCGATGTCTACGGAGAAGATCGTGCGGACGAGAGGATAGAGGTCATAAGCAAGAAGTCGAGAGAGGAAGAAAAAAGAGAGGTGGGGTGATGAAAGTATACGATCACGGGGTGGAGAAGACTCCAGAGGAATTGAAGAAGATTATTGCTGACCAGTTGAGCGATGATAACGCCATGAAGATCATAGGCGAATCCAGCTATCGTAATGCGAACATACCCGAAGAAAAGAGGAAGGAACTCGCCGCCCATATTCTACTCGCTTGTTTCGAAACGGTCAAGGGATATGATACGGGGTGTGGAATCTGTGACCCGGATGATTTCGGACTCGATCTTATATTCGAATACACCGAAGTGGAGGGAATGAACAATAATAAGTTCGCACCGAAAGACACCGAGAATGACATCCTGCCGAAGAAGTTGGAACCTCTGATCCAACTCTCCGATGACGGTAAGATCTACATCCTCCGTGCCGAATGGACGGTCGAATACCACAATGGACAAATCAGCGATCGTACACAGATCGAATACTACATCAGAAGATCGAATGCCATCGGCAGGATCCAAGCCTTCGTCAATGACATCGGGTTGGGTATCGATGACCTCCTCAGATACCTAGCACTGGATGTCTACTATGGCCGCGTAAGGTCGACCTTGGAATCGACGGTCATCGTGGACAAGAGGAGTGTGGTTGAATGAAAAAGGGCGACATCCTGCCGAAGAAGTTGGAACCTCTGATCCAACTCTCCGATGACGGGAGAATCTACATCCTCCGTGCCGAATATGTGGGGTCAGCTGGCTTTGAAAGGCAAAAACACAAACAAATGTGGCACTACGTCAGAAAATTGGATATCATCGACATGGTCGAATATTACATCAATGACATCGGTTTCGACCGTCTCACCTACCTAACACTGGATGTCTACTACGGCTGCAAAAGGTCGACCTTGGAATCGACGGTCATCGTGGACAAGAGGGATGTGAAAGAATGAAACTCATACCATTGTGCGAAGAGACATACTGTCAGATGATCGAGTACGCAGAGATGGATGAATCCCTAACCAAGAAGGGGATGTCCGATACATTGGCAGACAGGATGATCAGATGGGCGATGAGACGTCGCAAAGGATGCTACATCAAGATGACCGACAAGACCTATGATGAGTTCATGGAGATCTCGAAGATGCTCGATATCAAGGCACCGAAGTGGAAGGTTGATGACCTCCTGTGCGATGTCCTTGAAAGACGTATAGAGGAATTGAGAAGGTTGAAGGTGAGAGAGGAGGGAAGACCTCTTTAATAAAGGATATAATAAGATATCAACAAGGTCGTGTTGGAGAACAATCGCCGTGAGGTAATTGTGACGACTGACGAGATTTACTGTCCGATGTGCGGACGGATGACGACCAAACTCTTTTTCCGTGACCTTGAGACCGATGTCTCCGGGTACAGGTGCATCCCGTGCGGATGCACCTTCATTGTTTTGAGAGACGAGACGATCCCGGATACCGAGGATGAAAGAGAGGAACATGCGAGAGACATCTGGCCGAATTGATTACAATAGTTTTGTTGTAACTACCGATATATTCGTTGATTATACCTATCGGTTCTAAAATGTTTTTAGACCGAAATGATATTTATATACCTAAAAGAACATCAGTATACTGGTTGTCTCCAACACAAATCGACGTGTCATGACAAAATCCCA
>CAVJRF010000039.1:0-1319 GCA_963651945.1 Eggerthellaceae bacterium | reverse complement strand
CACACATGACACGTCGAACAACCAATTTTTAAGTAATGTAACCATATCTAGTAATCGCAGACCGAGAGGAATCATGGAGAGATTTTCATTCCTGATAAGCGATGACAATAAAAGACGGATAGAGATCCTACAGGCATTCTCCGTACTGGGGGATGGCAGGAAACCCACCCTACAGGATCTGGTCAATCAGTCCATAGAACTGTTCTACGTCATCGCATACGAGAATTACGCCTCCAATCCCCAATCAGATCTTCTTACCGAGACGATGAAGTCCGTCCTTCCTCAAAAAGAGATCACAGAACGGGATAGAGAGTGATCTCCTTCGCCAGTCTGTCGCTACCGATCTTATGCAGACAGATCCTCCCTTCGTATTCTCTTATCTCATAGATCCCGGAGAACACCATCCTCAACGTATTCGCTACTCCACGGTACTGAATCTTCGTACATTCACGGGAGCTCACACCGAATCCTTCCAACACATTCTCTACGATGTCATCCACTGAAACGCTCATGACAGAACTATCGCAATAGTCCCCATTTCAAGACGACCACTCAAAATGAGTGTATCACACCCAAGTTGAGTATATAAAGCCAAAGTTCTACTATATAAGTTTAACAAAATGTGTAGTCCTACACATCCTACACATACCTGCATAATGTGTAGGATATGCATTTTTTCGAGATTGAAATACTCACTTGTCCTCTTACTTCTCATGGCACGTCCCTACCGTAACGAGTCACACGACAATCGCTACTGTATACGTTCCACAACGGCGGCCGCTTTCGGATTCCTTTCGGTTCTGCAAAAGGGGGTAACCCACTGACTGTTGTTCGTACGGCCGCCGTCATTACTCTCGCCACCCTCATAGGATTGGGGGCGATCTACACACTCACCATACCATCCCAAGCGGACGCCATCTCCCATGCCGAACAGTTCGACATCGAGGAGACGATGACCTGGTCATGTCCGCTGGATGGCCATATCCAACATTCTATTTCCCTTGGCATCACGGAGGCCGAGTTCGAGCATTCTATGTCGAGGGACGTATTACGTTACGGCACCGTTTTAGACAGGAGCCCGGTAAGATTCATCGAACCGGACGACCCGTATGTGCAGAAGATAGCACACCATATATCCTCACTCTTCCCAGAAGGACAATGGGCATTGGCCTCATTGTACTTCGTTCAGGAGAACATCAAATACACTTCAGATTCCGATCTCTACGGGGTGGAGGAGTACGAGGCGTTCCCCTTGGAGACCTTGTACTTACAGAGGGGGGATTGCGAGGATGTATCTGTGTTGCTGTGTTCCATATACG
>CAVJRF010000038.1:0-7375 GCA_963651945.1 Eggerthellaceae bacterium | reverse complement strand
CCTCGGGCATCGGAAAACAGCGGACTCGATAGTCCACGATATTGGGAAACTGTTGAAATGGAAAACATTTGTTTCCATCATCTTTTCATTTAAGACAGTTTCTTTAACATATCTGCATCGACCAGAAAAGCCTCTGCAAAGAATTCATCCACTTTCTTCTTACGACTTACTACTTCTGCCTGATCTTCCGGCTGGTACTGGCCAACTCCATCCTTAAACCACATTCCAATGACGTCTTTAGAATAAAGATTCCTGTGAATTAGTGCATATTCCAAATCTAAGGATTCCTTCCCATTGAAGAATGCAACATTATACTCATATGGTGCTTTGCAAGCAACAGAAGGATACAAGATGCCGTCATATCTGTCAGCATTACCGTAAATGCATTTTGCAACTATTTGTGCAACCCTATGAGCCGAAACCCCATCATCATCCTTCATAGTCATCAGATTAAACTCAAAATCATCTATCGCTTTGGCCTTTTTCAATTGTTCTTTTGATAATCTCACAGGTGCCTCATCTTTCCAGTAGGTGTCGTTTATCATACCAATGGCGATTAACCTAACATCACGGTTGTTTGTAAAAACCGCCTCTGCATACGTTTCTGTATCCTTTATTTTTGTCTCAACTACTGCTGCCCCATTCGTAAAAGATACATACATTATGGACCTGTCCAGAAAATCAAATCTGTTTGGTCTTTTTGGATTAAAAGGCGGTTCTCTGAACCAACTCTCAACGGGAGTTACAGATTCTCTTATACGACGAATCCTAAAGAAATGCCAACTGTGTGCAGGCATAGTTCTTTCAGATATGTTAGTGATGACCTTTCCATCTGAAATCAAAGTTTTCCTAAATAACTCGACAATCTGATCGTCGGTATAATCTGAGTATGTTAATCCCTCAAATTCTTCTATTTTCCTAACCAATTCGTCATAATCTATACTGTCAAGATACTCTTTGTAGTCATCCTCAGATCTCTCTATTTGATTCGGAACTGCCAATTTACTCACCGTTACCGAATACAACCTATAATCCATATAGATTATGACAATATGGAAAAATTGGATTTGAACAAAATTCAATAACCCTCAAAAGTACCCTATTGATTTTATTTCTGACTTGCTGGCCATACAAAATTCAAATCCGGATAGGCCCACTCATCATATGTCTGGCTATTATTCGATGACATATCTCGGTCTGAGGCTGAATGGATCCTTTGATGTTGCATACACATTGATGATCATGCCGTGATCGGATCTGTTTATGATCCATCGAAAATTCACAGGCCCCCGGATCCACCGGATCGTATTCTGGATCACGATGTGTCGTCTAGCCAAATAGAAATTGTTTTGAAATCAATTTCATTTGAAAATTGATTTTGAAACAATTAACGTAGAAATTGATTTATAATCAATCTTCCTCTTATAGATCATGTCGGACGGAGATTTCAAAGGCAGGGATAACGAACTGCAATATCTCAACAAGCTATGGGGTTCGGATGGACTCGTCACATGCTCGGTGTGGGGTCGCAGGAGGATAGGTAAATCCCGTCTGCTCAGGGAATTCTCCAAAGGGAAACGCACGATCTACCTGCAGGCCGTACAAGGATCGTACTATGAGAACCTGTCCACACTCACAATGGACATCTCCTCGTTCTGCGGACATGACATAGGAAGGGCGGAGGATCTGTCCCACCTCATGGGCATCGTAGAGAAATTGTGTTCTGAGGAGCATACATTGGTGATCATCGATGAATTGCCATATCTCATCGACAGCGCACCGCAAGCGGCCTCCGTCATACAGAAATCGATAGACAGAGGATTCGACGGCATCGATTGTATGTTCGTCGTCTGCGGTTCATCCATATCGACGATGCGTAGGGAGACGGAAAGCTATGACAGGCCGCTCTACGGGAGATTCACGAATGTCCTGCAGGTGAAACAGATAGATCTGGAAGGATCCATGGATTTCCATCCGGATATGGATGCATATGCGGCATTGAAATGGTACATCACCGTGGGTGGCATCCCCCAATATCTGAAGGCAGCACATGATGGCACATATGAATCGAATCTGACAAGATCGTTCTTCAGACCGGAATCGTCCTGGAGGGATGATGCGCCGCAGACGATCCTACAGGAATTCAAAGGGAACCACAACTACACAGGGATAGTGAAATGCATCGCAGACGGTTCCGTTAAGCAATCGGAGATAGCGGACAGACTCGGCATAGACCGTGCCGGATGCAAGAGGATGCTGGATGATCTGGAATCCATAGGGGTCATCGAGAGAAGACATCCGATGATGAATGCTCCCAAGAGGCCGATCTACAGGATCGCGGACCCGTTCATTGCCTTCCACTACGGCATAATCTCCAAGAACTCCCTGCTCATAGACACGTCGGAATCCCCGGGTTCCACATACAGGCTGCTCAAAGGTAAGATTGATTCGCACCTCGGACACGTCTTCGAGATCGTTTGTGCGAAGTGGTTGTGCGATCATCTCACGATAATCGAGATCGGTTCATGGTGGGGAAGAGATTCCCATGGGGAAGATGTGGATATCGACATCATAGCGAAGGTATTGGATGATGGTGGTGTCACCTATACACTCGTATGCGAATGTAAGTTCGGCAAGAATCCGATAGGATTCACGGTGATGAATGCCCTTGAACAACGTTGCAGTGATGCTCACATCAGAGAGAATGTGAGATACGTCCTATTCTCCGCGGGAGGATTCCAGGACGATCTGCGCGAATACGCTGATGAGAATGATATCGCATTGATCGATTGCGAGACCATGATGGGTCTCAAGGATGTTCCCAGGATCGTCTGAATTCGGAACTTCATCGAATGGTCTATGATGCCCTCGGATCCTATGGACATGTCGATAAGATGTTTGTCGATGATGCATCCGGGCATCGGGAATCCCCCGATGCCCCGGATCGCATCAGACCAAGAGTCCTTCCGTCTTGGACAGGAGCTCGTAGATCTCCTTGCCCTTTGTCGTCAATTCCACGTTCGTGGGATAACCGTGGTGCACTACGACGACGCCTGCCTTCTCCAGATCGGACAGCTTATCGGGCATCCTCGGATTCTTGGACACATTCTCGTATATCGTCGTCTTCGCCGCCATACCGTGTTCCCCGAGGAACATTATCGTCGACAATACATGCTTCCCTTCCAGCGACCTGATCTTGTAATCGTTCATCTTGATGCCTCCTATGATGATCGTGCGGAACAATCATTCACAATGATATTGATTGTATTACACTGATAGTATTTATCTTCATTCTTAGGTTGTTATATGTTAGATATGTACTCCCGTTGCGCATACCGATCGGGACGGCCAGACATGATCATGATCGCATCGATTATGAATGTCGGACAATCATTTACAATGAATTTGCTCATTAAATTTTATAACTGGCTAGAAAAATATATTCGTCATGTCTCCCAAACAGAAGAAGATATCGATAAGTGTAACGCTCCCAAAAGACCTGATAGATTTCCTCTCTACGAAGGTCGAATCCCGTGAATTCGCCAGTTTCGCACATGGCATAGAATTGTGTGTGATAAGGTACCGGGACACCGACGGAAGGCTAGGTCTTACCAATCACGGAGAGCAGGACTGATGTCCAATGTGTGCATGTCCCGAGATGGGGGCATGTTCACAACCTATTCTTATGATATTGTAACGTGGTGTCATCACCCGACGCGAGACATACCAATTCCGTGATGTACAGGACAGGGACTCCGTCCTTGAACATATCGTACCTTGCGAAGCATGAACCGCATCCTACGATCACTGCATCCACGCCCTTCAACGATTCCTGTCTCTCCCTCATCAGCTTCTCCGAGATGACAGGTACGGCCTTGCCGCAACAACCCTGTTCCACATCCACCAATGTGCATCCGCATGCCTCGATGACCTCTTCGAACTCCTTCCTGCGGTGTCTGAGACTGCAACCGGGTAACGATGCCACCTTCAGACCTATACCCTTGAGGGATCTTATCGCCTCTATACCTCTGTACAATGGATCGATCACGTGTTCCGTATGACATACGGCCGCCATCTCGTCCCTGCATCCAGGACAGATCGTGAACATGTTCTCTATGCCCTTACCGTCGGTGATATCGTGTTTGAAGCCGTTCCTCTCGTCGTCGG
This sequence comes from Eggerthellaceae bacterium, assembly GCA_963651945.1. GTDB lineage: Archaea > Thermoplasmatota > Thermoplasmata > Methanomassiliicoccales > Methanomethylophilaceae > Methanarcanum. Next base: position 3,208 of record CAVJRF010000038.1, on the reverse strand, counting down.
TCATCGACCTGTATGCTATGGGGTATGTGCAGCAACCGCCGTCGAACCTCCTCACCCTCTTACCTACGATATCCAACGCCTTGACCGCAGTGTACTCAAGATAAGGTGTGAAGGCCACGGTCATGCATCCGGGCATCAATACATCCTTGGAACCGTCATCATAATCCGGTACGGGCAATCCATCCGTCGGTGCAGGAGGTACGTTGTATCCCGTATCGTAGAACGTCTGAGGTATCTTCACACCATTGGCGATGCATGCGGCATACATCATGACCTTCTTCGGTATGGTGTTCTTACACGCATCGTTGCACAGCCCGCATGTGAGACAACCCTTCGCTCTCTCCAGGTTCCCTCTCATCACTTCCATGGGATCGCAACCGTCGTAACGGTATGAGGGACATACGTCCCTGCACGAACCGCATTGGACGCACCTCGACATCAGATCGTCGATATCCTTCCTGCAGGACATTCAGAATCCCCTGATTATCTCATCGGCGTCGGTGATCTTCGCACCGTACACCTCCTTCAGATACTTCAGACCCGCCTGATAATCCTCTTCCGTGAAGGATTCCACACCGTCGGTCGGGATGATTATATCGTATCCTCTGTAATATGCATCGGCGGATGTGTGACGTACGCACATGTGTGCGTGCATACCCGTTATTATGAGCGTATCTATCTTGAGTTCCCTCAGCAGCATGTCCATATCCGTGTCGTAGAACCCGCTGTACCTCCTCTTGGGGATTATGAAATCACCTTCGGCAGGTTCCAGTTCAGGGATGACCTTGGCACCTTCCGTACCTGCGATGGCGTGATCCCCCCAGAGCTTCAGCTCGTGGTCCACGCCCTTGATGTGGGCATCATTGGAATAGATGACCGGGATACCTCTCTCCCTCGCATTCCTGATGAGGTCGGCGATATGGGTGATTATCCTCTGTGCACGGTCGCACTTCAGGGAACCGGTCACGAAGTCGTTCAACATATCCACTATGATGATGGCCTTTCCACTGTCGCTGTAGGTCATAGGATGAACATACCGTTCTTGATATTATAGCTCTATGACAGTCGACTGAACGTTTTAAGTAACGACAACACGGTCTTTCCGTAATGATCGGGTGGTTCGATGCACCATCGGACATCCGGTGAATGACGGAATGATATCCATGGAAAGAAGGTACAAGATCATCCTCTTCGCATTGATCCTGGGTTCATTCATGACTGCGTTGGACGCCACGATCGTCGCGGTAGCATTGCCCACGATCGCACATGACATGGGTGAGGCCGGTCATGATACCTCCAACATCTCATGGGTACTCCTGATCTACACACTGATGCTATGCTGTTTCATCCTATTGTGGTCCAAGATAGGCTCCAATATCGGATACAAGAAGGTATTCATCGCCGGCATACTGATCTTCACCATATCCTCGTTCGCGATCGGTATGTGCGGATTCATACCCGAGCTGGGACTGACCGCGATAATCGTATTGAGAGGGATACAGGGATTGGGTGCCGGCATGTCCATGTCCATGTCCCTGGCGATGGTATCGTCGTATCTTCCCGTCGAGAGCAGGGGTTCCTGTATCGGTGCCGTCACACTGTCGTCATCCGCAGGTACGGCATTCGGACCCGCCATCGGAGGCATATTGACATCCATACACTGGTCGTACATCTTCTTCATCAACGTACCGATTGGATTGATCTGTCTGTTCCTCTGCCTGAGATACATGAAGGTAGATGAGGAATTACCTGCGGAGAAGAAGAGATTGGATATCATCGGTGCCGTGCTGATATTGATCACATTGTTCTCGATGACATACTACCTGAACGAAGGCGGTGACCTCGGATGGATGTCCGATATCGGTATCGCATTGCTCGCAGTGATGTTCATCGGTGCGGGATTGGTCGCATGGTGGGAACAGAGGGCAGCGGACCCGTTGATCTCCATGTCCATGTTCAAGAACGAGAATATCCTGAAATCGAATGTCATAAACGCCCTGCTGTTCATGGCCATAAGTGGTTGCTATCTCCTGTTACCGTACTATCTGCAGTATGTGAAGGGTATGGAGACGATCGAATACGGATTCATACTCATCGCCAACTCGGTCGGTATGATGGTGGCAGGACCGATCGTCGGTAAGGTCACCGACAGGACCGGTAACAACAGGGTGTTCGTGATCGCCGGTTCGCTGTTGGCGGCGTTGGGATTCGTCATGATGATGAACTTCGGGGAATCCACCGAGATATGGTACATCCTGCTCACATTGTTCGTGATGGGTGCAGGTATGGGTATGGCGTTGGTAGCCGTCACCAACCATTCATTCGGATTCATCAAGAAGGGTGAGGACGGATTATTGTCCGGACTGACCAACACGTTCAGACAGGCCGGATCGTCATCGGGTGTGGCGATATTGAATGCCATATTCATGACGTTCATACTCACGCCTGCCGCGGGAATGACCATCGGTCAGATACTCATGCCTGGGTTCAGGCATGCGTTCTTCGTGGCGGCATTGATGGCGATGTTCGCATTCGTGATCGCGATGAGTCTGAAACAGAAGGAGGATGCGGAGTGAACGCTCACTGCCCGGGATACCATTCCAGGATCCCGGACAGGTTCCTCTCATCCACGAGATCCTTGCCGTCGGTGACCATCTCCAACGCCAGATCCTCTTCCGGAGTCCTGTTCTCGATCGCTTCCAATTGTGCCCTCATCTTCTTCATGACGGGTTTCATGACGAACTTATAGAATCCGTGCAACCTGTTGGGATCGAAGCCTCCCTGCAGTGTGAACAACGGGATATCCCCCGGGATCTTGGTCTTCTTCCTTATCTCGTCCAATTGACTGCCGGTCGGCCCCATGCACACGCCGCATACCGCTTTGATATCATACATCCTCGATGCGGTGTCGTATCCTTTGATCGCACTCGCGGCCACCCATCCGAGATAGATTATCTCAGCCTTCTTCGGCAGACCTATCGAACGTAACGGACGTACGGGCAATCCCGTCCTCTCTCCGAGGAGTTCCGCATATTTCTTCGTGAAGCCCGTGTTCGATGTGTAGACGATCGCAGATATGGTCATGTGATGACCATCGCGACATGGGTATTTCCGCATATCGGACAATCGTCGTAGAAATTGAGAATAAGAGATCAACAGTTTCCCAATATCGTGGACTATCGAGTCCGCTGTTTTCCGATGCCCGAGG
>CAVJRF010000037.1:0-7535 GCA_963651945.1 Eggerthellaceae bacterium | reverse complement strand
AAAAACGGCTCAGAGAATTACCGAACACAGTTTATCGAAAAGGAATCAGATAATAAGGACGAATCAGTACGCAGTAGAAATGAAAAATGTAACAGGATAACCAGTTGCACACAGCACCAGTCGTTCGTCTCTACATTGAAGAAGAAACTGTCCGAGCATATGAGAAAAACACATCAAGAGGAGGTCATCGCATGAGATCGAGATCACTGATCATCATGACCATACTCGGCATCATCCTGCTATCCGCAGTCTGTACGTTCGATTGCTCATCTGCAGCGGACACATCCACGGATGACGGAACGACCATCGAAACATCCGATAAGCTGGTCATGTCCATGGTGATGTTATTCGTATACGCACCGTTGATCATTACGATCGTCGGTGCGATCTGTCTCCTCATAGGGTTACTGAGCGGATCCTATCCGCTGATATCCTTCGGGAAGAAGGCGTTCATCATAGGTCTGATCCTCATACTGATCAAGTGGTTGTCCATAATATTGCTCGGAACGACGATCCCGTGGTGGTATCCATGAATGCGAAGACGTTCATGGCGATGGCGATCCTGGGGATACTGCTGATGTCCTCATTGTGCATCATACCGACGGATGACAATTCCGCCTATCTCGGAGGTTACGGCTCCGATAACGTGGGAGCTCAGACAATCACATTCGACAGCAACGGCGGTACAGGCGGATTCTCACAGAAGGTACTGAAGGGTAATTCCGTGTACTTCCCGACCGAATATAAGGCACCAAGTACATCCGACAGTGAATACACGCAGATATCCAAGGGCGGGAATGTTCTGTTAGGATGGTCTACCGACGGCGAGAAAGTGACCAGATATCCGGGTCAATCATACATCGAGTCATCATCATCGTCATACAAGGCCGTCTGGGCGGATCTGACATACAACTGTATTGAACAGATAAATGGATCATCGGCGAGCAACAATGTCGAGGCAGAACACTTGACCGTACTCAAAGGTACATCCGTAACATTGGATACCACCACGGAAGAGATCAGTGAAGTGATGCTCAAATTCGGTAATGCGGCACCGTCCGTCAAGTACACCCTTTCGGACACATATAACGGAGTGACGAAGATAAGCGAAGTGGAATCCACGACAGGTACGATTACCGCGAATGTCTTCACGATGACTCTTACCAAGTCCTCCTTGAGCATAATCGGAACCGTCGATGGTGCTGGTATACATGAGATAACCTTGAAGATGCAGACTCATGCCGTCGGAAACTCGTACGGGGACAAAGATGTCATGATCATCAAGTGGTATGTATCCGTCGCGGACAACACGTACGACCCGTCGATCATACATCATATCACGACGGAGGATGGAACCATAGTGGGATACGGCCCGTATCACACCGCTATCCAACTTCCCGATGCGGACGGATCGTCCGTCAAACAGAACGGATGGTCGATCAAGGTGGATCAGTCCCCGACGACATATCCGTTGGGAGGTTCCTATTCCATAATCGACAAGGATATGGTACTCGAACCCAGTTACTACACGGATGAAGAGATAAAGGATATGGCCGGGGTTCTCGCCTACAATGCGAACGGCGGTTCATACAAGGGAACGATCGCCGCGGTGGTTGCACCGGGCGGTACGGCCACATTGGCGGACGGTTCCATAGTCTCCAAGACGGGATACAACTTCGTCGGATGGAGTAAGGGCGGTTCCAATCCGATCTATCCAGCAGGATATCTCTATGACATCGGTCAAGAAGATTACACCGAGCTGAAGGCGGTCTGGGGTACGACATCCTCCAAAGCGACACTGAAGTACGTCAACACATCGGATGCGACATTAGCAGATACGTTCACACTCTACACGGGATACGATTACGCCCACCCGGTCAATGTGTCCGCCCCATCGGGTTACAGATTCGTCGGATGGAGTGATGAGAAGGATGGAACGGCAATCGACGAAGACAGTATAGTACTATCGTCTAACATGACCTTCTACACAGTGTTCGAGAAGAGCTCGGAGGAGACCGATACGGTCACCGTGACGTTCGTCGGACATTCGTCCACGGTCAAGATCGTCAAGATCCAATCCGGAACGACCGTGGATACGGTCAAGGCACCGTCGGTCGACTGCATGGCGTTCGATGCTTGGTATCACAACGGACAGAAGTGGGATTTCGATACCGCCGTGACGGAGAACATGACCCTTCAGGCCAAGTACATCAAGATATTCGAACTTCAGTTCGACGGTACGTCGGCGAAGGTGGTTCTCAACGTCTCCAGCTCCACGACCAAAGTGACCTACTCTTCGGACGGTCACACAGAGACATACGTCGGAGAGACACCCAAGGCACACACTCTGGAGCCCGGAACGAGCGGTTACGTTACGGTCGTCGTGACGACCGAAAACGGGGTGTACGAGTCGACCTGTCCGTATTCCGTCGATGACGGGAACGCAGACCAGGACGACGGTAACGACAAGGAGGTCGTCGATATCGACCTCACATACGTGACATTGGGTGTTGTTATCGCTGGATTGATCGTATTCGCATACAGGAGGGGGTACCTGTGAGCAACGAGTACGTCTACGTCGCAGTCGACGAGACCGGTAATCTCGGAAAGTCATTGAAGGGCGAACGCTACTACACATTGGTAGCGTGCGTCGTCAACGACCAGAAGACATTCGAGGATGCCACGAGGAGACTGAAACATATCGAAGAGGTCAAGTTCTACACGAACCCAGAGTTACGCGAGAAGGTATTGAAATATGCTGCTCCGACTATATCCACTGTATTCTATGTCGCATATCCTAAGAAAAAAGGTAGATCGATGGACAGGTACGAACAGGCCGAACTTCATCTGAAGATGGTTCAATCATTAGCGGACGCCATTATCCTAAGATATGGTTATCTCAACGATCTTGTTGTTGAGATAGATCACAAGGACGGTATATCCGACAGGATGGTTTCTGATATCTTTAGGATGAACGAATACAAGGTCAAGAGGATCATCAGCAATGTTGTCGATTCGGAGAACAGTTACGGTCTTCAGACAAATGATTTCATAGTCGGAGCTATAGGAGTGATGCTGAACAGATCCAATTATGATTATGTCAGATTATTGGAGAAGGAACCACAGCCAAGCTACATCAGATCGGAGAATAAGAAAGCGGAGAGAGACCTGCTTCCACCGTACGGCAGACTACAGGCCCACACTGACATCCCGTACGAAACGGGAAAGCCCTCCGAGTTCCCCATGAGATCGGAATCCGAGCGTAAAGAACGCCATCAAAGTTTTCCCATGGTTTCCTACATAGCACAACGTCTGAAGAGAGATATAAATTTATCGAAAGAACAGGGGGAACCTCACAAGAAAATAATATTCAGGAGATTGAAGAAATGAACATGAAATTGCTATCGACGATAGTGGTCATGACGATACTCTGTACATCGTTCGTCGGAGTGGTCACTACCCAAGAGATAGAGGAACCCAACGAGATCGCTCCCGTCGTTTTAGCGGCGGTGATATTGGTCGTTGGGGCGATCGGGTACGAAGTGACCAATTGGTATCTCAACGAATACCTTGACGACAACAATGCAGATGTACAGCCATATCTGCGTTTGGCCACCGCCAACGACATCAGCGATGTCATGTCCGTGGCGACGACATTCACCACCAATGCCAACGCCAATTACGCCCAGATCTGGGGAATGACCAAGGAACATTGGATAAGACAGGCGGAACTGGAAGCGTACGCCGAATGGAAAGCTGATTCGACATACGACGGTAACGCCATCCTGTTGGGGTCGTACGCCTACGAGAACAATGCCACCATGACAGCGAATGCGGTAGCACAGATCGATAAATTCTTCGGAGAGGTATCCGAGAAGGTCTCGAAATGGTCTGACACGGAAACGTACAACGACAAGATGCAGATCGGATTCGTACTGGACAACAACCAGATGCTCACCAAGAGCAATGATTTCGATGCCGATCTGATATCGGTATTCGACACACAGGGTTCGACAGGTAAGGTGTACATCGCGAAGGTGGAGAGCAGTAACGTCGTGACCGTCGGTAACACTGATGAAACGACAACGACGACATACAGTCCGTCCTACATCTACAACTTCGGTATTCCGACCACGATAACATCGACTGATGGTAACTCATTGGTGCTGCAGTCCGGAAAGAACATTCTTCCCGATGACTTCCAGTCGGGTATCTACACCATTTCCAACGCTCTCATCGGAGGGGATTCCATGTCACCCGTACTGGATTCCAGTAAACTGAAGGCAGGATTGGCGATGACGGTCAACGGAAGTACGACGGTCGCATATCTCGGAAACGACGACAGGATCGTACACAGCGGTCAGAAGTATGACAAAATCTCGTTCCTTGTAGATCCGCAGGATATCCCCGATGGAGAGAATAAACCGAGCAGTGTGGACATGAAATCGGTTCTGATAGCATATCAGACCCTATTGGATAAGCTCTATTGGACATCCGTATCCGCCAACACTGCGGCGGAAGCGGTCTGGGGTATCTACGATACGATGAACGCCGCCAACTACAGCGTGACTACATTCATGACATCCAACAACTTCGACAGCTCTGTCACGCTCTCGGCCGGAATGAATCAGATAATGACCATCTCGGCAACACAACAGTTGGCAGAATACTACAACAGTAACGGCGGTAACGTGAACGATCTCAAGATCGGTCTGTACGACAAGAACATCGATGCACCGTTCGTGAGAGGATCCATATTGGACGAGTACGGGAACACACTCTACGGCGATGTGATCTTCACTCCGTTCTTCCAATCCGAGTCGGTCACACTGACGACCAGTTCGAGCGGATACGAGGTCACACAGAGCACGCTTGTGGCCGTTTGGACGGACGGACAGGAGTTGACCGCGTGGAAGGATTCGGGAATGGATGCGGATGGATATCAGTCGCTGTTCATCGAGGACGGTTACACACTCAAGGTGACACAACTGGGGGTGTGCGACAGCTCCGGTATGGACGGCAGTCTGAAGGAATTGGAGTTCAAGGTGAACAAGGTCAACTTCATCGATCCTGGCAAGGTCAATCTCACAGAAGATACGGACTGGGAGAAGGTCGCCAAGAACATCCTCAAGGTCATTTGCATAGTGATCGGGGGAATCCTAGCTCTCCTTGGAGTTGTCAGAAGGGATCCGATGTACATCATCATGGGAGTCGGTCTGCTGATCTTCGGATTCGTATTCGCGGACACGGTCTGGAATTGGATAGTGAAGGTGTTCAAATTATGACAGGGGACGAGACTTTGACAATCTGCGATCCGTACGAGGTGATCATTTGATCCCTCTGACATCCAACCAGATGGTCGTGATAGGCATACTGGCCACGGGTGCCACTGCAATCGGACTGGAAGCAACAGGTAATCTCTCTCCCATTGTAGATTACCTCATGGTCAACGGGAAGACGTTGCTGAAAGTGGCTCAGGTGATCGGACTGTTCATCGCTGGATACTTCAGGAAATTCAAGTTGGCTTTGACACTGATCATCACACTGTTGGCAACGGAGTTCTATTTGGAGTAGAAGAGGAGAAGAAGGTAATAATATGAAAGGAGTTGAAAGGCCAGTGAGAGAAAGGATGTTCGGCAGAGGTATAAGAAGACTGTTCGGCAGAAAGGAAGTCTTCAGATCCGCTAACAAGAAGAGTTCCTACGAAAAGTGTCGTGAGAATATTCTCACGATCCACCATAAGGTCATAGTGATCACGGGAGAGGAACGCGAACGCGGATTGGAGGATTCTATAATCAACGACAGTGCTATCCAAGGCCTCTGTGATGCTCTGGAGTATTATCCGGATTACATCAGTAAAGCCACTCTCGCAATCGATTATATCGCAAATTTCCACCCATTCATGGAAGGGAATAAGAGAACCGCGTTCGAAGTGGCCATTGCATTACTTCGTAAAGGCAATTATGAACTCGACGATGATGAAAGAACTTTCAACTTTATCAAGGACGTGGCATGTGGAAAATATGATCGTGAGGATGTAGAGGTTTGGCTGAGGTGCAATACGCACCTCAGCAGTCCTTGAGTCTGGAGAGAACATATGGATAATCTCTGATGTTCTTTTCAATCTCTTCGATGGTGAGATCTTCAAGTCCGCCAAAGGGCGAGATTTCCTTCTGCTCTTCGGATTTCTTAGATTTCCTCATGGATTAGAGACTGATACTCAACGATATAAAGCATCTCCTGTAGAAGACATAAGAATTGGAAGAAAAGGAGTATAATCGATGTTCGAAAAGAAGAAGGAACTCTCCGAGGAAGAGCTGTTCAAGTACCTCAAGCACGACTGGTACCGCGTTGATGTGGACGAGAACGATCGCAGGATGATAGACATCATGGGATACGCATACGAGTCCGTCGACACAGGATACGGCCAGTACCGCATAGTCGACTACAGCAGGTTCTACATTGACCCGATGGACGACAACGGTTTCGATCTGGAGGACGGTAGGATCAGTCGTATCGTCGAACCGTGCGACAAGGAGAAGGTATTGACCTATCTCAGGAACGTCGCATCGTTACCCCACCTCCCGTTCAACAGGGTGGACGGAACGACACCGGAAGGGTACTACCACACTTGAGGGGGGATAGAGATGATAGTCGAGTTCAGAGACAGGGCGGCTCCCAAGAGACCGGGCGTATGGTACACGTACACCTATGACAACGGTATACGTGTGACGTTGACCGAGTACCAAGGGGACGTTCACGAGCTGGAAGAACTCGGTAGAAGGATGTCGAGCGATAAAGGACGTGAGGTCAGGATGAGGGTACACGACGATAGGGGGATGAACCGTATCCATGCCGTATTCAGGATGGGTAGGGATTATTCCAGTCGGTACTGAAAAACATAATAGAACCGATGGACATACTATACATCAGGGAGCGAAAAAATGATAGGAAAGAAGAAATGCGAATGCGATTGCAAGTATTGTACTCACAGTTGCAGCAAGAAGAAGAGACCGTTGATATCATACAACGGGTACCTGAAGGAGGAACAGACGAATGAGAAGGACGTGGAGGAGCTGTTGGCTTATCTCGAGAGAAGATGGGGTAAGCCGAGGAACCTTGTAAATGCGATCATGGAGAACCGTGACGAAATTTTAGAATACGAATACCGCGCGGACTGGGAGTTGGTTGCAAGTTACCTGTTCAGGGTGGTCGATGCTCTCGATTTGAAGATCAGCAGTACGGACATCGATGACATCGCTTCATCGATCGTTTACGGAAGGTTCGAATTGATTAAGGGAGAGACTATCTACGTTGATTGGTGTTGATATGCTATCAGAACCGATAGGAAAGAAGAACGAAAAAGACGAAAGGAGAAAAGGAAATGAAATATGACTACGAAAAAGCGGTCAGAGACGACGTAAGACGTGCCATCCTTGACAAGGATTACGCCGACGAGATCGCTAGAATCGACAACATGGACGACCTCATCAGTAAACTGGAGAACCTGATGTGGATCGATGACTATGTTACAG
>CAVJRF010000036.1:0-7919 GCA_963651945.1 Eggerthellaceae bacterium | reverse complement strand
CAGTCGCCAATGTATTCTATTGGATCATCAGGGCCCTCAACTTGTACAAAGAATGTAGGATCGAAGTCGGGAGGATGAATTAAGAAACACAGTTCCGTCATTGTATGGGCATCTGCCGCCGATGCAGACATCATTGCCGAAACCGTGACACTTCACATCAGTCCATTCCATCTCCACGCCCAATGCATCCTTCACGGCCCCTACGGCATTCCTCATGGCGATGTTGACTCCACGGTTGCAACACCTGGGCCCGCCGATGGAACCGAGGTCCATGAGACACTTCCCTGTCAGCATGTGGACCTGTCCCCAGTTCTCCTCCTTGAGGGGATGCGTACCGGCCACAACACTGAAGAATATACCTGCCGATGTCGCCGAACCGCAGTTGCCCGCATGTCCGCAGGCCTTAGGTGGAATCAGCGAACCTCTGCGCATGACCTCATCCAATGCCTCATCCATGTCTATCTCCCCGCCGGAGTTCCTGTAAGCGGCCACCAATGCGGGTGCGGTGATGAGATGGAATCTGAGCTTACGCTCTGAGATGATATCACACGATAACAGCGAATCCAGGATCGTACGGGGATTCCTGGAGGTCGAGGACTTGCATATCTCCTTGACCTTCCTGCGGATGATGGGTTCGACACACTCCGCACACATGGAATGTCCGTTGGGGCATGCGTATACCACCTTGGTATCCTTCCCGCAGACCGAACACACGTGCATCGTGTCCTCTATCCTCCTGAATTCCTCCCCGCATTGACACCTCATCAGTTCACCTCATATCCGCAGTCGATGAACATCTGTTTGACCTCATCCAGGTCATATCTCCAATCACCGATCTTGGATGGGTCATGGACGCTGTCACGCGGGTTCGATCCCGTACCGATGGACGTTCCGTTCGCACCCCATTCCATGGATTTCCTGGTAGGCGGTACAGCGGACACGTTACCCCCACTGGCGAATCTGATGACTGCTGCGATCTGCGATACCCTAAGATCGTCCACCTCGGGGATGGATTCCACGGGTGTGCCCTTCGGATTTATACGTTTCATGGAGCAGATCGATACCGGATTGTAATCCCTCAGTATCATCAGGGTCTCGGCTATCTCCTCGTCCGTATGCTCGGAACCGATGGGATCGATACCGCAGGACAGGTTCATCTCCGACTCCTTGATGTTGTTCATGGTCCTCAGTCTGAGCATGGGCTTGAACGGCGTGTCTATACCCTCTCTCAGGTGCAACGTGTGGTATGCACCGTTGAATCCCGCTTCGTGGAGATTCTTAAGATCCTCTGCCGACAGCTCACCGGTGTTCACACCGATATTGTATTTCCCGGGTATCCTGGCACGTATCTCCCTACCCAATGCACAGAGCCTCTCCACGGAATAGTATTCAGTGGTCCTCAACGTGAATCTCCTGTATCCTTTGGACATCTGTTCGCGCATCATGTCGATGATCTCGTCAACGCTCATCTCCATGTCGAAACCATCCATCAATCCCCATCTCTCGCCGAAGGAACAGTATGAACAGCTGGCCTTGCATGGACGATAGTCCACTCCGAACGCTACCGTCAGGTTACCCTTGTTCTTCGACCTTATCCTTGCTAGTTCGCGTGCTTTGCTCCCGAGATATTCGCATTCCTCGGAATGCGGGTCGATGGCCAACATGCGTTGGACATCCTCTTTGGTTATCGACATATGATCGGCTTTGCTCCTTTCGAACGCATCGTCGATGAAGGACTTCAGACTGGCATCCATGGTCAGGTCATGGGCATATTGAGGATATAATGATTTATCGTCGAGTAAAATAATACACTTTTATATTCCCCGACATGGATGTCATATCGATCGATATGACGATAGAAGAGGATATCGCGAAAGGTTTCAACGATGGGTTCGATTGCTCCATGGCGGTCTTCATGAGACTTGCTCCCGAAGTAGGATTCACCGAAGAGGAAGGGAAGAGACTGTCATCATGTTTCGGCGTAGGTATGATGCAGGGGACCATATGCGGTGCCGTGAGCGGTGCGTTCATGGCCATCGGTGCCAAGTACGGCAATGTAGAACCCGGAGATCTGCCTCGCAAAGGATTGTGCATGCAGAAGAGACAGGAATTCATCGATGCATTCAAGAAGGAATTCGGTTCACTGACCTGTCCCGGATTGTTGGGTCTCGATCTCAGATTGGACGAGGACATGGCGAAGGCACGCGAGAGGAACGTGCTCACCGAACTGTGCCCGAAATACTGTGTAAGGGCGATAGAGATCGCCAAAGAGATCCTTTGACCTGATGATACACATGCCGAGGGAAGAGTTCATCTCCACCGTAAGATGCGAGGGTGCGAATCGCAGGCCCACATACCTGTTCGATGTGACCCTCGGCATGGATATCGCAGGCTACGACACCAACGAACTCTTTCTCAACGGTCTCGACGGTGAGAAATCCGCGAGATCATTACTTGCACTCCAAAGATATACCGGGATGGATGCCGTCAACGGTTCTGTGGTATGGATAGATACCAGGGAATTGGGCAACAAGGTGGAATTCCCTCCGCATGGGATAATGTACACCACGAAGCACGTACTCGCCGACGATCCCGACCTCATATACAGGAAGAAGAAGTTCAACGTGTCCGACGAATCCATAAGACAGGTCACGCTGTCACACAAACTGGTCCGCGAGAATACTGATGCGGCATTGATACAGCACATACCCTCGCCTGTGTCTGTGGCCGCATCCATGAGAGGATTCGAACAGTTCCTTATGGATACGCTGAGCGAACCCGATTATGTGGATGATCTTCTGAAGTTCACATCGAGGGTGGATTGGCATGTCGCAGATGCCGTCATGAAGGAAGTATTGCCGGACATGTGCCTGATATCGGGAGCGTATGACAACATTGATGTCATCGGGACCGACATATTCGAGAAGATCTCCATGCCGACGATGGAATGGCTGATCAAACGCCTGCACAGATTCGATTCGAGGATATGCTTCCATCCTCACGGTAAGTTATCGGAGAGCGGTACGGCACAGAGGGCCATCCGCAATCTGAAATTGGACTGTCTGTATTATGGGGAATATAACGACCCAGTCATACTCAGGAAGAAGTTCCCGAAGTTCTCGCTGATGGGCGGCATAGATACATTCACAACCATAGCCCTCGGTGATATGAACAGGGTCATCGATGATACGAAGGCACTCCTTGATTCCACATCGGAGATAGAGAACATGATATTCACGTGCTCATGCTCCGTGGATAGAGGGATGTCGCACGAGAAGATCAAGACGATGATAGATACGGTCAAAGCGTACGATTCACGCCTTGTCCTTCCCGAATCTTGAGAGGATGTCTCTCAGACCCTTCTTCTGTTCGGTCTGTTGTACCGGCATGGTATCCTGTTCCGGCATCACGGCCCAGACACCGCTCATGTTCACGCTCAGTCCGATATCGTCACCGGGACGTCTCAGATAACTCGCATCCAACGATACGTTGAGATCATATCCGTTGCATTCGACGACATAATCCACTCTGACGCCCATATAGCATGCTTCCTTGACCTTACCGACGATCTTCCCTTCAGAACTTTCGAAGAATGCCTCCGGCCTCATGACCATGATCATATCCGTTGCATCCGATGTCAGTCCGTCCACCCTGAAATTACCTATCGGCGATGTTAGGGTCCCTTCCCCGTCATACGTACATGGGATCTCGTTCTTCCATCCGAAGAAACGGGCGACCGTCAGCGACTTCGGATGCATGTAGAATTCTTCGGGTGAGGCGAACTGTTCAATGCGACCGTTCGTCATCAGTGCTATACGATCGCCTACGGCGACCGCCTCCTCCTGATCGTGCGTGACGAAGATGACAGTCTGACCGAGATCCTTGCAGATCTTCCTGACGGCCGTACGCATCTCGACCCTGAGACTCGCATCCAATGCACTCAACGGTTCGTCCAGTAAGAGCAGCTTGGGTTTGACGATGAGTGCCCTTGCGAGGGACACTCTCTGTTCCTGTCCTCCCGATAATTGTGTCGCGGGACGGTCCTCGAAACCCGTGAGCTTCACCATGTCGATATACCTCTGGGTCTCTGCCCTCAGTTCCTCCTTTCCTTTGATCTGACCCGTCACCTTGGGTGCGAAGGAGATGTTATCGAACACTGTCATGCTCTTGAAGAGATAGGGCTTCTGGAAGACCATGGAGATCGGTCTCTTCTCGGTCATTATCCTATCGACACATTCGCCGTCGATGGAGATGGTGCCACAATCCTGTTCCTCCAATCCTGCGATCATCTTCAGTAGTGTGGTCTTACCGCAACCGGACGGCCCCAGCATGACGACGATCTCTCCCTGCTCCACATCGAGATCGAGATCCTTGATGCACGGTGTCTTGGAACCTTTGTATGTCTTGGTTATATTTCTGATTGAAAGGAAACTCATTTCAGACCCTCTGATTGTTGACCTTGTCCGTTCCCATGATCCATGTGGAGATCAACAGGAACACCACTGAAGGGATGAAGAATATTATCGTTAATGCTGCCAGCAGACTGTCCGATACCTGACCAAATCTGATTGCTGGATACATTATGAGACCCATGGTCTCGAAACCGACCGGTGCATACATGCTTACTGCGAGATATGTGGCCCATGAGCTAATGAATACGTACATGCACGCGATCGCCACCCCCGACCTTATTGACGGGAATGTCACATTCATCAGTGTGGACAATCTGCCGACACCTAATGTTGCGGCCTGATCCTCTATGCCGCGATCATAATTCTTGAAAACGGGGACCAATACCATTATCATATACGGTATCAGGAAGACCACTTCCGAAATGATCAGTGACATGTATGTCCTGTAGATGCCCATGTCGGCGAATATCTTACCGATACCGAAGAGAACTATGATCCCTGGAGCCATGACAGGCATCATCGTCAGGACCTGTGCCCACGTCTTTCCCTTGAAATCTCTGGTGCCTATGTACTTCGCCGGGAAGATTCCCAATACCAATGATACCAGAACGACGACCAGAGAGATGATTATACTATTCTTGGTGACCTGCGGTATGTTGTACGTATCGATGATCGTGATATAATTATCAAATGTGAGACTGCTTGGGAACAATTCCTTGTAATCCCATGGCCCGGCTATGGATTGTACGAACAGTGGGAACACAGGATACAGTATCACGATGACTGTGAACATGATTATTATCGGTCTCATCGGATTCTTGAATCTCATTGATCATTCCTCCTGCCTGAGACCAGTGAGTAATACATCAATATCGATGAGACCACCATCGTTATGATGAACAGAATGATCGATATGGAGTACGATTGCATATGATCCGCCATCACAAGTGGCACATCATTATAGTAATAGTAAGCGAGTGTGACCAACGAGTGTTCCCTGCCTACGAGGGATGGGAGTTCGAATGAACCGAACACGCATGCAAAGCACAATACGGATGTGTATGCGATCGATGATTTGAGCGATGGCAATGTTATGTAGACAAAACGTTTGATCTTCCCAACGCCCAATGTCGCAGCCTGATCCTCCTGTTCATTGGAGATCGAATGCAATACGGCCAGGAATGATAGGCCTATGTATGGGACGAACATCCAGACCACGGAGAGGACCAGACCATACCCCTCAGGATTGAAGAAGATATTCGGGAACTCTGAGTATGATGTGATCAATCCCAGATTGTAGAATAGTTTACTTGTGAAACCAGCCTGTGAGAATGCTATGAGCATCATCGATGCACAAGTGATCGTCGGCATCGACACATCGAACTGAAGTAAGAACAATGTCAATTTCTTGCCGATGAACGTCCTACGTACAGCCATCGCCAATATGACTGCCGACACCATCGTTATGACGATGGAGATGAGCGTTATCTTGGTTGTGTAGACGAATGCATCTTGGAATTTGATGTTCTCAAAAGTGGCGACGTAGTTATCAAAACCTACAAAAGATCCACTGTAGTCGAAAAAGCTCTGTTTGACTGAATATATCACAGGGATGATAAAAAGAAGAAAGACGATCAGTGAAGAGATCAATGCTGGTAGCAAGTCCATTGCATTCCTGCGATCCATCTCTTCACCGATTCGCCATTAATGTTTATGCCTTTATGTATTCATCCATACACTTTGACAGGGTTGCCTCGACGTAACCGATTGCCGGCATGACCATGTTCGCCTTGATCTGATCAGGTGAGACATAGGGCTTGTCGAATGCATCCCACTCTGCCCACAGGGTCTTGTAGCTGTTGAGCTGGTCCTCGCTGAGTGTATCAAGATCCATGTTGTATCCATTTCCTGCAATACTGTAGTACTGTGCCTGGATCGTCGGGTCGTTGAACAGGTTGGCGATGACTATCGCACCGTATGGGTTGGGTGTGTTCTCCATGAGGAAGAGTCCGCACCTGTTGGAACACACTGTGTCGGGAGCATATACTCCGATTGTACAGTTGTACATGCTGGTCCTGTTCGCAAGTGACTCTGTGGAGTTCAATGCGATCATTATTGTGGAACTGCTGTAGTCCTTCTGTGTCGTGTCCTTGTTACCTACCAATGTCTGGTTGGGTGCTGTGACTGCTCCGGCACTGCCTGTATATGTCTTGTTCCAGTAGGGTGCCGTGTCCTGGAGGTATGCCTTCACATACGGGATCTCTGCTGCGTACTGCTCGGCAGTGATGTTCTTGTGTGAAAGGATCTTCTCGTTGATGTATTCCATGTATGTTGCCTTGTTGGCAGCATCGTCACCGGTAACGAACTGTCCCTTGAGGTCTCCGCTCCAGACATCTGCTGATGAATCCGTGCATGCGATCCACGAATCTCCCTTCGAAGCAAGCTCATAGATCATTGCTTCAAGGATCAACTGTACGTGGAAGTTGGCGTATCCCTGTGCTGAGGGGAGGTAGAACTGCTCCTGGTATATCTTGGACCAGCCGTTGAGCTCCGTGTAGTTGTGGGGAAGACCGTAGTAGACCTTCGCATCTACATCCTGGTGAGCTACACGATAGGACCTGACGCTGTCGATACCATATGTCTTGGTCGTATCGATGGTTCCGTCGAATGAATCACCTGTTGCTGCGACCTTGATTATTCCAAGGACTGTGCCTTTGACATCTGTGATCTTTACCTCGTTCCATGCGATGGATTCGTCGTTGAATGCCTTGTTGTAGACGAATGAGGTCGTGCTTCCAGAGAAGGGTGCGACGGATGAGACATCCTTGCTGTATGTGCCTGCACCATAGACCGATTCATATGCTGCGGCCCATGACTGGTCTGCAAGTCCATCTGAGTATTTCGAGTTGGGCATCTTTGACTGCCAATCGCTCTGAAGGATCAAGTTCGTACTACCATCGACATTGATGAGGTTGACATAGTTGGATGCTCTTCCCCAGAAGAAGTCGAATGAGATCTTTCCTGTGTTCTTGTACTCGCTAATAACCTGAGATTCGGTCATATAACCAACACATGACAGGTTGATGTCATACCTCTCCTTCGCCTCTTTGACAAGTACGTTGTTGAACCAGCTCATACACTGGGTATCAAAATAGAATCCGATGTTGACATCGGTTCCCTTTGCTTTGTCGACAATTTCGTCCCATGACATGTCTGCAAGATTGTCATGAGTCTTGCTGCCGTTATTGTTGTTGTTATTCACAACCACAGCGACCCCTGCGATGATTAGTATCGCAACAACGGCCACTGCGATGAGTGCCTTAGGATCCTTTACCATAATATCCTCGGCTTAGAAACGATTCAGCGGATATTTAATTATTTCATTTTTTCCCATAATAATTATTTTTTGAGTATCACATCTGGAACATCATTATGAAACATGGTTGCATAAGCAACAGTTTCCCAATATCGTGGACTATCGAGTCCGCTGTTTTCCGATGCCCGAGG
>CAVJRF010000035.1:0-9519 GCA_963651945.1 Eggerthellaceae bacterium | reverse complement strand
AAACTATGACGACGGTCCGATAGAATTCACGATCACGGCAATACCAATCGAACACACAATCACGTTCGACTCCAAAGGAGGCTCCGATATCGAGAATCTGACATTCACCGAAATCGAAGAAAAGACTCTCCCGACACCGACCAAGGCCAATCATACATTCAACGGGTGGTTCGATGGCGAAAACGAGATTGAGAGTACGGCAGGGATTACTGAAGACCTGACCGTCGTCGCTGATTGGACCTACGTCCCGCCGACATATCACGTACGTTTCTATGACCGTCAAGACGGTAATCTCATACGTGAGGAAACCACCGAAGGTAGCGTCACAGCACCCGAGGCCCCGATAAGATCGGGATACCGTTTCATACAATGGAAATCGACCAACGGAGTGTTCACCGGAACGGTAAGCGAGGACACCGACTACTATGCGGAATGGGAAGACATCCCGAGATATCTCGTACGTTTCTATGATCGTCAGAATGGCAACCTCGTACATGAGGAGACAACGGAAGGTGCCATCGAAGCACCTGCAACCCCGACCAGAACGAATTATCGCTTCATACAATGGAAATCCACCGATGGTGCATTCACTGGCACTGTAAGCAAGAATACAGATTACTATGCGGAATGGGTGTACGTCCCGCCGACATATCTCGTACGTTTCTACGATATCCAAGGAGGCAACCTCTTACAAGAAACAACTACCGAAGGTTCCGTGACGGCACCTAATGCGCCCACGAGATCGGGATACAGTTTCGTACAGTGGAAGTCGACGGACGGAGTGTTCACCGGAACGGTGAACAGGAACACCGATTACTATGCGGAATGGAGCATGATCTACGTACCGACACCGACGGTGCACGACCCCGTGGTCACGTTCTATCTCGAGGAGGGAGGGGAGATGTATGTGCAGTACAGACAATCGGAGTTCACGGGATCGCCTACACCGGCGAAGAACGGATATGCGTTCGATCGGTGGTATTTCATCGTCGATTCGGAGAAGGTGGAATTCACGGGCGAGTTCGATGAGGATATCGATGTGTATGCCTCATGGACGGCAAAGATGAACAGGTTCCATCTGAGCGAGAATGAAGGGATATGGTTCGAGGGATACATCTGTACGATCGATCCCACGAAGGAAGGTCACGTATTCGACGGGTGGTACATAATAGAAAATGAGGAGAAGATACCGTTCACCGGCGGTCTCGACCTCGATGTGTATGCTTCATGGAAGGAGACGGAGATCGCCCCGCCGTCATCCGACGGGGAGCTCGATCTCCTGTTCCCGGTGATCGCGTTGTCCCTAATCCTTGTGATGATCCTGGGATTCGTGATACACCAGAAGAGGGTCAGATGAGTCCTTCCCTCATCCTCTTGAGGGCTTCCTCGATCCTCGGGACGGGCTGTGTGACGGTCATCCTCACATAGCCTTCCGCGGATTCGCCGAATCCGGAACCGGGTGTCACCACGATACCCAGATCCAACATCTTCTCGGTGAACTCGAGGGACGTCTTACATTTGGAGTCGAACCAAATGTAGAACGTTCCCTTGGGCATCTTCACGTCGAATCCCAATTCCCTGAGACCGTTGACGAGCACCTCCCTCCTGTGGGAGTACTCCTTCATGTTCTCCTTCACGACCTCCGGTGCCTCTCCGTTCTCGCCGTACATCTCGAGAGCCTTCAGAGCCGCCTTCTGTATGAAGATCGGTGCCCCGGAATCGATCTGTCCTTTGCATTTCTTCAATCCCGCGATGAGATCGGGGTGTCCTACGGCATATCCCAACCTGAATCCGGTCATGTTGAACGTCTTGGAGAACGAACCGAATTCGATGGCATCCTCGCCTATCTCGAGTATCGAAGGTGCCTGATAACCGTCGTAGGTCATCTCGCAGTACGCATCATCTACGCACAATATCGTACCGTTCTCCTGACACCAATCGTACACCCTCTTCAGGTATGCCTTATCGCATGTGGCACCCGTCGGGTTGTTGGGGTAGTTGATGTACAGCATCTTGGCACCCTTCGGACAGTCGTCCACATCCAAGAGCCAATCCTTCTCCGCTTTGAGCGGGACCTTCACGCACTCGGCCTCATTGAAGATGGTGGATGCACCGGAATACACCGGATATCCCGGACTCGGTGCGATGATGGTCTCGCCCGGATTCACGAAGGATTGGGCGATGTTGAATATCGCCTCCTTCGAACCGATGGTGATGCACACCTGCGTATCCGGATCTATATCGACACCGTATCTCTTCTTGTACCATCTTGCCACGGCGACCCTGAGGTCCTTCTCCCCTGCCGATGACGAATATTTCTGATTGACGTTGATCCTCGATTGGAGGCACATCTCCTCGACGATCTCGTCCGGGGTGGGAAGATCCGGGTCACCGATACCAAAATCGATGATATCGACGCCTTCCGCCCTCTTCTTGGCGGTCATCTCCTCCAACCTCACGAAGAGGTATGGAGGAAGTCTCTGTAATCTATCTGCGAACTCATACTTCATGTTCATTCCTCATAGTCCCCTGCGTATACGAAGGTCGCAGGCCCTTCCATCTTGACATATCTCAATTCCTTGTCGACGGTGATCCTCAGCCATCCGCCGGGGAGCTCCACGTCGATGGGTGTGTCGAACGGTACCATACCGTTCAATGCCGCCGCGGTGGTGGTCGCACATGCTCCCGTACCGCAGGCGAGCGTCCATGCCGCACCGCGTTCGTAGACACGGATGCGTATCTTCCCATCCTCGACCTTGGCGAATTCCACGTTGGTCTTCTTGGGGAAGAGTCTGTGGCATTCGAGTATCGGGCCCAATGTGTCCATCTTATCGTTAGATAATTGATCGAACGTCACGAAGTGCGGATTGCCCATGGAGATGCAGCTACCTTTGACGGGTCCTGCGGCTGTGTTCACCGTGGTCGATTCCAACTGTTCCAGATCTGTCCTTCCGGGTGCTTCGAGTATCGGGGCACCCATGTCTATCGTCACCGTCCTGACCTTACCGTCCTCGACGGTGACATCCGCACCGAGATTGCCTCTCAGGGTGTTGATCGTGAATCTTTTACCTTCAACCTTGCCGAAATCGTATGCGAATTTGGCGACGCATCTGATGCCGTTACCGCACATCTCCGCCTCGCTGCCATCGGCGTTGATTATCCTCATGGTTATGTCCGCCCCGTCCCTGCCGGGAAGGACGTACAATACGCCATCCGCACCTATGCCGAAGTGCCTGTCGCACATCCTCTTGCACAGTTCGTTATCGATCTCGATATCCTCATCGATCCCGTTGAGGACAATGAAGTCGTTCCCTATTCCGTGATACTTCCAGAATATCATCTGAGTCTCTCCGGTATCATCTGGTGTCTCCAGATGTCATCCATGGATTCCGCTTCCCTGATGAGCTCCGCTTCACCGTTGTTGACCAATACCTCGGCGCACAACGGTCTGGAGTTGTATCTCGAGGACATGGAGAATCCATATGCACCTGCATTGTAAACGCACAGCAGGTCCCCTTCCTTCGGGTCGGGGAGTATCCTGTCATGGGCGATGTAGTCGCCGGTCTCGCATATCGGTCCGACGACCTCATATTTAGCGACGCATGCTTTGTTGAATTTGTTGGCTAGTGCCACATGATGATATGAATCGTAGAACGAAGGACGGATGAGGGTGTTGAATCCCGCATCTATACCCACGTACTTCTTCGGTCCCGCATCCTTCACATCGTTGACCCTTGAGAGCAATACCGTGGAGTCGCATACGATGTACCTTCCGGGTTCGAGACATACCTTCTTCACATCCGTCTCTTCCAAGATCATATCGGTGATCTCCGCTCCGAGGTCGTTGACGTCGCATTCCTCCTCCTGGGGTTTGTACGGTACGCCGAGTCCCCCTCCGAAGTCGATGAATTCCAGATGGATGTCCAACTCGTCCCTGAGCCTGTTGGTCAGTTCTATAAGCACCTCCATGACCTCGATGAACGGGTCGGTGGTGTTCCCTCCCGATCCGGTATGGGCGTGGATACCTTTGATATCGTATCCCAATTCCTTGGCTCTGGCATATGTGTCCATCACCCTATTATAAGGTATACCGAACTTGGCACCCTTACCGCCGGTCATGACCTTCGCACCGTGTCCGGAGGATACTCCGGGCGTGATACGGAAGGATATGGGGAATCCTTTGCGCTTGTCACCCAGGATTATTGATAATCTCTCCAATTCGCTCTCGGAATCGATGTTGATCCTGCATCCGGTGTCGACGATCTCCTTCAGTTCCTTATCGGAGACGTTCACACCTGTATACATTATCCTCTCGGGGGTGAATCCTGCTTTGAGGCATGTGAGCACCTCGCCTATGGAGACCGCATCGATACAGCTGCCTTCCTGCTCCAATATCCTCAGTATGGCGAGGTTGGTGTTCGCTTTGCACGCATAGTGTATCTCCGTCTCCATGAAACGGGAGAATGCCTCGTACACCCTGCGGTAGTTCTCCCTGAGTATCTGCTCGTCGGTGACGTACACAGGAGTGCCGAACCTCTCGGCTATCTCCACGGCGGACATACCGCCGAACTGCATGACGCCGTCCTTCCCTTCGAAATCCCTCATCATCAGTTGTCGCCCCCGTCGATGAAGTTCTTGTGGAGCGTCTTCACGACGTTGGAGGCCATATCCGTGGGTACCACGAAGTTGAGACATACCTCGGATGCACCCTCGGAGATCATCTCCACGCTGGCACCGACCTCCTTGACGGCTTTGAACACATCACCGCAGAATCCGACCCTGTGCAGCAATCCGTCGCCTACGGCGCATATGAGTGCGAAGTTGCTCCTGACGTCGATCCTCTCTATCTCGTCGTCGTCCAACTCGTTGAGATACTTCAGTGCCTTGTTCACATCAAGACTGTGGACGAGGAATGCGATCGATGACAGGGATGTGGAGATGGCATAGATCACGATCTCGGCTTCAGCGAACTTCTCCATGATCCTCGCCACGGTGGCCTGTTTGTATGATATCTCTCCGGAGATGATCGTCACCCTCGAGAGATCCAACTTCATAGCGACACTCTTGAGCGGTGTGTCGCCCGGGGTCTTGATCTGATGGATCTGCGTACCCGGTTCGTCCGGTTTGTACGAGTTCTTCACCCAAACGGGGATGTGCTTCATCCTCGCGGGTTCGATGGTCCTTGGGTGCAATACCTTTGCACCGAAGTGTGCCAACTCGGCCGCTTCGTTGAAGTTCATCTCCTTGATGACCACAGCCGTAGGGACCAATCTCGGGTCGGCACTCATGAATCCGTCGACATCGGTCCACGTCTCGATGCAATCCACATCCATGGCGTTACCGATGGCCGCTGCGGCATAATCGGAACCGCCCCTTCCGAACGTCAACGGTTTACCGTCCTCGTTGATGCCGTAGAATCCCGTTATGACGGGAATGACGTCATCATTCAACAACGGCCTGACATTCATGTTCATCCTGACGGATGTCTTCTTCAGGTCGCATGAACCGGATAGAGGTTTACCTGTAGCGAACACTCCCGCCGTCTCGGCCGTCAGCGCGACGGACTTGAATCCCAACGAGCGTATGGCGAACGATAGCAATAACGACGAGAACCTCTCTCCCTGCGATGTCACATTGTCGGTGAAGAACTCGTCCTCCCTCTTGCTGACATCCGTGAGAAGATCCCTGAAACCCGCGAAACGGATCTCGAACTCCTTCATGAACTCGTCCATGAGATCCTCGTTGACGATCTCCTTGGCTGTGTTGATATGTTTCGATCTGAACTCCTCCAACACCTGTCCCATGTCTATGGTATCGTCTTCCAACGCATGTACGAGGAAGTTCGTTATACCGGACATCGCCGATACTACGACGATCTTCTTCCCTTTCTCTCCCGTTATGATCCTTGCGGACCTCATTATAGCCTCGGCGGAGCCTACGCTGGTCCCGCCGAACTTCAAAACCGTGATCATAGATTGAACACCTCACTCATCGTGTGCATCTTGCCGTCCTTCTTGTCGGCCATCCATCTGATCGTATCGATGCACCCTCTTGCGAACACTTCGCGCGATACCGATCTGTGCTTCAATTCCAGCAATTCCATACTGCCACCGAACATGACCGTATGGTCGCCGTAGACATCGCCTGCCCTGACGGAGTGGATACAGATCTCCTGTCCCCTCTCGCCGGTCACGCCCTGTCTTCCGTATTCTAAATCGTTTATTCCCGTGACGCTCTGCATCCTGCGTACGGCCTCCATGGCCGTACCGGACGGTGCGTCCCTCTTGTGCCTGTGATGCGTTTCGATCACCTCGATATCGTAATCCTTCAGTGCTGTGGCCATGATCTCGCACATCTTCCAGAACACGTTGACGCCTCTGGCGAAGTTGGCCGATATCAGTCCCGATACATTGTATTTGGCGACGTTATCCGTGAGGGCCTGTATGGATTGAGCATCGATACCGGTGGTACCGACGATGACGTTGGTACCCGTGGATGGGATATCTGCGATTATCTTGGATGCCGCAGTGGGCGTGGTGAGATCCACATATACATCGGCATCATCCAACAGATGCATCAGATCCTCCGGGGCCGATGCCTTGATACCGTCATAGAGCACCTTTCCGATGTTCCCTCCGGATCTTGAAACAGTGGCACCGACGAGATCGATATCCTCGGATTGCACCGCAAGGTCGCAGACCATGCGTCCGAGCTTACCAGTGGCTCCTCCAACCACCAGATTGATCATATCAATCCCAGTCTCGCGATGTCCATGTCGAGTATCGGACGGTTCTTCACCGAGAGTTCGGTCAACGGCAATCTGAGCTTACCGTTGCCGTATCCGAGTCTCTTCATGACGTATTTGATCGGTATCGGATTGGATTCGATGAACAGGTCGCTGAACAAAGGCATGAGCTTGAAATGGATCTCCCTCGCCTCGAGATACTTCTCCTGCTTGCAGAGGTTGATCATCTGACTCATGGAACGGGGACAGCAGTTCGCCGCCACGGATATGACTCCGTCGCATCCCATCCCCATCAGGGAGAATGTCAATCCGTCATCCCCCGAGAGGACTTCGAATCCCTTCGGCCTCTTGCAAAGGATCTCCTGTATCTGGTTGACGTTACCGCTCGCTTCCTTGATAGCAGATATACCGGGGAGCTCCGCCAATCTCAATGTTGTTTCTGCGGAGATGTTGCTTCCGGTCCTTCCCGGCACGTTGTATATGATCAGCGGTATGTCTATCGCTTCGCTGATCATCTTGAAGTGCTGATAGATACCTTCCTGCGTGGGCTTGTTGTAATAGGGCGAGATGGACAATATACCGTCACATCCCAAATCCGCGGAAGCCTTACTGAGATACACGGCCTCGGCCGTGGAGTTACTTCCGGCACCCGCGATGATCTTCGCATGCTTCGCCTGATCCCTGACGATCTCCACCACGCGGATATGCTCCTCATGGCTCAATGTAGCGGATTCTCCCGTGGAACCGCAGGGGATGAGTACGTTGGCACCGTTCTCCTCCTGGAAATCGACCAATCTCCTCAATCCGTCCTCATCGACCGAGCCATCATCCCTGAACGGTGTGATCAATGCAGTAGCTGTTCCTCCGAACATCAGATCACCCCCACATGCTCCTTGAGGATGAGGCGGGTACGCGTACTGATGATGCTGTCGTAATGCCTCACCTTCTCGATGATCTCGTTCAATTGATGCGATGATTCAACGTCCACGATGGCGATGATATCCTGATCGCCCGTGACCTCGTACACCTCGGATACTCCGGAGTATTCCGCCAATTCCTTGGCGATCTCCTCCGTATCCGTGTTGACGTCGATACGTATCTCCACCAACGCCTTCACATTCTTGGAACTGGTCTTTATGGTGAATCCTCTGATGGTCCCGTCCTCGGTGAGCTTGCGGACCCTGCTCCTGATCGTACCCTCGGATACGCCGAGCTTGGCCGCGATCTCAACGAACGGACACCTGGAATCCCTCTTCAGTATCTCCAGGATACGGTTGTCAAGATTGTCTGTCATGTTTCGACTCCACCTCTATAGGTTCTTCTAATGATTACTGAGAGACAGAGCCGATATATTAACTTGACCTTGATTTTTGGAGTTTTTCTACGATAATCGACTGATTTCGATTTTTGTTTACGAAATCAGTCAATCATCACCACGGATATCGTCATATTTACGGCGGAAATCGCTATGAGTATCATGGCGACGATTATCCAATCCTTATCCTTCTCGATGATCAGACATACCGTGCTCACGATCACTCCCAACAGAGGGCAGAGGATGAGCGCACCTATGCCTGTGTAGAGAACGGTGTCGGTGATATCCGTCATATGGAATGCTATGCCGATGACTATCAGGATTATGCTGAATGTGATGGAATATTTCAGAGTCCTTGCGGTGATGGATTCCATGTTCATATTACCCCTCCTGCCTGAAGGATCATGACGAAGGCGATGATCAACACGAGTATGGAGAAGTACTTCTTCAGCGAGGAGCTGTCGAACCTCCTGGAGAGACGACTGCCTACGACGGCTCCCAGGAACGTACCGATCGCTACGAATGCCGCAAGTTCGAGATCGATGTGACCGCTCAGGAAGTAGATGATAGAACCCGAGAATGCGGTTATGCCTATCATGTAACTGCTGGTGGCGGTGGCGACCTTCATAGGTACCTTCATGACCATGTTCATGATCGGTACCTTGACGAGACCTCCTCCCACACCTGTCAGGGAGGAGATGACGCCTGCGACGACACAGGACGAGAATCCTATCCCTCTGTGCTCCACATCATAGCTCATGGTCTCACCGGTCTTGAGGTCGGTGTATGTGAACTCCCCGTTCTCCTTGTCCTCGATATCCGCGGACGGGTTGAGGATCATCTTGACCGCCGTGAGTATGAGCACGGCGGAGAACACGAGCATGATGACCCAACTCTCGAGAGCGAGAGCGAGGAAGACGCCTATCATCGAACCTATGACGGTACTTATCTCCAGAAGAAGGCCCAAACGTATGTTGGTGACCTTGTTCTCCATGTAGTAGATCGTTCCTCCGACGGAGGTGGCCACTATACCTACGAGACTCACCGCTGCGGCATCCGCAGCGGACAGACCGTAACATATCGTAAGCATCGGGACTATGATTATCCCGCCCCCGATACCGAACAGGGCACCGAGTAGACCGGCCACGAGACCCACGATGATCAAGGACATCAATAGGATTGGTTCCATACGATTCCGTGGGATGTGATTATCGATATTATCTCTATCGGTCGTTGTTGATGATGTTGTATAATTGGGGGTCGTTCATCGGGACATTACTTTCTTATCATTGGTTGTATCAGAGCATGAGTCTCGATAATTGACCTTTCGTTGCTTCTGTCAAAATCTTGTGACAGATACCTGATTTCCCCTGTCAAACTTACGGGGAACACCTATTTCATAAAAACTCTAACTCTTAAACGTGGGGTATAAGTTTATGAAGAGGGAACGGAAGCCTTC
>CAVJRF010000034.1:0-10031 GCA_963651945.1 Eggerthellaceae bacterium | reverse complement strand
GCCAATCGCCCTGTCAGAATCAGAAATTTATGGTACCGAAGTCTGGAAAGTTATGTTACAGATTGTTTTCATCGGTGTACGACATCGAGTAATTGGAACAGATAGTCACGACCTACAGATGAAAAATGAATTTAACCCGACGGCGATACATAACGCATGATAGTCAAGATCATCAGCATCGATGAGAAATTGTGTGACGGATGCGGACTCTGCGTCAAAGCATGCCATGAGGGTGCATTGAAGATCGTTGATGGTAAAGCGAAGCTCGTCAACGAATCACTCTGTGACGGCATGGGCGACTGTCTTCCCGCTTGTCCGCAGAATGCGATAACATTCGTCGAGAAGAACGTTGTCCCGAACCTGATGGCGACACCTACGTTCCAATGGCCGATAAAGATGGCATTGGTGTCACCTGCCATGCCCACCCTGAAGGGTTCCATCGTGATCGCATCCGACTGTACGGGATTCGTCCTGAGTGATGTCAAGGGTATGATATCCAAGAGACCCATGATGATCTGCTGTCCCAAATTGGAGAGCATCGAGAGATTCGACAAGATCTACAAGATACTCGCAGAGGCACCCATCGATGACGTCGAGGTGTTGAGGATAGATATTCCATGCTGCAGTGCATTGACGAACATCGTCAAGGATGCCATCAAGAGATCGGGAAAGGATATCAAACTCAAGGAGACGATCGTCGGGCGTGACGGCAGGGTATTTAAATAAGGTCGGATTTTACGAAATTCGTAGCAATTAAAAATCGAACAAAATAGACATTTGTCTAAATTGTGATGTCTGTCAAGTTGGAGAAAGCAACATCTCTCTAGTTTGGCCAAACATCAAAAAATATTGCGATTCAAATAATCGTAATTTGCTACGAATTTCGTTATCAATTTCTACGAATATCGTTAAAATCACGTATTTCTTGGGGATACCTTTAATAATATCATACAAATTTCATTTAGCCATGGCAGAAGAAGAGAAACGTGGGAGTTTCTCCAGCAAGTTCGGTTTCGTCATGGCCGCAGCGGCATCGGCCGTTGGACTTGGAAATCTATGGAGGTTCCCATATCTTACATCTCACTATGGAGGAGGAATATTCGTCCTCGTCTACATCATCTTGGCCGTCACATTCGGTTTCTCACTGATGGTGGCCGAGATAGCGCTAGGAAGAAGAACTGGAAAATCCTGTATCTGCGCATTCGGGGATCTCTGTAAGAAATACAAGATCCTTGGTTACTTCATCGCGATTATACCCGCATTGATCGTCCCGTACTACTGTGTCATCGGTGGATGGGTCACGAAATGGTTCGCAGAGAGTGCGATCGGACACCTCGATACACTCGCAAATGATGGCGGATCATACTGGTGGAGCTACATCACAGGCGGAGAGGGAGGATTCCTCGACCCGTCCATCTGGTTCATCATATTCGGTGGACTCACGATCCTGTGTGTCGCGGTCGGTGTCGACAGGGGTATCGAGAAGCTCAGTAAGATTCTCATGCCCGCACTTCTCGTCATGATCATCGGAATCACGGCATACGAGATGACTCTCCCCGGAATTTGGGATGGTATCGTCTACTACCTCAACCCTGACGTGAGCAAGCTCAGCGCAGGAACGTTCCTCGGTGCCATCAGTCAGATCTTCTACTCGATGTCACTCGCCATGGGTATCATGATCACGTATGGTTCGTACATGAAGAAGGATACCAACATCGAAGGTTCCGCACGTAACATCAGTGTCATCGACACGATCGTTGCTATCCTTGCAGGTCTCATGATCATCCCCGCAGCATATGCGATCAGTCCCGACCTCGCAGGTTCGAAGGGAATGGGACTCATGTTCGTCTCGCTCCCGCAGGTCTTCGCAGGAATGCCTGGCGGAATGGGTAACATCATCGCTCCCATATTCTACCTGCTCGTCATATTCGCTGCACTGACATCCGCCGTCTCACTCCTTGAGACGGTCGTATCGGTGTTCATCGATGGTGCGAAGGTCAAGCGTAAGGTTTCAGTCGTCATCGCATCGATCATACTCTTGGCACTCGGATTCGTCACAGTGTTCGGATTCGCCAACCCGGAGATATTCGCACCGCTCGACCAGGGCGCAGGATGGCTCGGAATATTCGATTCGATCACCAACAACTTCATGATGCCGATTGCCGCGATCGCTACATGTCTGTTCATCGGATATGTCGTCAAGGTCTCGTTCGTCGATGAAGAAGTTGCTATCAATGGTGAGTTCAAATCGAAGAAACTATTCAATGTGATGATCAAGTATATCTGTCCGATATTCCTCGCATCAATCTTGATCGTGGCCATATTGGGTCTCTTCGGAGTCACAGTATACGTCTGATGAAAATAGGATTGGCCTTCGGGCCGATCCACACTTCATCTTTATTCCAACATACTTGTAAGCCGACCCTCATCAGAGAACATCGGGAAATTCTATACATCATCTACGGATACGTCACTCAGCGGGTTGCGGATCCATATGACTGTCAGGAACATCAACGGGATCGATGTCGATGTCCAAAGGAAGGACATCAAGAACGTTCACATCCATGTCAAGGACGGTCCGTCGGTCATCATCACCGTACCGAGAAGATATCCCGATTCCAAGATCGATGAGATCATCATGAAGAGATTCGATTGGATAACAAGTGTGATGGAACGGAAGTGCGTATCTGCACAACATCTCACCGACGGCGGTACGTTGGAACTGATAGGGAAACAGTACACACTGAACATCATACCTTCCGAAAGAACCAGGTTCAGGATCGGAGACGACAGGATCACGATATGGAAGCCCGAAGGGATCGATGATGATACAATCCTTCGCGAGATACATCGCGAATCGCTGAAGAGGATCGTACCGGACATCATGGCCAACATGTTCCTCTTCACGGGACTGTCATGTTCGTCATGGCAGATCAGATACATGACATCGAGATGGGGCACATGCAATACGAAGACCAAGAAGATATGGCTGAGCACGAATCTCGCGAAGAGACCGCTGAACTGCATAGAGTATGTGGTACTGCACGAATTGGTGCATACGGTCGTACCGAATCACGGTCCCGACTTCAAGGCCATGTTGGATATGCATATGCCGGATTGGAAGGAGAGGAGAAGACTCCTGAACTCATGACTTCGTTATCGTAAGTACGTATTGGCCGTCCACCTTCTTCACCATGAACGTGAAACCGTTGTGCTCGTACCTTATGCGGTCGTTGTCCGTCATCATCTTCTTGGCAAGTGCCTGTTTGATCTCCTCTTCCATCTCGGATGTGTCGCATTTGCCGTAGGAATCGATCAGCTTGTTGATCGTGCATACCAATTCGCCGGACAGGAACGTTATCTCCCTCTGGGTGAAGCAGTCTATGATTCCCTCATCCTCATCCGACCACTTGGGTGTCATACCTTTGAGGATGTACCTCTTGAACCAATCCTCCGCATATTCCATCTCCTCCGAGATGTCCTTCTTGTGTACCACCACAATGAGAGAATCGTCATCGTTCGGCTCCCATTCGTCGGGATGATCGTAATCGGCATCCTCGAGGAAACCGACGGCAAAGACGATCGTGTCCAATCCGGCCAACTCCGCATAGAGCGATGCCTGCAGGAGATATCCTTCCGGTATCTTCCCGTCTGCCCAATCATCCCTGTGGGATGATGTCTTGATCTCCAATATCGCCTTCCTCGAACCGTTGAGACGTACATATCCGTCGACCAATCCTCCGAAGACGGGTTCGGAACCGAAGTGATCGTAATTGCAATCCCTCATCGCCACCGGTTCCTCCACAGTGATGACATCGTCATCCGACAGCGACATCCTGTCCTTCAGGAGCAGCTTCCAATTATCCCTGACGTAGGAACGTATGATCGGCTCGATCGCATTTCCCGCTTCCGTGTACTTGTTGGGCTCATATTCGGAATATATCCTCGATATGAGACATGCTGCCTTGAAATCGGTCGTATATTTGTCCTTACCAAGGACCGCGAGGAATCTCGACCCCGTGATCTTACCGTGATTGGACGGATTGAAACAGATTACGTGATTGTCTGTGTCTATCTTGCGGACCAACTGATTCCTCGTCTTGACGACCATGCCCGGCCCATGATGGTCATAGATAATATCGTTATCCCCAGATGATCATCTTCCTGCGAAATCCGACAGTCTGTGATTCTTGCTCCTGCCTATCTCGACGATCCTGTCACCCTCTCTTATCGTATCGCCCAACATCTCCGATCCCCGGTCGTACGACCTCGAGGAACGGGATGAACGATTGGGATCGTTCGCATAGCAATATACGCAATCATGGAGGCATGTGTCATAGGCACCGATGTCTATGTTCCTCACACAGAGACAACCGTCCCTGTTGTATGATTGCCCCTTCTCGAACGGGATGTCCTGTTCCGTCAGGAGTTTTGAATCTATGCATCCTCTGTTGACGATCCCCGATCCCTTCAATTCGGGATCGAGACAGCATGTCGTCAGTTCCAAACCGTCATCGACAGCGATGTCCTTCACAGCTCTTGCGAACGATACCCTCTCATCCGCGGATATCGGACGCAATCCGTCGAGATGTATCATCTTGTCATAGAATGCCAGGAAGGAGAAGATGCATCTTTCCGTGTGACCCTTCAGTCTGTCCGCGATGTGTCCGAATGAGTCCCTGTGACGGTCGACATCGTAGATATCGTTGATGATCACGGGGTCGTATCTCCATAGGACACGTGCCTTTCCGATCCTGTCGGATATGCGTATGAACGAATCTATGACGGTATCGACATCCGGGACGTTCGGTTCCAACTCCGGACCGTAGGGTGTGATTGTAATCTGGAACATCAACTCGTATTGATCCGATAATTCGTCGATGTACCTCTCCATCGGCCTCGGATCCTTGGTTATGAACGATAGACAATCCACGTTCTGCGGTCTGAGGTCGATGCGGTGAACGACGTCATGCACAACGGGGTTCCTGACCATCACGTACCCCTCCCTCAACCTATTCATGAACCACTCGGAATGGAAAGCCGGGATATCCGTCCTTCTGCTGGCGCTTATTATCGTCATATGCGAACACCGATGATATCGGATGCACTCCTGCACACTCTGATGTCCTGCGTATGTAAATAGATGGTCTTCCGGCCTCACGGGCCAATGGAGTCGTATGATGTAACTGTCAAAAATCTCTACTGCAATAGATTTTTTTTCAATTTATGTGAAAATTCTCTATCGCAATAGATTTATAATCAAGATACATAGAAGCGTGTATGGGAATGACTGTGAGAAGATCGGACTATCTCGAGCAACTGCACGAGTCGAAAGGTGCCACCGGCATAGTGAAGGTCATCACAGGGATGAGGAGATGTGGAAAGTCCACACTCATGGAACAGTTCATCGGGGACTTAAAAGCAGAAGGGGTCGATGACGGACACATACTGCACATCAATTTCGAGACCTTCGAGGGATATGAGGTCATATCCTCCAACGAACTACGCTCGGAACTCAGAGCACTTCCCAGAGACGATATCGTATACATCCTGCTCGACGAGATACAGAATGTGGAAGGATGGGAACTCATAGTATCCTCACTGGAAGAGGTGAAGAACTACGATGTGTACATAACGGGATCCAATTCGAACATGCTATCGACGGACCTTTCCACCCACTTGTCCGGAAGATACATCGAGATCAGGATGCTGCCTCTATCATTCAAGGAATATCTCGACCTCCATCCGGGAGATAGGGAGGAGAGATTCGTTCAATATCTGAGATATGGGGGTCTCCCCAACACCGATCCCGACAGAGGGGATAGATTCAACAGAGGATACCTGGAGGGTGTGTTCAACACGGTACTGATGAAGGATGTCCTGTCAAGACTGAGGACCGATGATACGAACAAGATCAGATCCATCGCCAAATCCCTCTATTCGAACATAGGGAATGTGACCAACATATCCAACATCGCGGATGGGACCGGTCTGAATCCCGGTACCGTGGAGAGGTACATCGAGGCGATGAGATCGGCATTGCTCTTCTACCATGCCGAGAAGTATGACATAGTAAGGAAGAAACTGCTGTCCACCAACGGCAAGTTCTATTCATCCGACGTAGGGATGAGGACCATGGCGCTGGAAGGTTTCGGAACGGACGATATGAGCAGACCTCTGGAGAACGTCGTATATCTGGAACTCATACGCAGAGGATACACCGTGAGGATCGGGGCATATCGCGACAAGGAGGTGGATTTCACGGCCATCAAGGGTAACGAATCGAGTTATTATCAAGTGGCATTGACCATCCTGGCCGAAGATACCAAAGAGAGGGAACTGCGTTCGTTGAAGGCCATAAAGGATAATTTCCCGAAGACGGTGCTCACGATGGATAGGTTCAATCTCGGAACATATGACGGTATCACGGTCGTCAACGTCATCGACTGGATACTCGGAGATGGATCTCGGAAAGGACATATGTGATCCGCATCCCTTGGAATTATCTCCTGCAGGTACCACATCGACATAACATCCCTCCCTATTCTACTTCGCGTTACTTTTTATAAGGAGTGTCCTTACCCAATACTCATGTCGCAATATGATTCCGCAGCAATCGAGAAACGCTGGCAGGAGATGTGGAAGAAGGAAGAGATCTATCGTTTCGATCCTAAATCGGAGAAGGAGGTCTACAGCATAGACAATCCTCCGAGATACGCATCCGGTACGCTCCATCTGGGCCATGCCACGGGTTACTCACTGATCGACTTCGCAGCACGTTACAGAAGGATGAAGGGAATGAACGTGTTCTTCCCGCTCTGTTTCGATGTCAACGGTACTCCGATCGAGGTCAGGGTCGAGAAGAAATATCACATCACGAAACTCGATACGCCAAGGAAGAAGTACAGGGAGCTGTGCGAGGAATTCGCCAACGAGAAGATCGGACAGATGACGCACGAGTTCGAGATGCTCGGCGAGTCCATGGACCCCAGCATCTACTATCAGACCGATGCTCCCTATTACAGGAGGATCACGCAGCTCTCGTTCGTGGAACTCTTCAACAGGGGACTCGTCTACAAGGGCAACTATCCCGTCAACTGGTGTCCCGGATGTATGACCGCACTCGCCGATGCAGAGGTGGAGTACAAGGACAACGTCAACAAGCTCAACTACATCAAATTCCAGGTTGCCGGAGGCAAGGAGGATGACTTCGTACTTATTGCGACAACGAGGCCGGAACTCCTCTGCACGTGTAAAGCGGTGGCAGTACACCCCGACGACAAGGAGAAACAGCACCTCATAGGGAAGGAATTGATCACACCTCTCTTCGGAAGGCACGTGAAGGTCATTTCCGACCCCAAGGTCAAGATGGAATACGGTACCGGTAACGTCATGATATGTACCATCGGTGACAAGGACGATCTCGAATGGGTCATGAAATATCACTTCGAACTCGAGAAGGGTATCGACGAATCCGGAAGGATGACCGAGCTCGCAGGCAAGTATGCGGGTATGACCGTCCTCGAGGCGCGCGAAGCATCCATCGAGGATCTGAAGGCACAGGGCATATTGGTGAAACAGGAGGACAACCCCCAGCAGGTGTCCATCTGTTGGAGATGCCACTCGCCCATCGAGTACCTCCAGGTGCCGCAGTGGTTCCTCAAGACGCTCGAGTTCAGGAACGAGGTACTCAAGAGGGCCGACGAGATCAAATGGTTCCCCGAATTCATGAAGATCAGGCTGCAGGATTGGACCAACTCGCTCCAGTGGGATTGGGTCCTCGGAAGACAGCGTATCTTCGCGACACCCGTCCCGATATGGGAGTGCAAGAAGTGCGGACATGCGGTATGCGCCACGAAGGAGATGTGCTACTGCGATCCCACAGAGGATAAGGCTCCTGTGGATAAGTGTCCCGAATGCGGATGCACAGAGTTCGTGGGTTGTACGGATGTGTTCGACACATGGATGGATTCATCCGGTTCGGCATTGTACAACACATACTGGGGAAGGGATGATGAGCTCCACAAGAAGCTCTATCCGATGTCGATGAGACCCCAGTCGCATGATATCATCAGGACATGGGCATTCTACACCATACTGAGGAGTCACCAGATCAAGAACGAGATCCCGTGGAAGGACATCATGATCCACGGATTCATCATGGCACCGGATGGAACGCCGATGCACACATCGATCGGTAATGTCATCGATCCGATACCGATCCTCGAACAGTACGGTGCGGATGCACTCAGATACTATGCGGCGACATGTTCGCTCGGTATCGACCATGCGTTCAGGGAGAAGGATGTCATCAGAGGAAGGAAGCTGTGCAACAAGGTCTTCAACATCGGACAGTTCATCAGCAGATTCCTCGACTGCAAACCGGCCGAGTGCAAGGACCTCAGACCCTCGGACAGATGGATCATCAGCAGATACTCCAAGACGGTGGAATCAGTGACGGAATACCTCGAGAGCTACACGTTCGACAAGGCGATGAGGGACATCGAGAACTTCATATGGCATGAGTTCGCGGACCACTACGTGGAGATGGTCAAGACAAGGAACGATGATGCTGTGAAGTACACATTGTACAATGTGTTCCTCGGTGCCATCAAACTGCTCGCACCGTTCATGCCCCACGTGACAGAGGATGTCTACCAGGAGCATTTCCTCAAATTCGAGGGTGTCAAGAGTATCCACCTCGCCCCGTGGCCCGAGCCGATCATAATCGACGACGATGCGGAGAAGGTCGGAGAATCGCTCAAGGATGTCATCGCCGCCATCCGCGGATGGAAATCCGAGAAGAAGATCGCACTCAACGCAGAGCTCCAGCTCGTACAGCTGATCGGTGAGTCCGCGAAGATCCTCGAACCCGCCAGATCCGATATCATGGAGACGATCAAGGCGAAGGATCTGCAGTTCGTCGAGAAGGCCGACCTCACCGAGGAATACACCGTGGTGAAACCGGTACATGCGAAACTCGGACCCGCATTCAAGGCGGATGCGAAGGCCGTGGTCGCCGCGATCACAAATATGGAACCGAAGGATGTCGCCGAAAAGCTTCAGAACGGTCCGATCGCGATCGATGTGGATGACAGGACCATCGAGGTCCCGGCAGAATATCTCGACTTCGAAAAGAGACTCATGCTCGACGGAAAGGCCGTGGACACACTCCAGATCGATGATGTCCTGGTAGTCATCGAGCAGTGAATGATGGGGAACACCCCATCACCTTTCTCATAGGAGAGGGATGATCCCTCTCTCCTGATTCAATTCTTCACTTCGGAACCGTGTTGTTCGATTGTTGCCTGAACATCGGATCCGTTGCGTGCGTGTATATGCTTCATCAACGCCCTGGCGATAGGTTGTGCCAAGAGCATCTCGCACCAGAATGCGACACAGAAGTTCCTGGGCCAAGCTATAGGCCATTGTTGGAACACCTCGACGAGCGATTCCCCTTGGATCACATACCTTATCGACGGACCGATTATCGTCATGCAGGCGGACATCATGAGCACACATGCTATGATGTTGAAAGTGATCCTCGCATAGAATCCATCATTCGGTCCTGCGAACTTCGATACGACCATCGTCGCGATACGTCCGACGACGAATGACATCAATAACATTGCCGCCAACCATACCAAAGGTAATGCCAGCATCGATCTTCCCAATATCTCGAGATCGAACCCGTTGTTCACGATCACATTGAAGGTTATCATCACGATACATGTTATGAGTGCGATGACGCTCCCGTATAGCAATCCTTCTTTCTTACTCCATGGTAATCTCTGGTCCATCATATGTAACACCTCGCCGATTACACTGTTTCCAGGCACCAGAAAAAAGTCCTTTTCGATTTACGTGGATGCGGCTTATGACGCATTTGCGTCAAATCCGCGAAAGTGTGCTTATATTTAAACTGATGTCCTCACACCAAATGCATTGGCACATTCGTCACTCCTAGGTGATCTATTAAAACGTCCCCAATTAAAATGTGTGGTCGACGATTAGAGTTTACCACAACAAAA
>CAVJRF010000033.1:0-10485 GCA_963651945.1 Eggerthellaceae bacterium | reverse complement strand
TGGACCTCATGCCCAAGCTGCCCCCGAAGAGGGGTCCGGGAAGACCCCGCAAGAATCCTCAGTGACCATCGATAGTCCACGCTATTGGGAAACTGTTGATCGAAGAATCATTCATTGCATTACGTGCGAAACGTATGGATCTGAAGACCTTGGAGTATCTGACGACTCAGGACAAGTTCTATGCCCAGGATCTTGGCATCAGGAATTATCTGAGTACGTTCAGAGAGGACGATATGAACGGGATCCTCGAGAATGTGGTCTATAATGAATTGATCTACAGATACGGGAACGCATGTGTCTGTGCCGTGGGTAGATATGAGGTTGATTTCATGGTGAACCCATTGGACAAACCATCATACTTCCAGGTCTGCATGAATATAGGCGACAAGGTGACAAGAGAAAGGGAACTTAGGCCGTTAAGACAGATATCCGACAACTATCCCAAGACTGTGATAACCTATGACAGATACATCCTAGATGATATCGACGGGATCAGGATCGTCAGCATCATCGATTGGCTGAAGGAATGGGTCGAATGATCGCCCCATCACCGATATCGACCATCGACATGATACGAAATCCATAACCAGTAAACCATAATATACGTGCAGAAGGTATCAAACGCATCACATGACACCCGAAGAGATCGAGGATAACATCATCGTAGCCAAAGGCATCACCAAGAGATTCAACGGTAAGCCTGCGGTGGATCACATCGATCTCAGCATAAGGAGGGGCGAGATGTTCGGCCTTCTAGGTCCGAACGGTGCCGGCAAGACTACTACCGTCAGGATGATCTCTTCATTGACGATGATGGATGAGGGTTCCGTCACCATCGACGGGATGGATCTCATCAGACAATCGAACGAGGCCAAGGGCCGCCTAGGTGTCATACAGCAGCACATCAGTCTCGACAAGGACCTCACCGTCCGCGAGAATCTGGTACATCATGCGATGTTGCATATGATCCCCCGTTCCAAGAGGAACGCGAGGATACAGGA
Organism: Eggerthellaceae bacterium; assembly: GCA_963651945.1. Classification (GTDB taxonomy): domain Archaea; phylum Thermoplasmatota; class Thermoplasmata; order Methanomassiliicoccales; family Methanomethylophilaceae; genus Methanarcanum. The sequence continues at coordinate 9,484 of CAVJRF010000033.1, read as the reverse complement.
ACTTGTGGATTATGTATCGCTCGGCGATTACCTCGACAGGACTGTCGATTCGCTCTCCGGCGGATGGAAGAAACGTGTCGCGATAATCGCCGCGTTGATCCATGAGCCCAAGATACTCTTCCTCGACGAACCGACCACGGGTCTCGACATACAGGCGAGAAGAGGACTATGGGATCTCGTCCGTAAACTGAACAATGACGGTACGACGATCATTCTCACCACCCATTACATCGAGGAGGCGGAGAATCTCTGCGACAGGGTGGGGATCATCGACAGAGGGAAGATCATCGCCCTCGACACCCCCAGGAATCTATGCGAGACGGTCGGCAAGATAGCCGTCGAATGCAAATACCACGACGGTCACACCGAATACAGTTATTTCAAGGACAGGGAAGAGGCGAACAGATTCTCATCCTCCACTTCCGATGATGTGGAGGTCGTGATCAGAAGGACCAATCTCGAGGACTGCTTCGTCAGACTCACAGGCAATTCGGTAGGTGATCAGTGATGTTCACACGTCTGAAGGAGATCTACTACGTATCATGGGCCGACCTTGCCTTCATGAGACACAACATCCTGAACATCGTCCTGATGAGTCTGATGAGTCCTATCCTGTATCTGATCGCATTCGGGTACGGATTGGGAGGATCCGCGACGATAGAATATGCGGGACACGAGATAGAGTACATATCATTCATCATACCCGGTATAGTCGCATTGTCCACACTGTCATCATCGTTCGCATCCACCTCGACCAGGATGAACGTTCAGAGATTGTACTACAAGAGTTTCGACGAGATGTTGATGTGTCCGATACATTACTCCTCGATCGTGTTGGGCAAGGCCGTCTTGGGGACGGTGAGGGGGTTGATGAGCAGTCTCACGATCTTCGTCATCGGACTGATATTGGATGTAGGTCTCACGCCCACACCCGGTTTCTTCCTGATGGTCCTGCTCTCGTGCATAACGTTCTCCTTCCTCGGGGAGACCGCAGCATTGGTGGTCAAATCGCATCAGGGGATGTCGTTGTTCAATACGCTCATCATCCTTCCGATGACGTTCCTCTGCGGTACGTTCTTCTCCACGGCATCATTACCGCCGGTCTTCCAGGCGATATTGTACATGATACCGTTGACATACTCGAGCGATCTGATAAGGGCCACATCGCTCGGTGCGGATTTCCCATGGCTGGTGTTCGTCGCGCTCATGGTCTATATGGTCGCATTCTTCCTGATCAACCTGCATCTGATAAGGACGAGAAGGGTGTGAGCCCTTCTCATTCGATGTCGTAGCCTCTGGGCGTGATCATCCTGCCATTCTCAACGAACGTCTTGGAATTACCGATGATCAGTGTGCAGAACATATCGATGCTTTCGCAGTCCAATTCACCTAATGTGGTGCAATATGAACTCTGATCATCCCTTCCGATGTTCCTAGCTACGCCGACTATTGTTGTCGAAGGTCTGTATCTTGAGATTATATCGACCGCTTCCGCAAGGACGTCGGGACGTGCCTTGCTCCTCGGGTTGTAGAGTGCGATGACCATATCACTCGAAGAAGCGACCTCGAGACGCTTGACTATGACATCCCACGGCGTGAGGCAGTTGGAGAGACTGATCAATGCGGTGTCATGTGTGAGCGGTGCGCCCAACAGCGATGCCGCGGATGATGCCGCAGTTATGCCGGGTATGACCTCTATCTTCACATCGGAACCCATCTGTGATGCCACCTGATACGTGATCGATGCCATACCGTAGATGCCGGAATCCCCGCTGCTGACCAGAGCAACGGTCTTATCCTTCGCTTCCTCCAATGCCGCTCTGCAACGGTCGACCTCGTGCGTCATACCGGTGGATTTGAACTCCTTGTTCGGGAATATCTCCTTCAGGATCTTCACGTACGTGGTGTACCCCATGATCAGATCGGCCGTCTCGAGAGCCTGTATCGCCCTCAGGGACATGTCCTCCTTGCTACCGGGTCCGAATCCGATGACCTTCAGTACGCCCATCATTCCACCCCTTTGCGGAATTCCGTCGTGAAGTGCTTGTCATACAATTTGGAAAGGCTGTACTCATCGCCGAGGAATCCGCCTACGACAGTGAGTGCCGTCTTCTCGATACCCGCATCCTTGACCTTCTTCGGCATATCCGTCAGCGTACCGATGACGATCTTCTGCTCGGGCCATGTGGCCTTGTAGACCACTGCGACCGGAGTATCGGGAGAATAACCGCCTTCGATGAGTGTCCTGCAGAGCTCGTCCATGAAGCTCACGCTCAGAAAGATGACCATCGATGAGTTGTGCTTCGCAAGATCGATGAACTTCTCCTTCGGAGGCATGGGCGTACGGCCCTCCATACGCGTGAGGATGACCGTCTGACTGACGTCGGGCAATGTATACTCCTTCTTCAGTACCGCTGCCGTGGCTACGAATGAGCTCACTCCGGGGATGACATCGAATTCGATGCCTTCCTTCTCCAAAAGATCCATCTGCTCGCGGATCGCACCGTAGATGGACGGGTCACCTGTGTGTACACGGGCGACGCTCAGACCTTTCTTCGCAGCCTCGATCTCTATGCGCGAGACCTCATCAAGGTCCATCAGGGCACTGTTGTATATCTTCGCCGATTCCTTATGACCATCCAGGACCTTTGGGTTGACCAGGGATCCCGCATAGATTATCACGTCGGCCTCATCGATCAGTCTGCGTCCTTTTATCGTTATCAATTCCGGATCACCGGGTCCGGCACCTATGAAATGGATCATGTTACACATCCCGGAGCCTTCGCTCCCAATGAGTGTACCATATTGTGATGTGTATAATAAGTTGGCTGTATAATCCAACAGTCCCTTCGTACGGAACGGAGGAATAGAAGGGCCCGAAGGCCCGTTGAAATCAATCGTTTATGTCGTGTTTTGGCTTCTCAAGACCCTCTATCTTGATGTTATGCTTCTCCGCATAATCCCAAAGCGCGGCATGGATCGCTTCCTCCGCAAGGAGTGAACAGTGGATCTTCACGACCGGCAACCCGTCAAGAGCTTCCATGACGGCCTTGTTTGTGATCTTGAGCGCTTCCTGTATGGATTTACCCTTGACCATCTCCGTCGCCATACTGCTGGTCGCAACGGCCGCACCGCAACCGAAGGTCTTGAACTTGCAATCTCTGATGATGCCGTTATCATCGACGTCGAGGTAGATCCTCATGATATCGCCGCATTTCGCATTACCGACGGTACCGACACCTGATGCGTTCTCGATCTCTCCCACATTCCTCGGATTCATGAAATGATCCATCACTTTCTCGCTGTAATTCGCGTCATACATTCCAATCGCCTCCTTTCATTGTTCCTTAAGATAATCCTCATACAACGGTGACATCGATCTGAGCCTCTCCAACGATGATTTCAACACATCGACGGCACGGTCGATGTCTGCCATTGTGTTCTCCTCGGAGATCGACACTCTAACGGAACCGTGAGCGATCTCGTGGGGAAGACCGATACCGAGCAGCACGTGCGATGGATCCAATGATCCCGATGCGCATGCCGAACCCGTCGATACGCAGATGCCGTTCATGTTGAGCAGCATGAGCAACGACTCACCCTCCACGAACTTGAACGAGAAGTTCGCATTGCCGGGAAGTCTCTTCGTCCTGTGACCGTTGAGCTTGGAGAACGGTATCTCCTTCTCTACACGCTCGATGTAGTGGTCCCTGAGCTTGATCAGATATTCCGTGTTCTTCTCCATGTTCTCCGCGGCGAGTTCCAACGCCTTGCCCATACCGACGATACCGGGGACGTTGGTGGTACCTGCCCTCTCGCCGTTCTCCTGGGCACCACCGTGGATGAACGGGGGAAGTTTGACACCCTTCCTCATGAACAGGAATCCGATTCCTTTTGGTCCGCCGAACTTGTGTCCGCTGGCACTGAGGAGATCAATATTCATCTCCTTCACATCGATCGGTATGTGACCTACGGCCTGAACGGCATCAGTGTGGAACAGGATACCTTTCTCCCTGGCGATCCTGCCTATCTCGGCTATCGGTTCGATCGTACCTATCTCATTGTTCGCCGTCATGACCGAGATGAGGATCGTATCATCCCTTAAGGCGGATTCAAGCTCTTTGGGATCCACGAGACCGTCCTCGTCGACCTTGAGACGTGTGACCTCGAATCCTTCCTTCTCGAGATATTCCGCAGTCTCGATGATGGCATGATGTTCGATGGATGAGACGATGATGTGCTTACCTTTCTTGGCATTCATGTGCGCACCGGAGATCAATGCCCAGTTATCGGACTCTGTTCCGCCCGATGTGAAGTAGATCTCCTTGGGATCGGCATTGATCACCTTGGCGATCGTCGCCCTTGCCTCCTCAACGGCCGCCCTGGGTTCCTTGGCCATACCATGGATGCTCGATGGGTTGGCGTACTTCTCGATGAAATACGGCAACATCGCATTCAGTGTCTCTTCTTTCATCTTCGTCGTCGATGCGTTGTCGAAAAAAATCTGTTCCATCTCTTTCATCTCTTTGTTCCTTTCTTACCGATGTCCCTGATGTCATAGGGTGTCTGTTGGTAGACATAATAGTTCAGCCAGTTGGTGAAGATCAGTGTGGAATAGCTTCTCCAGGTGATAATCGGGTCGTACCTCTCGTCATCGTTGGGGAAATAGTTCTCCGGTTTCTCAGGATTCAATCCTCTGTCCAGGTCCCTGGAGTATTCGTTGGCAAGCGTGAGCTTGTCGTATTCCAGATGACCGGTGATGAAGATCTGTCCGTCGTCCGATACCACAATGCCTGTGTCACCGTCGGCCGATTCCGCCAGGATGTTCAATCTTGGGTTGGCCCTTATGTCCGAAGCGAGGATGGTAGCATGCCTTGACTGGGGTATCTTCAGATTCTGATCGATACCTCTCATCAACGGTTCCGTCTCGATCACATTCCTGTACTCGAAGATACCGGACCTCTTCTTGGGGAGGCTCTGCTTCTGTATACCGTAATGATGATACAATCCGGCCATGGATGCCCAGCAGATGTACATCGTGGACCAGACATGTTCCTTCGTCCAATCCATGATCCTGCACATCTCTTCCCAATAATCCACCTCTTCGAACCTCATATCCTCCAACGGGGCACCGGTTATGATCATTCCATCATAGTAGCGGTCCTCCACATCAGAGAATCTCTTGTAGAATCTTGTAAGATAACTTACAGAGGTATGTTTGGATTCGTGTGTCGATGGTATGATGAGATCGACATTCACCTGAAGGGGCGTGTTACTGAGCAGCCTCAACAGTTGGATCTCGGTCTCCACCTTCGTGGGCATGAGATTCAATATCGCGATATCCAAGGGCCTTATATCCTGTGTCCTAGCACGGTCTCCGTCCATGACGAATATGTTCTCATTCTCCAATGCGGCGAATGCGGGAAGTCCTTCGGGTATCTTGATCGGCATCTTTCTCCTCGGAATGAGCTTATCCGTTCGGAGTATTTGTATTTACCTATCAACATGGTAGGTAAGTGTTATATACCACCCATGCGTAGCATGTTTCAGTGATAGCATGACAGGGCAGAACTACAGATTCGAGACCTTGCAGGTCCATGCAGGACAAGAAGAGCCAGATCCGTCAACGGATTCACGTGCGGTACCGATCTACATGACGACATCATATGTCTTCAAGGACTCGGCACAGGCAGCAGGAAGGTTCGCTCTAGCCGAACCCGGTAACATCTATACAAGATTGATGAATCCCACCTCGAGCGTGTTCGAGGAGAGGATGACCGCTTTGGAAGGCGGTGTCGCTGCATTGGCGACAGCGACCGGTTCTGCTGCGATCACATACGCGATCCAGAATATCGCACTCGCCGGCGACCATATAGTATCGTCCACCAACCTATACGGCGGAACGTACAATCTGTTCGCCAACACACTCAGAGAACAGGGGATCGAGACGACGTTCGTCGATCCCTCGGATCCGAAGAACTTCGAGAGAGCGATCAAGGACAACACCAAACTACTCTACGCCGAGACTTTGGGCAACCCCAACTCCGATGTCATCGATATCGAGGCGATATCTGCTGTCGCCCACAAGCATGGGATCCCGCTGATCGTCGATAGCACGTTCACGTCACCATACCTCCTCAGACCCATCGAGCATGGGGCTGACATCGTGGTGCATTCGGCGACCAAGTTCATCGGCGGACACGGAGTGGCGATGGGCGGTGTCATCATCGACGGCGGTAACTTCGATTGGGCACAGAACGATAAGTTCCCCACGCTCTCGAAACCCAACCCCTCGTATCATGGTGTCGTGTTCACGGATGCTGTCGGCAAGGCGGCCTTCGTGACCAAGATCCGCACCACGCTCATGAGGGATCAGGGTGCGACGATCTCACCGTTCAACTCGTTCCTCCTCCTGCTCGGATTGGAGACACTGTCCCTCCGTGTGGAGCGTCAGGTACAGAATGCGTTGAAGGTCGTCGAATTCCTCAACGGACACCCCGATGTCGAGAAGGTCAACCACCCCTCGCTCTCGACAGGCGAACAGAAGGAACTCTATGACAAGTATTTCCCCAACGGTGCAGGCTCGATCTTCACATTCGAGATCAAGGGCGGTGCCGAGAAGGCCAAGAAGTTCACGGAATCACTGAAACTCTTCTCACTCCTTGCGAACGTCGCGGATGTGAAATCACTCGTGATACACCCCGCATCGACGACGCACTCGCAGTTGGACGAGAAGGAACTCTTGGATTGTGGAATCAAACCGAACACGATCCGTCTCTCTATCGGTACCGAGAACATCGACGATATCATCGAGGACCTGAGGAACGGTTTCAAAGCAGTAGAAGGCGAATAAACATGCTATATAGAACAATAGATGAGACCATCGGCAACACGCCTTTGGTGGAGTTGACGAATATAGAGAAGGATCTGGGATTGGATGCCAAGGTCTACGGTAAGGTCGAGGCATTCAACCCCGCCGGATCCGTCAAGGACAGGATCGCCAAGGCGATGATCGACGACCTGGAGGAGAGAGGCATACTGAAGGAGGATTCGGTGATCATAGAGCCGACATCGGGTAACACCGGTATCGCACTCTCCTCCATCGCTACCGCACGCGGATACAGGGCGATAATCGTGATGCCCGAGACCATGTCCGTCGAACGCAGGAAACTGATCAAGGCATACGGTGCTGAACTTGTGCTCACAGAAGGTGCGAAGGGAATGAAAGGGGCAGTAGCCAAGGCGGAGGAACTGTCGAAGGAGATACCCAATGCGGTCATCCCCGGTCAGTTCGTCAACCCGGCGAACCCCGCCATCCATTACAGGACCACAGGCCCGGAGATCTACAGGGATCTCGACGGGAAGGTGGACATCTTCGTCGCCGGCGTGGGTACGGGCGGAACGCTCTCCGGGGTCGGGAAATATCTCAAGGAGAAGAATCCGAACGTGGAGATCGTTGCCGTCGAACCCAAAGGTTCACCCCTTCTCTCCGAAGGGAAGACCGGAGCGCACAAGATCCAGGGTATCGGTGCGGGATTCGTCCCCGACACGCTCGACCGGAACATATACGATCGTATCATCGCGGTGAAGGATGAGGATGCCTTCGGGACGGGAAGACTCGTCGGAAAGAAGGAGGGTCTCCTCGTAGGCATTTCGTCCGGTGCCACGACATGGGCCGCCATAGAGCTGGCGAAGGATCCTGCCAATAAAGGTAAGAACATCGTCGCCATTATGGCGGATACGGGAGAGAGGTATCTCTCGACAGCATTGTTCGAGGAATGAGCGATGAACGCGATTGTTTCGACTAAAGGAAGATATGCATTGCGTGTGATGATCGAATTAGCAAGTAATCCCGGGAAGAAGGTCCCGCTGAAACAGATCGCCAGCGATCAGGGCATATCTCTCAAGTACCTCGAATCAATCATGCCACAGCTCACGAAGGCAGGGTTCGTGACCGCCATCCACGGTAAGGGTGGCGGCTACGAACTCGCCGTATCCCCGGACGAATGCTCCGTATCGGACATCATCAACGTGGCCGAAGGGCCCATATTGACGGTTTCATGTCTCGATCCGGATGTGGTCTGCGAACGCAGCTCCACATGCAAGACATTACCCATCTGGAAGGAACTCGATGGGATGATCAACGATTATCTCAGCGACATTAAACTCTCAGATCTCCTGGAGAGGAACATCATAGAGATCGAGGATGAATGATCATCCTCCGATCCCCTTTTTCTTCATTAGCAAAATTGGATCCGAACGTCGATGTAGAATCGGATCCCGATACATATGGACAAGCTCCGGTGTTTGAGTCCGCATGTCCTGTCGAATGCTGAGTGCTATGTTTTGACTGCCGTCATCGGAAATTCACATTGTAAACATCGCTTTATAGTCGCATTCCGTTGTCAGATCCAATCGAGATTATCGTGTGGTGTGATGGATGCCCGAGATGGAACAACACAGTGCTGAGGAATTTTTTGAGAAAGGTGAGGCGTACTACAACGGAGATGGCGTAGAACAATCCTATGAAGAAGCTGCAAAATGGTTCAGATTGGCAGCAGAACAAGGTAATGCGGGTGCACAGTGCATTCTCGGCGTGATGTATGAGGATGGAAGAGGTGTCGAACAGTCCTATGAAGAAGCTGCAAAATGGTTCAGATTGGCAGCAGAACAAGGTAATGCGTATGCACAGTACAATCTCGGCTGGATGTACAAGAATGGAAATGGTGTCGAACAGTCCTATGAAGAAGCTGCAAAATGGTTCAAATTGGCAGCAGAACAAGGTAATGCGAAAGCGCAGCGCGGTCTCGGCTGGATGTATGAGTGTGAATTGTGCATAGAGGAAACATATGATGAGGAGGTTAGATGGCACAGGTTGTCGGCTAAACAGGGCCATGCATATTCACAATCCATTCTCGGCATGATGTATAAGAATGGAATAGGTGTCAAACAGTCCTATGAAAAAGCTGCAAAATGGTTCAGATTGGCAGCAGAACAATGTGATGCTGTATGCGCAGTACAATCTTGGCGTGATGTATGAGAGCGGGAAAGGTATCGAAAAATCACTTGAGGAAGCTGTCGAATGGTATAGGATGGCAGCCGATCAAGGTGACTCGAATGCGATCGAAAACCTCAAACGTCTCACCAAGGAATGATGGGATTATCGACGGGGCATCCCGTCGGTCACTCATTACCAATCTTTGTTATACGATATCTTGATCGAAAATAAAACGGGAAGGACGCACTTCCGTGCGCCGATCCCATCATGCGATGACGGTGTGGAATCCCGTCACCATGTAGGTGACCTTCTCGGCGATCTTACAGGCATGATCGCCGACCCTCTCGATGTACCTTATTATCGACAACAGATACGCACAATCATCTGCCGATGACGGATTCTCCTTGATGAATGCGATCAGCGCGTCACGTCCTAAAACTTCGGGATTGTATGGTTACATCATGGTAGCACTATTCTCCCTGCCAC
>CAVJRF010000032.1:0-11059 GCA_963651945.1 Eggerthellaceae bacterium | reverse complement strand
ACAACCCGTGACCACTTATGATTCTTTACCAGCAATCCGGAATAACAAGAACGCCTCAGGATCGCTTTACGCTCTAACTGTCAAACTCGGGTATTATCGAAGATGGATCTGAGAGCACCCTCATCACATTCATCGTGAACGGCTGTTCCAACGATGAACATCGTATCCGAAGATGGACCTTGGGCCGACTGGCCCGATATATTCACTGATAATCCAGTGACGAATTCCCAAACGCCTATATTATGTGAGCACATAACCTTGGGTGCTAGGTGATTCTATGGCAATCAGGCAACCTGTTGTGAGTGTGTTGGGACATGTCGATCATGGTAAGACGAAACTGTTGGATGCGATAAGAGGGACATCCGTTCAAGCCAGAGAGGCAGGGGCCATCACGCAGCACATCGGTGCCACCGAGGTCCCGATAGACCATATCTATAAGGTATGCGGACCGCTCATCGGGAAGAAGAAGTTCGACGTACCGGGATTGCTGTTCATCGATACGCCGGGACACCACTCGTTCATCACACTCAGGGCGAGGGGAGGTTCATTGGCCGATATCGCCGTTCTCGTCATAGACATCAGGGAAGGCATAATGCCTCAGACGATCGAATCGATAAAGATCCTGAGACAGTACAAGACGCCATTCATCATAGCACTCAACAAGGTCGATACGATCCAGGGTTGGATCGCGGAGAAGGATGCTCCGTTCGTCCTCAACGAGAAGAAGCAGCAGGCGCACACCGTAGCGGCATTCGAGGAGAGGCTCTATTCCATAATGGGGGATCTCTCCGTCCACGGCATAAGTTCCGACAGGTACGACAGGATCGATGATTTCACCAAGACCGTGGCATTGGTACCGATAAGCGCCAAAGAGGGTATCGGTGTCCCCGATCTATTGCTGATGCTCATAGGTCTCGCCCAGCGTTTCCTCGAATCGCAGTTGGCCAAGGCCGAGGGACCCGGAAGGGGTACCATCCTGGAGATCAAGGAGGAGAAGGGACTCGGTAAGACATTGGATATGATCCTTTACGACGGTGTGCTCAAGAAGGGTGACACCGTGGCACTCGGTACCAGGGGTGCACCCGTGGTCACGAGGGTGAAGGCCATCCTCAAACCGAAACCATTGGACGAGATAAGGGATCCCAGGGACCGTTTCGATTCCGTCAACGAATTGCATGCGGCCGCAGGTGTCAAACTGTCATGTCAGAACATGGAGGGGGTCATCGCCGGTGCTCCCATAAGGGTGGTCAAGAACGAGAAGGATCCCTCCATCAAGGAGATGACCGAGGAGGCATCCGTGAAGATCGAGGTTCAGGATCAGGGTATCACCATCAAGGCCGATGCCATCGGTTCGCTGGAGGCCTTGGCATTCGAGGCGAAGGCCGCAGGCATCCCGATCAGGAAGTACGGTGTCGGTGAGGTATCGAGGAGGGATGTGGTGGAGACCGCCGCATTCACGGATCCCATGAACAGGGTGATGTTGGTCTTCAACGCCAACGTATCGAAGGAGGCCGAATCGGAGATATCCAACACAGGCGTGAGGATGTTCTCCAATCAGGTCGTCTACCGTCTTATAGAAGAATATCAGGAATGGGTGGACGAGGCCAAGAGGGCCAAGGATGCGGACCAGAGGATGGAGATGCCGTTCCCTGCGAAGTTCATGATCATGCCCAACTGTGTGTTCCATGCGACCAAACCCGCAATCGTCGGTGTACGTGTCCTCGCCGGTAAGGTCAGGGCCAATCTGAGATTGATCAAGAAGGACGGTTCCGATGCAGGCAGGGTGAGGAGTCTCCGTGACGGAGAGGATGTCCTGAAGGATGCCTCACAGGGTGACGAGGTCGCCATGGCCATCGACGGTGTGACCGTTGGAAGACAGATAGATGTCGAGGACATCATCTACGTGGAATTGTTGGAATCGTCGATCAAGGAACTGCAGAGGACGGCCGACCTCAATGAGGACGAGAAGATGGCCTTGCAGGAGTATCTCGAGATCAAGAGGAAGTCGGATCCGTTCTGGGGAATGTGATCCCCCTCAAAATACGAATTTCGAACATGTTCGTGTAACACATTATAATCTCACCGACCGATTTGTTCTATGGGCAAAGACTTTAGGAACAGTTGATTGAGGTGAGTTAATTGGGAATAACACCAAGAGAGAGATTCTTCCAGGCGATGCACTGCGAAGAGACCGACAGACCACCGGTCTGCGGTATGACCACGACAGCAACTGTTGAACTCATGGACCATGTGGGAGCATGGTGGCCGGAGGCACACCACGACGGTAAGCAGATGGCCAAGATCGCATTGGGCGCGTACGAATTCCTCGGATTGGAGTCGGTCAGGGTACCGTACTGTCTCACATATGAGGCGGAGGCACTCGGATGCAAGATCGATTTCGGTAAGAAGAACTCGACCCCGATGGTCAAGACGAACCCATTCAAGGACAACTTCGATGCGGACCTCGAGCTCATGAGCCCCGAGGAGATGCTGAAGCTCCCTAGGAACCAGGCCATCATAGAATCGGCGAACATCATCATCAGGGACAGGAAGGAGGACCTGCCCACGTTGCTTGGTGTCACAGGACCGTTCACGATCGCAGGACATCTCGTGGGAACGGAGAATCTGATCCTTTGGACGATAACGGAGCCGGATCTTGCGAAGAAGTTCGCAGACTATGCCGGTGACTACGAGAAGATGTGGTTGGAGTATGTGGAAGGTATCGGTATCGACAGTATCCAGATGTCGGAGCCTACCGCGTCATGGGATATGATCCCGCCGGAGATGTTCGATGAGTTCGCACTCCCCAACCTCAAGAAGGTGTATGCACCACTGAAGAAGACCATGAAGATCCTTCACATCTGCGGTAACATGCTGCCGATGCTGAACAACATGATCGCTTCCGGTGCGACGGCATGCTCCTTGGAGGAGAAGACCGATTCGTTCGAGGCCGTGAAGCTCGCCGACAAGAGGGCGGCACTGGTCGGTAACGTCGGTGTGGTCAAGCCCCTGCTCATGGGAACACCCGATGATGTCAGGGCGGCGGCATTGCACAGTGCGGATGCAGGATTCAACATCATATCCGCCGGATGCGGAATGTCCGCATTGATCAAACAGGAGAATGTACGCGCGATGGTCGACACCATCGTCAACTACAAGAGGAAATAAACCACGATAGGGGGTGACACCCCTATCATCCATTCTTTATCCTTCCTTGACCCATGTCAAGGAAGTACTTTATCACATTACGTTCGGCATCGCGTATGATGACCGACATGGTGGACTTGGAGCAATCGAACTTCTCGCATAGGTCATCCGTGGTGAGCTTCTTGGGTATGTCGTAGTACCCGTTATCGTATGCGTACTTCAACACCTCCTCTTGTTTGGGGGTGAGCGTATAATCGATGTTGAGGTCCATGGATGACAGCGGTTCCACGCCGTATCCCTCATGCTGCATCCTCTTGATCAGACCTTTGACGAGCGTCTTGTTAGGTGCCAGCACGACCCATTCTATGATGTCGTCCGTCCTCGGTACGGCGGATGTGATGAAACAGCCGGATTCTGCACCTATCTTGGCCAATCTGCAGTTGACGTTCAGTATGGTGGCGAGATACTGACAGTTCCCCGTCTTGATTATGGAACACTCGCCCATCATATCGATCATCTGAGTCGGACCGCAATATTTGTCCAACTCCCTGGTGGGATCGACGATCTTGATCATGGAATATCCTGCGCCGTCATTCAGGAACGAGCATTGGATGATCTCCACCTTCCTGCCATCCGTGAAGGGCGATATGGGTAACAATGCATGACACGGATGCCCGTCGGGACATTTTCCGTCGATCCTCCTATCGATCAGAAGTTTGGCCTGATGCATGTTACCGTGTATGTGAAATGTAATTGATAAAGAAATCGAACATGTTCGTATCATGTATTATATCATCTTTACCGTAATCTATTCTCCATATTGTTCCGAAGTCTTTGCCCGTGACAGAGGAATAACATGGCAATTGATGCAGAGAAAAAAGCAAAGGTCCTGAAGTACCGCTGGGTCGTATTCGTGACACTAGCGATAGCATACTTCTTCGTGTACTTCCACAGGACCACAGGAGGTGCCATCTCCGGCGAGATGCAGGACTGGTTCAACATAACCAAGTCAGAGGTCGGTATGTTGGCATCTGCCTACCTATGGGCATACACATTGATGCAGATCCCGAGCGGTGTCCTCACGGACAAGATGGGACCGAGGAAGGCCGCGACCATATTCATCCTCCTGCTCGCAGCAGGTTCGGTGTTGTGTGCGGTATCGTCGATGGAGTCCATCAAGAGTTATCCGCTGATGTGGGTAGGTAAGTTCATCATCGGTATCGGTGCGGCCGTCATCTATATCCCGATCATGAAGGTATTGGCCGTCTGGTTCAGGAAGAACGAGTTCGCTTCGATGAGCGGTATACTCCTTCTCGTCGGTAACGTGGGAGGTATCGCGGCAGCGACACCGATGGTCATGCTCATCCAGGGACTCGGATTCGCTGACACGTACTTCATCCTCACCGGTATCACCGTTGTGATCGGTATCCTCACATGGTTCTTGGTAAGGAACCACCCGAACGAGATGGGTCTTCCCGGAATCGAGGAGATCGTCGCGGACGAGACGGGAGAGCCTATCAAGGAATCCACATCCGCGAAGATGGGAACGAAAGAGGCACTCAAGCTTACATTCACGAGCGGAATGAAATTCTGGCCTCTGGCTATATGGTTCTTCTTCATGTACGGAACCATCATGCTCTGGCAGGCGTCCCAGGCGGGATCGTTCTACAGTGAGGTCGGAGGATTGGACAGCAGCACATATGCGATGTTCATCACCATGGTCGGTATCGGAATGGTCGTGGGATGCCCGTTGGCAGGAAGGCTATCCGATAAGGTACTCCACTCGAGGAAGAAGGTCATCATAGCCGGTACGGTCGCTTACACGATCGTCTGGGCAGTGATCTGGCTCACCGGTGACAATACCGACTTCGTCAGCAACACGACGTTCCAATACATCATCAACTTCCTCTTCGGATTCTTCGGTGGATTCTTCGTTGTGTCTTACGCTCAGATCAAGGAGCTCTACCCCATCGCTATGGCCGGAACATCCACTGCGGCATTGAACCTCTTCCCGTTCGCGGGTGGTGCGATCCTCGCATTGATCTCCGGCCCTATCGTTGAGGCATCCTCATTCAAGACCCTCTGGATGGCAGCATTCATCATGATGGTGATCGCATGTGTCTGCGCCTTCATGAGTGTCGAGAAACAGAAGGACTGAGATCTACAAACCAGGCCGGCTTAGGCCGGCCATCCTTCACTTTTTATCGTTCGGATTATCCGTTTACACGTGGCATATGTGGTATCTTCCTACGGTCGACGGCATCGGGGAGTCAGATACCTTTATAAATAATATAATAATAAACGGCAACCACAGGTGTTCAAATGGTAGATTTTAAAACAATCATCAATGACGCAAAGACAGGCAAATCATACAACGTTGCCGTGTCAGGCCACCACGCGAACTCTCTGATTGGTAAAAACATCGGAGAGATCGTAGACGGAATTTTCGTGGGTCTCCCCGGTTACAAGCTCAAGATCACCGGTGGAAGCGACAACACAGGCGTCCCTATGAGGCGCGACATGCCCGGTAACAAGAGGAGAATGCTCCTCATGGCAGACGGTCAGTCATTCCACGAGAAATACCCTGGACAGAGGAAGAGAGTCGCCGTTCGCGGAGCAACGATCTCACAGTCCATCGTCCAGATCAACATGGTAGTCGCAGAATACGGACCCAAGTCCATCGAGGATTGTCTCGCAGCTCCCGCTGAGGCATCCGCGGAGAACTGATGAAAGTACAAAAGCAGCCCGAGATCAACATCGGAATGATCGGGCACGTCGACCACGGTAAGACAACACTTACCAAGGCTCTCAGCGGAGAGTGGGCCGACCGTCATTCCGAAGAGGTCAAGAGAGGTATCTCCATCAGACTCGGGTATGCGGATGTAGCTTTCTACAAGTGTCCGAATTGCGAAGGATCATCAGCATACGGAACGAGTCCCAAGTGCCCCAAGTGCGGTTCCGACACAGAATATCTGCAGTCGGTATCGTTCGTCGATGCACCGGGACACGAGACCCTTATGGCGACTATGCTCTCGGGTGCGGCCCTGATGGATGGTGCGATACTGCTCGTTGCAGCCAACGAGAAGTGCCCCCAGCCACAGACGAAGGAGCACCTGATGGCATTGTCCATCATGGGTATCGAGAAGATCATCATAGTTCAGAACAAGATCGATATCGTCACACGCGAACAGGCGGTCGAGAACTTCAAACAGATCAAGGAGTTCGTCAAGGGGACCATAGCGGAGAACGCGCCGGTCATCCCCATCTCCGCCAACAGAGGCGTGAACATCGACATGTTGATCGAGGCCATCGAGGAGCACATAGTCGCTCACGTCGACAGGGATACGGAGGCGACACCGCTGATGCATGTCGCACGTTCGTTCGACATCAACTCACCCGGTACCGTTCCGGACAGCCTCAAGGGCGGTGTGCTCGGAGGTTCGCTCATCCAGGGAACGCTCAACATCGGTGACGAGATCGAGATCGTGCCCGGTATCAAGACCGAGGTCGGCGGGAAGGACGTGTATCAGAGGATAACCACGAAGGTCACCTCACTGGTCGCAGGCGGAAGGTCCGTCAAGTCCGTGAGGCCCGGAGGACTCATCTCCATCGGTACCGCACTCGATCCGTCGATCACGAAATCGGACGGTCTCACCGGAAGGATGATCGGTATACCCGGTCACCTGCCTGCGGTCGTACACGACTTCAACATGAAGACGACGCTCTTGGACCGTGTCGTCGGTTCCGCTTCGGACCTGAAGGTCGACGAGATCAAGAGCAACGAACCTCTGATGCTCTCCATCGGTACGGCGACGACAGTCGGTATCGTGAAGAGCGGTAAGGGCGGTTCGATCCAGGTCGTCCTGAAGATTCCGGTATGTGTATCCGAGGGTCAGAGGGTAGCAATATCGAGAAGGATCTCCAACAAATGGAGACTCATCGGTTACGGTATCGTTGAGCTGTGATCATGCAGACCGTCGTATTGGACACAAACGCCTTACTCATGCCTTTTGAAATGAGGATGAATCTGGACCTCTCCGTGCAGAATCTGCTCGGAGACGTCAGATTCGTCGTCCCCGGACCGTTGGTCGGTGAATTGAAGCATCTCGATAACAAATATGCGGGCGCCGCATTGACGCTTGCAAGGAAGTACGAGATCATACCGACCGAGGCTACGGGGGACAATGCTGTCATAGAGCTCGCCCTGAGGACGGGCGGGTATGTTCTCACGAACGATAAGATATTGAGGGGAAGACTGAGAAAGGTCGGTGTGTCCCTGATATATCTTCGTTCAGGGACACATCTTGTCGTGGAAAGGGTTTAGATCAGCGGTTCGGGATCCTCGTCCAACGTCGTATCGGGTGTCCTGCCCAGTTGGTCGAGTTTCGCCTTCATGATCTTGGCACCGATCTCGGATGCCGCATACACGGGTACCTTTGTTCCCGCTTGGAGCACAGCCTTCTCCTTCGCGACCTCTCTGATATACTTGGAGGCGCAGGATGTGATGATGTCGCAGGTGTCGAACATTATTCTGGCATCCTTTTCGGATGTCCCTGTCGTGTGGACGGCGATGATGACCGTGGTCATACCGAAGCTGTCCCTGATCTCCTGTGCATCCTTCGCACTCGAGACCGTCACAGCGACGGTGTGATAGCGCATACGATACGCCTTGGCGACACCTTCGAATTGATCTATCTTCGCTGTCGCGGGATCGAGTATCCTGTCCGCACCGATGTCGTTCACGACCTTCTCGATGGGTTCCGTCTCGATTATCCCGGATATGCGTCCGCCCATCCCCTGCACGATCTCCGGATTGTCGAGGACGACGGTACCGCAACCGTCCGCCGCGATCACGGCGGCATCTATGATGTGCTCTGTCAGTGCGAGGCTGAGCATCTCGGATACGCCGAAGCTGAGGAAATCCTTCATCCTGGTCTCCCTATTTTCGTTGCACATCCCGAACTTCTCTATGCGATACTCCACGTTCTTCCTTACGGAATCACAATTGATCTCATCTATGTTGTTGTATTTCTTGAATAGGGGACAATATTTGACCTTAGGCTCGGTCACATCCACGACCTTGCCGTCCTCTATCGTCACCTTGGACATCCCAAGTATTTCCATAACATGTCTGGTCATGATATCACATCATTCGATGACTTCTACCGAGATAATCTTCTTCTCTTCGAGGGGTCTGTCGTTGTAATCCGTCTCGGACCTCTCGATCTTCAATACGTTCTCGTAACTCTCCTTATCCGCACATTCTCCGAATACGGGGTGTTTCGAAGGTGTCCTCATGTCATCCCAATCGAGATACATGTTATCGGCGGTGTTGATGAAGAACTGGCTGCCACCCGTGTTCGGACGTCCGGTGTTCGCCATGGAGATGGTACCCCTGGTGTTGGAGTGTCCCTTCACGAATTCGTCCTCGATGTTGTAGCCGGGTCCGCCCATACCGGTACCCGTAGGGTCTCCGCCCTGGATCATGAATCCTTCGATGACCCTGTGGAAGATGACTCCGTCATAGAATCCTTCTTTGGCGAGTTTCACGAAGTTACCTACAGTGATCGGCATGTCCCTGTACATCATGAGTCTGATGTCACCGACATTGGTATGCAGAATGACTGTTGTCATGTCCGATGGTATGGGATGCGGGATAATAAATTGTTATGCTCATCCGTACATACCGTCGGCGGCCCCGGGCTCCTCCTTCTCGCTGGTCTCCTTCAGTATCTTGAGGTACTCCTGTTCATATACGGACCTGTAGAACCTTCCGTAGATTATCGCGAGTATGGAGATTATGTCGGCGATGATCACCGGGATCTGTAACGATGGGTCGTATCCGGGATAGAACCACAGTATCACGGATATCAGGATCGCCAACATGCACCGCGTGGTGAGATCCTTGAGACCGCTGAGCTTCTCCAGCTCCTCGGTTATTATCGAGATGTATACGATCGGTGTCCTCGCAGCACTCCATTCATTGACCAACTGGGGCTGTATGCCGTCGCCGATCTTGTCCACGGACCTGAGCATGATGTATCTCTTTATGGTCCTGGATGAACCCCTGACGGTGATCAGTATCGTTGGTACCGATGTGATCAGCAAGAGTATCATCACCGTGAGCATGGCCGTTGCGAAGGTATCAATTGTGACCATAGACAGAATATCATCTCTGAAAGATGTATGTTGGTTATCGATTAAAGAATAGCGGTAAGGGTGTTGGGCCCTTCCCTTGCGGGAAGGGCGAGATAGATCACTGAAGCGTCTGTACGGCGCTTCTGATCTGGATGGCTCCTACCAAAGCGGATGCACCGCATATGATGAGGAAGATACCGGTGATGATCATTATGACGTTCTCTGCAGGGCCGGTGAACACGGCGATCAGGATACCGAGTATGATCGTGACGATACCGAAGATCTTGGCAAAGCCGCCAATGGGCGTGTTGGGTATATCCATACCGAAGAGTGCGCATATACCGAAGACGATCATGTATGCTGCCATGACGTACATCAGGATGTCGATATTGATGAACGGTATCGCGACCATCACGATAGCCAATACGACCTGGAGGACTGCCTGCAGAAGTTTCAGCTTCTTGTCTCCGAGTTCGTTCATTGCTTCGAACGTGTTAGCAAGTCCGATGATTATAGCGAAGATTCCTGAGATGACCACTACAATCTTCAGACTGTCTTTCGGCATGGCTATGAACAGTATGCCGAGGATTATTGACAGGATACCGAACAACAGGACGGAGCCCCATCCCCTGTTCGCTATCGGCTCAGTATTGAACTGCATAATGCGTGGACATGCGTTGTTAATATAATCGTTTCCATTATAGGATGGTCATTTTCGCACTATGTGGGATGTTCCTGCGACCATGGTCATGGGCCCATCATTGGTTGCGTTCATGCAACTATGGGCCCTATCAATTGCGAAAAATGCGTTTTCCACAATCATGGAGAGGTTGTCGGGATTAGGATACGAATCCGTGAAAGATTTTAGTCAATTATTTTACTAAAAATATAAACCCATATCCCCGTCATTAGAAGCGTGAAGGACAGTACATCATTCCTTATCCTGGCGATCGCAGTCGTCGTCATAGCATTCGGTTGGGGCTTCATCAGTTTCAGTGAGTTGAATGCACATGACGACCCGTTCGTCGGGGATGGAGTTAATTCCGCAACGCTGACCATGCACGCCAACAATGATTGGAACGGTACCGTCGACATCCAGTTCTACGTCAATGATATCAAGGTAGGTATCGTCAAGGAGGTGTCCACCGGCATGTCTGGCTATAAGATATACGAATATGTCTTCGACGGTTCCTATGATCCACTAGATATAGTCGTCAAGGCCGAGATCCTTGTCGGCGGCAATGTACTCAAGGAACAGTCCTATGTCGTCACGATCAGGAACGGCGGGGATTATGATCTTTACATCCTGTTAGTCCAAATCCGGAACGGAGCGACAGGATACTCTAGGGTCATGAATTTTTTAGAAGTGGCGGGCCTGAAGGGATTCGAACCCTTGGCCGCTCGATTAAGAGTCGAGCGCTCTACCTAGCTGAGCTACAGGCCCCGTCAAAACTCACGAATAAACTCCTTCCATATAAATGTTCGTCCACGCTGGTCTATAGGTTTCAGCGAGGCGAACGTCGTATACGTTTACTTCGAGGGTAACGAGGTCTACGCCCTCGCCTGAGGTCCGAAAAAGAGCGACCGTCATCCGTCGGTCGCTCATCTCTTTCTTCCGGGCACGTCCCGAACTCTTTCTTATCAGACTTCGAACGTCGATGATGTCGTTGGCGGTCGGGGTCATCGGTCATGTGCGAAGGTCGCGTGTCGATACCAACGTACTCTGTTCGATAATTAATTCGCACGACCTCCGTCAAGACACATCCCGTCGATC
>CAVJRF010000031.1:0-11228 GCA_963651945.1 Eggerthellaceae bacterium | reverse complement strand
ATGTACTATACCGATCGACGGTTTCCCGTCGATCGGTATAGTACATCGCGTGAGAAACCTATGTACATTCTTTGAAAAAGGATCCGAATGTAGCGGGATTCTGTGAACATTCTCTTCGTATCTCCCGATGATGTCATACATCGGAGCGCTGTCGTTAGTTGATATGCATCGCCTGATGGATGAGGCGATGGAATGAAATCATAATTATTAATAACTATGAATTCATATCTTTATCGTCAGATGGTGATCCATTGTATTGTCCGAAATGTGGAAGAGATGTGGGTAGCTCGAAATTCTGTCCCGATTGCG
Source organism: Eggerthellaceae bacterium (assembly GCA_963651945.1). Classification (GTDB taxonomy): domain Archaea; phylum Thermoplasmatota; class Thermoplasmata; order Methanomassiliicoccales; family Methanomethylophilaceae; genus Methanarcanum. The sequence goes on along the minus strand of CAVJRF010000031.1, from coordinate 10,919 downwards.
GTCAGGCCATTGACGGTCCCGTAGTTCTACTCCAGAGCACGACAGACGGCTGTGTCAAGGTGGATAAGGTCGCATATGCACTGCTGGCGATATTCCTAGGCACATTGGGGCTCCATAGATTCTATGCGAGGAGACCGATATCGGGCATAGTGTATATCCTCATGCCTGTGCTGGGGATCCTCTTCATGTGGCTTCTGTTCCCGATGGTCCTCATCTTCTTGCCCGGTACTCTGGGGTTCATAGAAGGGATCGTTGCTCTCGTTGAAGAGGACGACGGTAACGGAAAACTCATCGTTCGTAAAGGAAGATACCTCGTCTGAGGGATGAATGATCGTCAACAACCCTTCTCTCTGTATTCGGATGCCTTCTTCAAGAAGGAATCTATGAACTTGGGATTCGAATAGTAGTACATATGAGGGAATCCGGCGATCAACTTCCCGTTATCATGGATACAGTCGTATGTGTTCCCTTTGACATCGGTGGCCGTCCAATCATCTCCGTTATCGTCGCTGTCCCAATGATGGAACTCGTGTGCCTTCATCATACCTTCGAGATGCGGTGAGCGCAATTCGACATAACCGAATCTGACCAATCCGTCCGTTCTCCTCGTATCGCCTCCGATGATACCGCACATATCGTACATCGTACCGTCGGAACCTTCCATCCTGTCGTGGAGGTACATGAAACCGCCGCATTCGGCGAGACATGGCATACCTTTCGACAGATTGTCACGGACCGATTGTATCATGGAATGATTCTCGCTCAATGCCTTCGCATGCATCTCGGGATACCCTCCGTAGAGGATGAGTGCATCCGCGTCAGGTACGGCATCGTCATGGATCGGTGAGAATCTGATCAACTCCGCCCCCATGGCCTCGAGGAGAGCGAGGTTATCGTGATACATGAAGCAGAACGCCTCGTCATCCGCCAAGGCGACCCTCACATCATATCTCTTCTCCGGGATATGGGGCGGATTGTATTCCAGTGGGCCGGCTGTGCCTGCCAATCCGATCAACGCATCGATGTCCAATGTCCTCTCGAATCTCTCGGCCACGAGATCCAACATACCCTTTATGTCGGATATCTCCTCCGGTATCACAAGACCCAGATGTCTGCTTTCAAGTTTGACGTCCTTCATCCTCGGGATGTATCCAATCGGGATGATTCCCATGTCGGTGACATGGTGTCTTATCGATTCGAACACCTTCTCGGACATCCTGTTGAAGATCACGCCCTTGATATTGTTCCTCTCGAGACCGACGAAACCCTTCAGTATGGCGATGTTGGAATATGACGAACCCGAAGAATCCACCACCAATATCGCCGGTGCATCCAACTTCAACGATATGTCGCAGGAACTGTCCTTGCTGGAATCGAGCGAAGAACCGTCATAGAATCCCATGACGCCCTCGATGACCGCTATATCCGAGCCTTCGGCATTCTTCGAAAAAAGATACTTCAGAAGATCGTCATCGGTGAAATACGGATCTATATTCGTTGAATCGGCACCTATGACCTTCCTGTGGAACATCGGATCGATGTAGTCGGGACCGCATTTGAACGATGATACCTTCAGTCCCCTGTTCACCAATGCCTGCAGTATCCCGCACGTGACCGTGGTCTTCCCGCTTCCGCTCGACTGCGCCGCTATCATGATGCGAGGTATGCTCATCCCCTCACCACACAGATGTACACGGGGTTCTGGGCATCCATCATGTGATATCTCCCTACTTTCTTCATGCGGTCCACGGAGAGACAGATGGTCTCCTCCTCTATGAGTCCGAAGGAACGTATGACCTCCATCATCTCCGATAACGTCTCGATCGTGACGGCATTCATCACGATACGGACATGAGGATTCTTATTCAGGATGCATGAGACTATCTCCTTGAGATTGCCGGAGGAGCCTCCGATGAAGACGTGTGTAGGCGAGGGAAGATCGATCAGTACCTCAGGTGCCGTACCTTCGATGGGAATGATGTTCTGTACCTTGAACCTCCTGCGGTTCTCCTCGATCAGTCCTATCGCTTCGTGTTCCTTCTCTATGGCATAGACGGTGCCGTCGATCGCTCTTAGTGCCAGCTCGACTGACACTGAACCCGTTCCGGCGCCCACGTCGTATATGACGGAGTAGGCATCACAGTTCAGTTTCATCACGGATAACGATCTCACCTCGCTCTTGGACATGGGTGCATCTCCGCGTATGAATTGGTCATCGGGTATGCATTCAGTCCTCTCTATCACATTATCGTTCTCGAAGAGGGCGACGTTGAGCTTGCCGAATTCCGTCCCATGGAGTTCCGATGGTCTGCCTTCGATGATCCTCTCGTCATCGGAATTGAGGTCGCAACCGACAACGACATTGACATCATCCAATCCGAAACAGCACATATCCGACAGGATCGAGTTCAGCTCGTCCGATGATGAGAGCAATGTGAAGACCTTCGGATACCTGCTTATGTGGTTGATCGTGTTCATGCTCCTTCCGTGTGAGCTTATGAGGTGGGCATCATCCCATGATCTGCCTATCCTTGAGAAGAAGTACACCATGGATGGTATGCCGCAGATGACATCCACATCGTATCTCTCATTATCGATGGCCTTGATCAATCCCTTCGCACCGCTGTAGAATCCTACGTCGCCGGATAACAACACAGCGATGTTCACATATCCCGGATTCGATTCTATGAAATCCATGACATCCTTCGGAAGATATCCTTCGTATGTGGGCTTGTCACGGACATCGGACGTCTCCAGCATACGTTTCGCACCGATCACCACATCTGCCTCGGATATTGCTTCCTTGGCCTCCATCGTCATCGTGTTCCCGCCGAGGCCGATACCGATCAGCGAGATCCTCCTCTTCTTGTCGATGGAGAAACGTGACGACAGTATGCCGATCACCTCATCATATGATATGCCGTCATCATCAGGACGGCCGATAACGATCATCTTCATGCCGGCTCTCTTGGATGCCTCGTATTTGGCATCGAAACCTCCGGCATCTCCGGAATCCTTGGTCACCAAGTACGAGATATCGTATTGTTTCAGCATGGCCTCGTTCATCTCGGTTGAGAACGGACCCTGTGCGCAGATGATGTTCTTGTTGGGATAGCCCAATTCGATACATCTGTCCAATGAACTCGGTGTCGGGAGTACCCTGATGAACACCCTCTCTTCGTAATCCTTTATCCTGGTGTAGACATCCGCTTCCTTGGAACCCGTGGTCACGAGGATATTGCCTTCGAGACCGTCCAATATCTTCGGTACATCATCGACGGAGGGGGCGGTGATGACGTCATCCATATCAGATGCGTTCCTTTTGATCCTGATCAATTCCGTACCTGTGCGTCCGCAGGCCTCACGGATGTGTTCCGTGATCCTGGATGCATAGGGGTGTGTCGCATCGATCACGAGATCGTATCTGCCTTCGTTGATTGTCCTTGCGATACCTTCGGCACCGCCGCAACTCCCCACATCGACATTGATGCCGTTACATACCTTTGCACCGTATTCGGTAGCCACCCTAGCGGTCACATCCAATCCGTTGGATGATAACCATTCGCTGAGCTCCCTTCCCTCGGTAGTGCCGGAGAATATCAGTATCTTCGACATCAGATCCACCTCAATCCTATCCTTTCCTTGGCCAATGCGATCGTCATTCCATCCGAAGCGACCTTCTTCATGATGAGTTCGCCTCCGCCGTATACCGCAGAGCGTTCGCAGACGCAATCCACATCGGTCACGCTCTTGACGAAATCGGATGAGGTGAAAGAACCTTCTATTGAATTCAACTGTTCGGCGGTGTAGAATGACAGTTCCGTTTTGAATCTCTTCGATAATTGGATGATCGCAGGTTCGTCGCTCTTCAGATCTATGCTGGAGACCCTCTTTATGCGGTATCTCGAGATACCCTCCTTCTCGAGGATGTCATTCACGAATGACATCATCCTCTTCGGATCCGTATCCCTCTTACAACCGACACCGATGACGATGTCCCTGGGGATCAATGTCAACGTCCTGTCGAACACACCATCCCTCGGAGTGTATGTTATGTCAATCCCGAACTCGCCATCATCTGCGATCGTCAGTCCATCCGGGATCTTGCCTTCGATAGGGAGATCGCTGTGGAATCCGACATAACGCCCGTCGATCAATCTTGCCGACGACTCCTTCGCCAATGACATATTCGTTATCGAGAGATCGTTTTTCTTTGCGAAGACATCGACCGCGAATCTCTGATGTATGTCCGTTGATGTGGTGATGACTGGGATCGAACCCAATACGTCAGCTATCTTCGCCGCCAACTCATTGGCGCCTCCGATATGACCCGAGAGTATCGGTATAACGAATCTTCCTGCATCGTCTATGACGATCACTGCAGGATCGGTGCATTTGTTCTTCACGAACGGGGCTATGTGTCTCACGGCGATGCCCAATGCACCTACGGAGATCATCGCGTCATACCTTCCGAACATCTCTCCGGTCCATCTCGTCATGTTGCCTTCGATCTGTTCGATGCCGTATGACTCGGAGGATGTCTTGCAGAAGATGTCGATATCGTCACCGAACATCTCCTTCAGCTTCAACAATATCCTGCATCCGCCGGACGAATATGCTACGGCAACCGTTCTCATCCTCTGATCTCCTTCAACAACCCTTCCGCGTTGGATGTCTCTCCTATGAATCCGTACTTCAAGGAGAATATCATGACGGCCGTACGTATCTCTCCGTTCGTACGCCCCTCCATGACCTTGGATATCTTATCGATGATGATGCTCATGAATCCTTCGAATATCCCTTCTTCTTTGATGTATCTCAATGCATCATCGGTCATCGCACAATCCATGATCCTCTTGGCCAATTCTGATGAACCTCCTGCCAATATGGCATTCGAGGCCATTATCTCCATCCTGCAATCGGCGACATGCGAATGTGTGTTCGTTATCCCGCCGGCCAACTTGACCAATTTGCCGAGATTGCCGATCAACAGCACATCGAGACCGAGTTCTGTGGCATTCTCCAAAGCATCCCCGATGAAATTACTGCATCTGACCACATCGTCCTCCCTGATACCCGGTAAGGATGCCGCATAGCTCTCCCCGTAATTCCCGGGAACAAGGACGATCGCATCCCTGCCATCGGCCTTCCTGACGTTCATCTCAACCTTTGTGGTTGCGATTATCGCATCGATGCTCATCGGATTGACTATACCGGTTGTACCAAGGATCGATATCCCGCCGATTATCCCCAGATTGGGATTGAATGTCTGCTCCGCTATTGCCTCCCCCATAGGTGCGATTATTGTTACGTAAGCACCGCCGTGGTGATCGTACTGTCCGAATATCGTTTCCAGGGACGATATGATCATTCTCCTTGGGACGGAGTTGATGGCAGCATTCCCGACAGGCTGATCCAATCCCTCCTTCGTCACACGACCGATACCGCGGCCGCCATCGATGACGATCTCCGAGGGCGTGAGCCTTATCTCGGTCATGATCTCCATGCCGTCGGTCACATCGATATCGTCGCCTCCGTCCTTGATGACGGAATACATGGCCTTCTCGTGGCTCGATGATACCTTCCTGACATCGATGTCCAAGGTCTCTCCCGATGGCAGAGTGATCGTCACTCTCTCCTGTACCTTGCCCGTGAGGAGCTCGATCGCTCCTGCCACGGCACCTGCTGTCGCACAGGAACCCGTCGTGTATCCACACCTAAGCTTCTTCTTGCCCGCACAATGGTCGATGCAGTCCATTTGATCCAAGATTGGATGTATAATCCAATATATAGTATGTCTGCGATATGCTGGACATGAGAGGGAGACTTTACGGAGTCAGTATAGGTCCAGGCGACCCAGAGCTCATGACTTTGAAGGCCAAGAGGGTCCTGGAGAGCGTCGATGTGATCTGTTACCCTGTGAAGAAGAGTGGCGAGACGAGCTTCGCCAGGACTATAATCGATAGTGTCGTGGATACGTCCAACACGGAGATCGTCGAGGTCGTATTCTCCATGCAACCCGTCGATTCGGTGATGAAGGATTCACAGGACATCGTATCAGATTCCGTCTCCGAGATACTCGACGAAGGAAAGGATGTCGCTCTCATCACAATAGGCGATGCGTGTTTCTACAGCACATACATGTACGTCCATAGGACACTGCTGAAAAGAGGATACGATGTTCGTGTCATACCCGGTGTGAGTTCGTTCGTCAACGGTTCTGCATTGGCCGATGTACCGTTGGTCATGGGCGACGAGTCGTTGTGCATCGTACCTATGGCCAAATCGAACACATGGAGATTGGACAAGGCGTTGGATGATAATGATAATGTGGTCGTGATGAAGGCACACGGGCACATCGATACCATCATTAAACTGCTATGCGACCACGACATCCCGTTCGACAACGCATACATGATGAGCAATCTCGGACGTCCCGATGAATACGTCGGTCCGTTGAATGCCGCCAGGGATACGTCCTATTTCACGACAGTTCTGATAAAAAGGGAATCAGATTGATGCATCCTCTGCATCGATCGTCCCCTTCTCCATGGAATCCTTTCTGCCCATATCCCCCATGAGGGCCTGGGCATCACCGCAGATGTCGGAATCATATGCTAGGATGAACTTACCGCGGGGCGTGTCGATGATGTCGGCATCCACGTTGTAGACGTCCTTGATCATCTTCGATGTGATGACATCCTCCGTCCTTCCGAACGCGTATACACTCCCGTCCTTAAGCACGGCGACCTTGTCGGAATATCTCAGGGCGAGATTGAGATCGTGCAGAGCGACGATCATGCATGTGCCCCTTTCCCTTATCGTGGATTGCATGAACTTCAGCGTGTCCAACTGATTACGGAGATCCAATGCGGATGTGGGTTCATCGAACACGTATATCTTTGGATCCTGTGTCAGAGCACGAGCCAATGTCACCCTCTGTTTCTGTCCGCCGGATAGTTCCGATACCTGCCTGTCGAAGAAATGACTGACCTTCATCATCTTCATAGATTCCACTGCGATGCGTATGTCGTTACGGGTGTATCTCCACTTCACATAGGGAAGACGTCCTATCAACACTGCATCATAGACGGTGGAATGGCCGATGAATTCCGAGTTCTGGGGGACATATCCCACGAGTTTTGCGAACTCCTCTCTTTCGATCTCATCGATCGGTGTACCATCGATGAGTATCCTTCCTGCCTTAGGTTCCCTGATGCCGCAGATGGTCTTGATCAGCGTGGATTTACCAGAACCGTTCGGTCCAAGGATCGTCAGGACCTCTCCCGACTCGGCACTCAGAGTTATGTCATGGAGTATCTCCTTGTTGCCATAGCCTTGGTTCACAGATTCTACATCCAATCTCATATTCTCTGACTCCATTTCCTATTTGCGATCATCCACACGAAGAAGACACCGCCCACGATGTAGAGTACGATACCTACGGGCAATTCTCCGGGTCTGATGATCATCCTGCAGAACAGATCCGAGATCAGCAGTATCGTCACACCCATGAGTCCGGCAGCCGGAAGCAGATATCTCGAATCGTTACCGATCAACATCCTGCAGATGTGCGGGGCCATCAATCCCACGAATCCTATGACGCCGGTGAATGAGAGACATGAAGCAGTGACCAATGTACAGACGATCAGTCCGCGACGTCTCAATGCGGTTACATCGACACCCAAGCTCGTCGCAACATCATCCCCTGCGGACATGGCATTGATCTTGAGTGCCATATCCATCAGATAGATCGTACAGATCACCACGATGGGCGTCAGTATGATGATGGAACTCCATGTGGATCCTGTGAAACTACCCATGATCCACATCGTTATCTCCCTCAGTTGTTCATCATCCGAGAAATATTTCGTGGCCATTATCCCTGCTTGGAACAGGTAACTTATCACCACTCCAGCGAGGATGACTGTCGATCTCGAGACATCCTTCCCTCTTGTCAATAAGAGGATCAGACACATGCTCAACATGGCCATGATGAATGCGAACAACACCGCGGCCAGGTCATCGAAGTAGAATGTCACATCCCCGATCACAGCCTTCGTTCCAACGAGCGAACCGAACAGCACGGAACCGAACAATATGGAAAGTGCCGCTCCGAATGATGCTGCTGTCGAAACACCCAATGTGAACGGACTTACAAGTGGATTCCTCAGGAGTCCCTGCATAACCATTCCGGCCACGCCGAGACTGAATCCGGTCAATGCGACCATCAACATCCTGGGCATTCTGCCCTTGTAGATGAAATCGGCATAGTACGACTCCGATGGTGCCTGAACAAGATCGGGGAATAACGGATGCAGGAATACTCTGATGAGATCGATCAGCGGGATGTCCACAGATCCCAGGCTCATTCCGAGCATTATCATGACAATGCTCGATATTATCAGTGCTAGGATCAATAACAACTTCTTACGAATCGATGCGCTGTACCTCCCTTCGAAGGTATCCTCATCGATCCTGTTCCTGATGATATCGGTCAGACTGATCGTCTCATCATCGTTCTTCATCTGATCACGAGAAAAAAGAGTTGATGGGGCGTAAACCCCATCAGCTGTAGATGATCTCTTTGAACGTTGCGCCGCTGTCGGATGTTCCAAAGACCAATGCATTCGTTGCCTCATCGAATCCATAGGCCTTGTTGTAATCCGAGATCAATTCGGCTGCACTGTATCCCGTGTCGATACCAACGATCTCAGCAAGGATGACGTATCCCACATATGACAACGGACCGGACAGGATGTTCGTACTGATGATGTAGATCTCGTTCGATGTTATGGCACTCAATCCACTGTATTTCTCGTTCTGCTGTATGAGTCCGTATTTACCGTCCCAATAGGATTTGGCCGTCGCCTCGTCAACGATTGAGGAGGAGCCCCTGATGAGCAATTTGTCGATGGGGGTCTTCGCATCCAATGCGATGATCTGCTCCACAAGTCCATCGGTGTTCGCCGCATTTGTGACACCGCTGAGGTCGAGACCGCTGATGTCGTTGAGGGCGTTCTTTCCGTAGATCTTTGCCGTGATCTCACTGAGAGCGGAGGTCTTGTTGTAGAATCCCTTTCCGGTCATCATGTAGAACAGGTATGTGTTGTCATCGGAAGGAGATACTTTCGAGAGTACGCTGTCGATGACTGCATTGGACGTCTTCATGTATGCCTCATATGCATCGTTCGTCGTTACCTTATCGCCAAGACAGATCCTCAACAGTTTCTGGAAATCTCCGTCCATATCGTCTCCGAAGCAGTCCAACCTTATGACGGTGATACCGAGTTCTGCATATGCTTTCTCATTGTCCTCAGTAACAGTCATCGATGCTGTTGGTGCAAGGACGTATTTCACACCGAGTTCACGGATCTCTTCAGCTGTCATCTGTTTTGTGACGGACATGTGCTTTGCATTCTTGAAGAGTGGCTGGAACATTTCCCAGAGCTGAGCATCCTTGCTCGTATCTGTCGTGTAGTTACTGATACCTGTGACGTAGTCATCCAAACCGACGATCTTCATCGCTTTGGGTGCATTCGTATTCACAGTGATCAACGATGTCACGGGTTCGGATAGTTTGATCTCCTTTCCAACTCCATCGATGACGGTGTATTCTTTGCTTGACGAGTTGTTGTTCGTGACAACGATCGCTGCTGCGATACCTGCTACCACGATTACAGCAACCAATGCGATTGCTATGATCTTTTTATCTATCGCCATCATATTCACCTATTGGATTATATATCCAATCAAGGCTAAGTAATAATTGGTATATATATCCAACTGAAAGGTGGATGTTATGATAAATTCATCACGTATGTGATGATTTTAATGAGCCAGACATTAGAAAATTACAGTTATCTGATCTTCAGATTGATATTTGATGGATGAATCAAATTCGGTTCAGTTCCATGTTCTTAGAAAATTTCTCTTTGAAATATTGGGTGGACAGTGTCGAATTTGTAGGCGATCGCCTCATTCTCTAATCATTATTGTGTAAGCAAATTTGGTTTCTATAAATTACAAAATGAAATTATTTATGTATCTGTAGTGTATAGATTACAATATGATGAGAACTGATTGGCCCATATTGCCGCGCGAACACTATCTCGACCAATTACGTGCATCAAAGGATGCGCCATTCATCAAAGTCATAACCGGCTTACGCAGGGCGGGAAAATCCACAATCATGGACCTCTTCAGATCGGAACTCATCGATTCGGGCGTAGGTGCTGAGAATGTATTCTACCTCAATCTAGAGAATGACGATGAGGATACTCCGACGGACCATAGATCCCTGACGGACTTTGTAAAATCGAAGATCGATATCGGGAAAGGAAGATACCTCTTCTTCGACGAGATACAAAATGTGAATGGGTGGGAAGCATCCGTAAGGACATTCTACAACTCAGGAGCGGACATATACATCACAGGTTCCAACTCGAAGATGCTCTCTTCCGAATTATCCACCAAACTCTCAGGAAGGGCCATCGAGATACATGTGGCGCCTTTGGTATTCTCTGAATACATCGAGTTCAGGAGGGATGGTTCGCTAAGCGATGATGAACTCTTCAAAGAGTACATCCGTTACGGAGGATTGCCTGCAATCGCATCATCCATCGATAGGGTGCCTCCAAAGATCATATCCGAATCCATCGAGGGTGCATTCAATACTGCGTATTCGATGGATCTGATCAATAGACACCGGATAAGGAATCCTGCGGGGCTCAGTAATCTCATCAGATTCCTTATGCGCAACATAGGCGACAGGACATCATCCCGCAAAACATCCAATTTCATCACAAGCAATGGTATCAAATTAAGCCATAACGCCATAGAGGAATATCTCGAATACATCGAACAACAGTTTCCCAATATCGTGGACTATCGAGTCCGCTGTTTTCCGATGCCCGAGG
>CAVJRF010000030.1:0-15698 GCA_963651945.1 Eggerthellaceae bacterium | reverse complement strand
TTTTGTTGTGGTAAACTCTAATCGTCGACCACACATTTTAATTGGGGACGTTTTACGGACTGATAACAGTGCCAGACAGAATTCAGTTGTGACAAAATTGTGGAAGAACTGAACACAAGCCCATCATCTTACGGCCCCTAGCTAGTTCTTTGAGAGTGATAACATACCCCCGCTCAAGGCTCACATCACCCAGATATCCATCGCATTCTTCATGGGATGCATGATCATCGATGACATTCGCCGCATGTAATGGTACGACGTTTTTATATAAAGGGTTTATGACGACCGCTCTCTGAAATTCATTTTTTAAAATTTCTCGATATAGAGCCAGATGTTGAAAAGATTCGATTTTGTGACTTATGTTCAGTTAAATCACCAAAGAACATGCATAGGTCTTTTCTGACCATCGGCCTGAGATGCGGAAGGGGTGTAACCGCCTCATCCGTCGATGCTCCCGCTCGGATTCTTTCAGCACTCGAGTGCAGGATTTCCTCCGGATTCGATCACCAATTCGTCGGATATCGCCGAAAGAGAAAGGAGAAATTCAAATGAAATCAACAATGAAATCGGCGTTCGCAATCATAGCGGTCGCCCTAATGATCATGGTCGCAGTCGTACCTATGGTCGGAGTCGTCAGCGAGGGTGCATCTGACACGACAATCGTGGACCCTTCGACGGATACCAACAAGATTACGATCGATGTGGCCGTCGATAATGGAAAGACGGTCAAGGTCGCGTATGGCAAATACTCATTCACAGCCGTGGCCGACGCATATGGAGCAGAATTCGTATTGAGGGAAGCTTCCATCGCATCGGTGAAGATCACCGTCCTTGACGATGACGGAGCAGAAGATACAAACTATCCTGCCGTCACACTGACGAATCTCGTTGCGGGAAAGACATACAACGCAACCCTTAAAGCGGGATACGAGAGCAGAGGAGTGACCTTCCAGTTCGCTAACGATGTTGCGTTGTATGAGGACATCGTCGGAACGATCAAGGCCGGATATGCGGTATATTCCGACAATACCTACAAGACCAAGATAAGCGAAGGCAACTTTGTCTTCAATGAAGACGGTACAACCGCATACCTCGTACCTGTCGGAACGACCGGTGATGTGTACCTCAAGGTCACAAGTTTCAGCTGTTCCGCATCGAGCTACATTACGGTCGATAGGACAGCATACAATATATTGGACGGTTCTGACGATGTCATCGAAGCACAGCAGGTACTGCTGACCATAGAAGCTGCCAATACGGTCTATGGAGAGGTCACCATCAGTAACGTCGTAGCCAAGTACACGGTCGGTGAAAGTGAGGAAGAGAAAGATCTCACATTCAATGCGATCAGTGCCGCTATGGCACACGGTGCATTGGGATATGACGCATACTTCGTGGCGAACGAGCCCACTACGGGCAGCATAGCATACAAGTCAGTCGCCATGAAACTCAAGGCGGACGGTGCATCGGCGACGAAGACATTCGATGTCAGCGCTGCAACATCATGGACATTGACCTATACTCCGGGTGCGGAGGCATTCTTTGGACAGGTCACGATGAACACGTCCTATGCCCAGGCGGGAACGCTCAACGCGACGCTCACAGTCGACGATGAGGCGAAGGCATTCACCGCGAATGTCGATGAGGATGGTTACTTCTTCAAGATGGTCAACTATACTGTAGCACCAACCGAGATAACCGGAATCACATTCACATCTAACAAGGTCACTTACACTGCAGAAGATATTACGTCCAGCATCACTGCAGGAACTCTTGTCGACGTCGACCTGACATACAGCGGCATCTACAATGCGGTCACGGGAACAGTCGAGATCGAAGAGAACGCAAGTTATAAAGTGGCATATGAGTTGCTGACCGTTACGGGAGCGACAACATTCGGTTCGCTCGTTACGGACGAAAACGGAAACTTCGCATTCATGGCGGAGACCGGAAAGAACATAATCATCTCTGCTACGGGAGCACAGCTCTACGGAGATGTGTCTGTGGTAGTCGGAACTAATTCTACTAACTTGGATGTCACCATCGAAGCGAAGAAGATCACGCTCAAGGTCGCAGATGCCCTCGGAAAAGCAATGGATCCAACTTCAGTCAAACTCTATGCATTAACGGAACTCACAGGCTTCACGAAAGTTGACAGCGTTACCGGATCCTACTATGCATACGTCCCGGCGAATCTTGAAACGAATCTCTGTGTAGTAAAAGTAACAGCAGCTGACTACACATTCGAAGAGGATCCCGCATTCGTAGAGGGTGCCACCTATAAGGCATACGAGGCGACATATTCGCTCGCATTCTATAAGGCCGACGGTTCAGCCCTCAGTCTTGTGGACACGACGGACTACGATGTCTACAGGGCGACAGCCTACAAGAACTCGCTCGGATCGATTGTCTATAATTACGAGTTGACGTCAAGTCTCGGAGCTTCATTCATCGCCAAGGCATCCGCCATCGCAGTCAAGGAATCCGATATCGGAACCACACCTGTCGATGTTATCATATTGGTCAAAGATTCAAATGCAGATTCGAAGGCCATCCTCAAGGATGTCTATCTCCTCAACGCGGACAGCACTGGAAAGATCTCCATCACCGCTTCCGGAGATTCACTGACCGGAAAGCTCGTCAGAAACGACGGTGTGACCGGAATCGCCGGAATCAAGGCAGAGTTATACACTACTTCATCTAGCGATACGCCTGTCGACACCACATACACACAGGCAGACGGTTCGTTCACTGTCTACAGCGATCTTGCGATCGGTACCGACTATGTCATGAAGTTCACGGATGGCAGTAACGATTACATCTTTGAAGACAGCTATGCTGCTTACGAAGATGGTGCGAAGGTCACGACCTATAAGCCTACCAAGGATATATACAGAGTATCATTCGTCGATGCGGACGGTAAGTCCATCGAACTTGCAACAGGAAATAAGGTAACAATCGGCGGACAGGTCGCAGAGACCATTAACATTCAGAACAACTATGCGGTTGTCAAATACGCATGGACAGCCAAGTCAGGTGCTCTTGCGGTCACACTCAAAGACAGCGAGGATAACGATCTCCGTTCGTTCCAGGACCACACGCTCACTGCAGAGGAGCTTGCGACAGGTAAGATCACGGTGGTCTCCAACCAGAGCATATACACCTTCAAGATCATGGATGCTGCAGGAAATCCGATCGAAGACGCGAAAGTCGGACTCTATGAATACATAGGCGACTATGAAAAGTATCTTGAAGAGTACGAAGGTAGCGATTCGGACGGAATCCTAGAAATCCTCCTCCCGCGTGTCGAAGATAAGGTTGGCACAACCTACGGTTATGCCGTATCGAGTGATGATGGCTATGAATTTGCGACATCCGTCGCGAAGATCACCGCCCTCGAGACCGATGTCGTATCCACGACCGGTACGAAGGTCGTCTACTTCAAGGATGCGACGGGTGCATCGATCGCTATCAAGCCCAGCACGGTCAAAGTCTATGCAGATGGACAGGCTGGACCCACAGCGACCATCAGCACGGGTTACTTCTCATTCCTCGCGACCGAGGGTGTGGAGTACACGTATGATATCGCAGACACAGCATTGACCACTAACGGTGTGAAGTACGGACAGTACACCTTCGAAGACGAGATCGCGGATATCGACGGAATCGTCTATGCGAACGAAGAGACCGTCTACGGATCGATCACCGATGCCGCAGGTAACTACTTCGGACAGAAGGTCAAAGCGGATGTATACTACGTCGGATCCACAGAGGTCCAGGCTACAGGCGTACAGAGTGAGAATGACAAGAAGTTCATGGTCGTTGTCGATGTATCAGCAATCGATTATTACCAGGGAGCATACCCCACCTCAACCAGCACAGACGACAAGTACTTCACATTCGAGTCGTCCGAGACGGCCGATATCAAGGCAGTCGAGACATTCGTCCCGTTCACTTTCGTCTCCGCCAACGGGGTCACTGATGCAAGCACCAGTTTGACCTACACCGTGACGGCAGTCAACGCACTCGGAAACCAGACATCGGAGACCGTCGTGAAGATCAACGGTGTAAAGGGTGTCGTTGTCGATGTGGATGATGTTGACTACTATGTGGTCAAGGTCACTACAGCCGGAGATTACACCGCTGAAGGCACGTACACCACAAAGAATGCGAAGTTGGTCTCTACGGTCGCTAAGTACACAGGTTTCATTGGAACCACTGATGGCAGCGGTGACTTGGAGTATGCAATTTACAGCGGATCGACACTTGTCTACAAGGGAACGGGCACGACTGAAAGTTCCTATTACACGATCACACCCGACCTCAGTCTCGGTGACAAGGTCATCGTAACATATGTCGTCTCGTCAGAAGATGATACCGAAACGTACACAGCGGTCATGAGCAATACGGCTACATACAACAACCTTCAGTTGGTCGTAACCGCAAGCGATCTCAAAGCGAAGATCATCGGCGGAGCAGTGTATGGTGCATCAACAACCACCGATTACTTCACGTACACTCTGTCCTCGGACAAGTCCAAGATCTACCTCATGGCGATCAACTCGTACAACCTCCCTGTCAGTGAGGTCGTAGGAACTGACACTGTCGACAAACTTGTCGCACAGTACGTCTTCGCAGGATGGTACGTCAACGGCGAGAAGGTCTCCAAGGACCTCGCATACACCGTGGACAACGTTGACTCCAACGTCGTCATGGCATTGTACGAGTTCGACGGATACTATGAGGTCGAGAAGCCTGTTTCCGCAAGCAACAGCATCGATCCCACTGTTCTCGCGATCGGTATCGTAGCAGTGATCATCGCATTGATCGCTGTCGTGTACACCGTCATCCAGAAGAAGGAGTGAGTTCGCTGAACGTGTAACGAAAGGATCCCTTCCGCTCATGCGGAAGGGTCCTTAAACCCTTTCAATTCCCGGCGAGGAAGTGTCGGCAGATCACCACCGACCTTTCTCCCACTTTTTCTGCACATATGATGCACACAAGATATCCAGAACATCCACACCCATCATGAGCATCGATCGACGCCCCGTTAATCCCAATTATATACTATATCATACATCGGCATGGTGATGAACTCAAGGAACATCCCACTCCTCTGCGACTATTACGAGTACACCATGGGTAACGGATACATGGAGAACGGTCTCTCCGACCGTATCGTCTACTTCGACATATTCTTCAGACGCGTACCCGACAACGGTGGTCTCGCCATCGCGGCAGGTCTCGAACAATTGGTCAGTTACATCACAGAGCTGAGATTCGATGACAGTGACATAGAGTTCATGCGCTCGAAGGGGATATTCGGAGAGAGATTCCTCGAGTATCTCAGGGATTTCCATTTCACCGGCGACATCTATGCTGTACCAGAAGGTACACCCGTTTTCCCAGGCGAACCACTGGTGACCATAAGGGCGAATGCCATCGAGGCACAGATACTGGAAACGTTCGCATTATTGACGATCAACCACCAGACACTGATAGCCACCAAGGCGAGCCGTATCGTACGTGCAGCCGAGGGAAGGACTGTGTTGGAGTTCGGTTCCAGACGTGCACAGGGGACCGATGCGGCCATATTGGGTGCAAGAGCAGCATACATCGCGGGTTGCGGCGGTACCGCATGCACCGTCAGTGACAAGTTGTTCGGAGTACCCGCGAGCGGCACCATGGCTCACTCATGGGTGCAGATGTTCCCATCGGAATACGATGCGTTCAAGGCATTCTGCATATTATATCCGGATAATGCGACCGTTCTGGTCGACACATACAACACGCTCAAGAGCGGGATACCGAACGCCATAAAGGTGTTCAAGGAACTCGGTCTCGAGAAGTGTGCGATACGTCTCGATTCCGGGGACCTCGCATTCCTCACCAAGGAGGCCAGGAAGATGCTGGACGAGGCAGGCCTCACCGGTTGTAAGATAATAGTCTCCAATGCCCTCGACGAATGGTTGATACGCGATCTGTTGGAACAGGGTGCGATGATCGACGGGTTCGGTGTCGGTGACAACCTCATAA
This sequence comes from Eggerthellaceae bacterium, assembly GCA_963651945.1. Taxonomy (GTDB): domain Archaea; phylum Thermoplasmatota; class Thermoplasmata; order Methanomassiliicoccales; family Methanomethylophilaceae; genus Methanarcanum. The sequence continues at coordinate 9,662 of CAVJRF010000030.1, read as the reverse complement.
CATCCCACAGCGACCCTGTCTTCAACGGCGTATACAAGCTTGTGGCCATGGAGGATGCCGAAGGTAACATAATCCCGAGGATCAAGATCTCGGAGAATGTCGGTAAGCTGACCACACCCGGATTCAAGAAGGTATACAGGATCTACGACAGGAACGGGATGGCATTGGCGGATCAGGTCTGTCTCCACGACGAGACGATCGATCAATCACAACCGCTCACGTTATTCGATCCCGATGCGACATGGAAGAGGAAGACCATCACCGACTTCGTCGCGAAGGAACTGTTGGTGCAGGTGATTAGGAATGGTAAGATCGTCCACGACATGCCCACGCTCGACGAGATAAGGGGATATCACGAACAGCAGATGGCGACCCTTTGGGACGAAATCAAGCGTTTCACCAATCCCCACCAATATTACGTGGATCTTTCGCAGAAACTGTGGGATCTGAGGGACAGGATGGTCCGTAACAACGGCGATTTCATGTTATAAACGTGATAAAAATAGCATTTACGGTAATGTTCAAATACTGAGCAAGGGTTAGGAATCATTAAGGTGTTATAAATGGCAGCGGCAAGATCTGAAAAGATGAAACAGGTCCTGAGTGTCATAGACGACAATGGAAAATGTACGGCGAGAGACATCTGCGATTCACTCGGTATGAACGCAAGAGAGGTCAGCGGTATTCTAAAAGGCCTCCGTCTCAGAGGGCTCGTTCGCATTGTCGAAACACGCAGCCACTCCGGTAACGTCTGGTCGAAGAACTGAGTTCCGACCTGGATTGAGAACGAACTGAAGGCACAGGCCGATGAACAGGCCTGTGTGCCTTCGATTTTTTATTATTATGATCCGAACGAGCGTAAGCTCCGTTCGATCGGAATCAGTTAGAAGATATATGATTGTCAGGGGTCTGACGACCCCTGTGTGAGAATTCATTCGATCTTGACTGCTGTGTCGGGACGGATGAAGTTGATGAACTCCTTTAGGATGTTCTCGAGATATGTATCGAGCTGATCGGCAGGTTTCTCGTAGGGCGGGTTCATCCATTTCTTGACGAACTCTATGAGCTCGACGCTGTCGCATCCATCGGGGTGCTGTGCGCAGTAGTCAGCCCAGACCTTACTGTTGATGCGGAATCCCATCGTCTGTTTGAGCTCTACAATCTCAGCCTGTGTAATCGGGTAAGATTTCATGAAGGGTAATGTTCGTAGGAGGATATATCAATATTGCGATTGTCCGCTCCTGAAAAGTCGGGTGCGGATCGGATGTGTCAGTTCCGCCTGACACATCCGCCACACCTCATTGCTTTACATCCGCTGCGGGTTCCTTGTATTTCAGCGAAAGTATGACGGTCACCGCAAGCACCGAGACGATCACCAACAGTGATGCGAATACGGGTATCTCGATGAACTTAGCCGTGAGCAGTTTGAATGCTACGAATCCGAGGATTATACCCAATCCGTAGTTGAGGAATCTCAGTGATTTCATGGATTCCTTGATCGTGAAGTACAATGACCTGAGGCCCATGATCGCGAATATGTTCGATGTATAGACGATGAATGTATCCGTGGTTATGGCCAACACGGCCGGGATGGAGTCCAATGCGAAGATCACATCGGACAATTCGATGACTATGACACACAACAACAGAGGGGTCATTATGAGCTTCCCGTCGATCCTCGTGAAGAACTTGTCCCCATCCAATTCGGGTGATGTCTTGAACACCTTCGACAACCAAACGGCCATCTTGTTCTCTCCCTCGTCATCATCCTTCTTGAAGACGGTCTTGATCGCAGCTATGAGCAGGATCACACCGAAGATGTAGATCACGAAGTCGAACCTCTCCATCAGTTCGGCACCAGCGAAGATGAAGATCGCACGGAAGATCAATGCCCCGAATATACCATAGTACAACGCTTTGTGCTGATAGTCATCGGGGATCTTGAAGAACGAGAATATGAGGATGAACACGAAGAGGTTATCGATGCTCATCGATTCCTCGACGATGTATCCTGTGTAGAATTCCATCGCTTTATCGGTACCTAGCGTGATGAGCACGAACACACCGAACAATAGGGCGATCGATACCCAAACAAGCGTCATCCTGATGGCCTTCTTGGCATCTATGTGCTTCGCTCCTCTGTTGAACAGGCCCAGATCGAATGCCATGAGAATAGCCACCAGTGCTAGGAATCCCACCCAGAACCAGATGCTCTCTGTCATTGCCGTGCGATATGGGGAATTGTTAAAAGAATGTTATGGTGACCATGAGGGTGGCACTCGCGTGCCACCCGATGGTATCAGTGTGCGTGACCTATGAGGAGGAACACGCCTGCGGCTATGACTATCCCGATTATGAGCATGAAGAATGCCCTGATGTCCTGGTTCTTCCTATGGAAGGCCTCCGGGATCATGTCGCACAGTGCGACATACATGAACGTACCTGCGGAGAAGGCCAGCGGGATGCCGACCATACCGTCGACGGACATACCGTTCAGAAGGACGAATGATATTACCGCAGCGATCGGTGTGATGCATGAGAATGCGAACAGATACTTCATTATCGTTCCCTTATCCAGATCCGTGAGCAGGAACGTGGATGACAATGAGAACAACACGACGAACTTGTGTATGCACATACCGCCCAGAGCGATTATGGCGATGTTCGGGTCGGCTATCAGTGTCGTCGCCAACACGAGACCGTCCACGAACGCATGAACGGACAGTCCGATGAACGCGGATAAGGATGCGATGCTGTGCGTATGTTCATCTTCGTGACATTCTTCGCAGCATTCGTTGGAATGAATGTGCTTGATCAGGACGTCCACTCCGAGTATGACCAGGAATCCGAACATGGCGGCGGTCATCATGACCTCGGCGGATTGACCTCCCTCGGCGCATTCCTCTATGGCCTCCGGCATCAGCAGGAAGAACAGTATCCCCAGGAATATGCCGGCGCTCAACGCTATCAGCAGATGTATCTGCTTGTCGGTAAGTTTCCTGATGAACGGTGTGTATGCACCTGCCATGGCCACGGCCAGTAGGACCACTGTGTATACCAGGAACGTCACTATGATATCCATATCATCCTCCATCCGGAGCTATTATTAAAATATTGGTTGAATGTTATTAATCTAGATATGTGGCGGATGCCCATTCTTAATAACGTGATAACATGGCGATAGTAAGCGTCTCACTCTCAGACGAGTATCTGAAGGAATTGGATGATATACAATCATACTACGGTCTCAACGGGAGGAGCGAGGCCATAAGGCACGCCATCAGGTCCGCGGAGACCGAGATGAAGGAGATGTCCGACATCGACGGACAGGTGGAGGGTGTACTGGTCATCGTCCACGGGGATCACGATGATATGTGGATGTCGAAGATACACCACAGGTACGAGGGACAGATCAAGATGCAGTTGCATTCGCATATGCTGAACATGAAGTGCCTCGAGGTCATGATCATCTCCACGGACTCGTCGACGATGAGGGATATCCTGAGGGAGATCCATTCCGTCGGTAAGGCGGATTATGTGAAGTTCGTGAGAGGATGAAGGACTCGCGTTCACTATCCTCACTTTCCGGAGCATGATCGGTGGCCCATTCGGAACGAACGTATCTATCTGGCTATAATGAATCTGACATAGGGTCCATGGAATTTATCCGGTGGACCACTCCGAATTTCGTGACCTCATCGAACGAAGTCTTTATCTACGGCCATTCTGTTGTCTAAAACGGATGGGATTAGCATGGGTTCTAGAAACCTAAGTAGTAGCTTTAGCTTTGCGAAGGACATTCTCAAGAATGCCGGTAACAAGCTGAATGAATTCGTGGATTCTGCGTTGACGACATACGAGGAATCCACCGGAAAGAAATTGAAGCACGGGGACGAAGGCATACACCTGGCCGGAGGTTCGGATTTCTGCATGGACATCAAGAGATACGATCAGGTATCTCCAGCTGTCAAGGAGACCGAACAGACGCCTGTACAGGAGACCATGGTCGAGGAGACCGTCGTGCCTATAGCGGTTCCCGAGGAAGTTCATATCCAACAGACGGAAGAGGTGCCTGCGATAGAGCAGGTCATCGTCAAAGAGGATGTGTCCGCAGCGGATGACATCGTCGTGGACGAGGTGCCCTCCGTCGAACATGAGATCACAAAAGAGGACATCATCGTCGCGGACGATACCGTTGCAGAGGATGTACCTGCGGTACACGAGGTCGTCATCGAGGAAATCCCCGCTACAGATTATGTATCGGCACCTGTCGTCGAGGAGGAGCAGTTCTCCGAGTTCGAGATCGTAAAGGACGGCGAGGTATCATACGGCGGACCCACGGGTGAGACCGAATTCGACGAGATCAAGGCGGTCGAATGCGTACCCGAGGTCTTTGCGGAGGCGGGGACATCCTCGATCGCGGAGACAATGCCCTCGTTCCACCAGTTCACAGATGGGTTGGGCGAAGGTGTCGGGCTCACAGAGACAGACGAGAGCATAGAAGCATACGTCGGTACCGAATCCATAGGGGTCGACGATGGTATCCAACTCGATGCGGTCAGTATCGAACCCGTTGAGATCGATGACGGCGTGGACTTCGAGGATCTTTACGAGAGTCTCGTGGCCGACTGCATCGTGGACGACATCATGCCGAGATTCGAGGCCGAGGAGTCCGAAAGGGCATTCGTTCCCGATTACGTCATATCTGATATCGGATCACCCATCGAAGGATCGACGGTGATCGATGTACCCTTGACATACGTTCCCGATTATTTGATCTCCGAGATCGAATCGCCTGCAGAAGGATCCACCGTCATAGACGTCCCTGCGGTATATGTTCCGGAATACGTCATATCCGAGATCGGATTGCCCGCAGAGGAGACGACACACATCGATGTCCCGGAACCCGTGGTCGAGGTACCGTCGGTCGTGGATCACGTCACCAGTACGACGTCAACGTTCAGATTCGGATTCGCATCCACCTCAATGCCCGGTAAGACAGGCTTCACCTTCAGCATGGGGAAGAGGAACAGGGTCGACGAGTTCATAAACGGACCCAAGGACTGATATCACATTTCACCAAACCATTTACCCATCCATTCCATTTTTCAACATCGTATCTCATTCATGTGCATATAAAGCATATTTCGATTTTCGTTGTTTTCTACGATATTCGAAACGATGAACGATACCATTCCCTTTACGTTTTATAGGGAAAGAATATACGGCATACCATGGAACTAATGAGTGTCCTATTGATGCTTCTCGTCACCTTCGTAGCAGCGAAGTTGGCATCCCTCCTCTTCAATAAGTTCGGTATCCCGGGCCTAGTGGGGGAGATTCTGGTCGGTGTGATACTGGCCATCAGTATAGGCGACAGCTCGATCGCCCAGTTCCTCGGATTGTATGAGATCCGGGACGGGGTACGTGTGGAAGGAGAGAACTTCGAGTTCCTCCATCTATTGGCGGAATTGGGTGTAATGTTCCTCCTGTTCTCGGTCGGTCTCGAGACACGTGTCAAGGACCTCCTGTCCGTCGGAAAGACGGCATTTCTGGTCGCTCTGTTGGGAGTGATCGTTCCGTTCATACTCGGATTCCTGTACGTCGATGTTGTGTACATGCAGGGTAACACGCAGTATGCGCTGTTCCTCGGAGCGGCAATGGTCGCCACCAGTGTCGGTATCACGGCACGTGTAATCAAGGACAAACATCTGATTGATGCCAAGGAATCGAGGATCATCATCGGCGCAGCCGTCATCGATGATGTCCTGGGAATGATCGTCCTCGCCATCGTATCCGGAATGGCAAGCTCGTCCGGTGATGTGGATATCGGTCACGTCATCCTGATCACGGTGGAGGCGTTCATCTTCGTCATAGCGATGATGGTCATCGCAGGCAAGGTCGTCCCCAAGATACATGATGCGGTCCAGGCAAAGAATGCGACCAGGGCCAAACCCATCAGGGTGAACATGTTGGCCGTGGCGATAGCCGCATGTTTCGGATTCGCCTGGTTGGCGGAATCCATCGGACTCGCTGCGATCATCGGATCGTTCCTCGCAGGTATGCTGTTCGCGGAATATGCATCAGAATGGAACTTGGAGGAGAGGATCGAAGGTATCACGACATTCCTCGTATCGTTCTTCTTCGTGTACGTCGGATTGATGGTGGACCTCACTGCCGTGGACACCGAAGTGATAGTCTCGTTCGTGGTCGTGCTCATCCTTGCCATCATCGGTAAGTACATCGGATGCGGACTCGGTGCTAAACTCGGTGAGAGGTCGATGGATGCGACATCGGTGAACATCATCGGTGTCGGTATGATCCCCAGGGGAGAGGTCGGTATCATCGTCGCCACCATCGGATTGGGAATATTCGGAAGCGGATTCTCACCGTTATACACCATCGTGGTGCTGATGTCGGTCGCTACGACGATCATCGCGCCCCCGTTGCTGTCCTTCGCCTTCGTTAAGAAGTACAAGGGCGGAGTCATCGACCAGTGATCATATCTGATGACTGGATGCGGGCCCCGAAAGGGGCCCGTGTGATGATCTTTTATTGATTTTGATCAATCATACATCATCGATGATAATATCGTTGATGGCATTATACAGAGATTCCTGAGAAAGGATCGGTTCGACCGATCATATCGGTGAAGAAAGCATCCGCTAGGATACAGAATAGAAGATGTACGGAGATGTCCTCAGTTCATCGGAACGAGTACATCGAGAAGGATTATGAGTACAGCGAATCCTATTGCGATACCGATGACCAGCTTAGGACTGATCTTGATGGCTTTGTCATTCTCGGTATCGAAGTACCTGACTAGTCCTGCCTGTGACTGGAAACCGCTGTCGTTTTTCTTGGCCATATCGGAGAGTATCGGAAGTCCATATATTAAGATTATGGACTTGTCTCGCACAGGCACGATTATGGTGATCAGTCAGTAGGGATATCATGGGATGGTCTCACCCACACATTCCAACATCCATCCGGAACACCGCGATATGGATCAGTCCACAGCATCATCATGGTTCCCCACATCCCCGGATATCGCGACGGACCATTCATTCTACACCCTCTTTTATAGTAGGTCATCAATCGCCAATCGGTAATCATGCACTGGGCAGATGTAATCGCTAAAGAGGTGGCGGAGAAGAACGATCATCCGATCATCGCCACCGGTATCAGTCCTACAGGTATACTTCACGTCGGTAGTCTGAGGGAGGCAATCACGGGTGAGTCCGTCCGCAGCGCCCTCAAGGAGATGGGCTCGGATGTGAAGCTGATCTATCTCATCGATTCATTCGATCCGCTCAGGAAAAGATACGAATTCCTCCCGGAGGAGTTCGAGAAGTACGTCGGGATGCCCATATGCAACATCCCCTGTCCGTGCGGTAAGCATGACAACTATGCCCACCACTTCATACAGCCGTTCCTGGATGTCGTGGATTCATTGGGTGTCAACTGCGAGATCATCTGGACCCATGAGCTGTACAGGGACGGTAAGTTCGCCGAATTGATCGACCTCTCCATCAAGAACGTCGACAAGGTGGAAGCGATCCTCAGAGAGGTGTCCGGAAGGGACAAGAAGTTCACACCCTACAATCCGTTATGTGAAGAATGCGGATGTTTCACGGAACCCATTCTGGACACGTACGAGTTCCCTTACGTCGAGTATCGGTGCAAATGCGGTCACCACGGTAAAGCGGATGTTCGCAAGATGGAAGGTAAGCTGCCATGGAGGCTCGAGTGGCCTGCGAAATGGAGGATATTCGGTACCGCTGTGGAACCGTTCGGTAAGGACCACGCGGCCGCAGGAGGATCGTATGATACCGGTAAGGTGATCGTGAAGGAGATCTTCGGCGGAGAGGCACCGTACCCCATCCCGTATGAGTTCGTCCAATTGAAATCCAACGGACAGATCGTTCAGATGCACAAGTCCACAGGTTCCGCGGTCACGGGATTGGATGCCATCGGAATGACGCCTCCCGAGGTGTTGAACTACCTGTTCCTGCGTGTGAACCCCAGCAAAGCGATCGATTTCGATTACGGCATGGGTATCCTCGATATGGAGGATGAGTACGACAGGATGGAGGGCCTCTATTACAACGGAGGGGCGACGGATGTCGAGGAGAACTCCGTACGTGCATACGAGATCGCACAGCACAACAAGGTCCCCAAGACCATGCCGTTGCAGATATCATGCAGACACCTCGTCAACATAGTACAGATGGCGGATGACTTCGACGGTGTGATCGAGATCCTCAAACGCAAGGAGGACCTCTCCAACGCCAACGATGTGGATCTCGCAAGGTTGAAGCGCAGGTCCGAGTGCGTCAGATACTGGCTGAACGGTTTCGCACCGGACATGGTCAAGTTCTCATTGTGCAAGGAAATGCCTGCCGTTGAGATAAGCGATGCCGAGAAGACATTCTTCAAGGCATTGATCGAGAGACTGGGGGCGATTGATTGGAATGCCGAAGCTATCAACACTGCCATCGTCGAGGCCGCGGCACCGATCGGTAACAAGGCCGCATTCAAAGCGATGTACAAGATCCTGATCAACATGTCGAAGGGTCCGAGGCTCGGACCGTTCCTCGAGTCGATGGATCCGAAATTCGTTATCGGAAGACTCGAAGAGGCTTCTCAGTGATCGTATGAGGGGGCGTGATGCCCCTTCATCATGATCCCATTCTAATGTTCTAACAACCAACCCTTCAATTGGACTATCCTTATCCCGTCCACATCATCCATCGGATATCTTTCGTACGTGATGATGGTCTTCGGATAGTTATCATCGATCGCTTTCAGCGAACGGATCTCCCTCTCCCTTGTCGTCCTATCCATGATGCTCAGCGATACCTGATAGTATGATGGCACTCTCGCAGGGTCTGCGATGAAATCCACCTCATGACCGTTCACGTCATAGGTCGCGACATCGCCATAGCGGTACACCAGTTCATTGTACACTATGTTCTCCACGATCCCATCGAGGTCATCGGGATGGAATGGCAACAGACTGTTGCGCACACCCACATCGCCGATGTAGAATTTGTCACTCGTTCTCAGATAATCCTTGGTCTTGGAGTCCAATCTCTTTGCTCTGGAGAACAACAATGCATCCTCCAGGAATCCGATGTATTGGTCGATCGTCTGTGGTTGTGCCTTCGATCCCTTGCTCGTGATGTAGTTGGCGATGCCTCTTATCGAGGTACGGTCCCCGATGTTCTTCATCAGGTACGTACACAGTTCCCTCATCAGTGTGCTGTTGCGGATCTCATGTCTGTTCTGCACATCCTTGGTGAACACCGTGTTGTAGATGCCATCGAGGATATCCATCGTCTGTCTCGGCATCCTGTCCATGGATAGGGCGACTGCGGGGAATCCCCCGAAGCGTATGTAATCCTCGAGCAATCTATCAACATCCTCGATCTCCCTGAATGCGATGTATTCGGAGAACGACAGTGTATGCATGTGTATCTCGACACATCTTCCCGATAGTTTCGTGGATAGTTCCGTCGATAGCATGTTGGAGTTGGAACCTGTGATGTAGATGTCGGCACCATGCAGATGGAACGTGGCTATCGCACGTTCCCATTCGGGTATGTTCTGTATCTCGTCGAAGAATAGGTATGCTCCGTCAAGATCATCCATCTTTGAAT
>CAVJRF010000029.1:0-16088 GCA_963651945.1 Eggerthellaceae bacterium | reverse complement strand
GAGCTGTTACGCTATCTTTGAAGGATGGCTGCTTCTAAGCCCACCTCCCGGTTGTCTAAGACTGCCGACGCCATTTCGTATTACACTTAACCGAAATTTAGGGACCTTAACTTTAGTCTGGGTTGTTTCCCTTATGGCCATCAAGCTTACCCCGGATGGCCTCACACCCGGTGTCTACAGCGAACGCAAGTTCGGAGTTTGACAAGGAACCGAGGAATTTCTTCCCCTAAATCCCCAATCGGTGCTCTACCTCACATTCTACCTCGACCGAGGTCTATCTGCGAATAGTTTCAGGGGGAACCAGCTATTCCCGGCCTAGATTGGCCTTTCACCCCTACACCCAAGTCATCCAAACGATTTGCACATCAGAACTGGTTCGGACCTCCACCTCCCCTTCGAGAGGCTTCATCCTGCTCAGGCATAGATCGACCGGCTTCGGGTATCCGCACCATTGACTCCAGGCGAGCACACCTTGTCCCTCGTTAAAAACTGCGGACAATCGGTTTCCCTTCGGCTTCGTACTTCAGTACTTAACCTCGCCAATGATCAGAACTCCATGGTTCGTTTTTCGAAACGAACAATATAACACTGGTCCACCATTATGGTTTCTTCCCTTTGATGCTATATAAATCTTTAACCGCATGGTTTCAGGTCTTTTAACCTCCCGTAAAGGGTACTTTTCAGTTTTCACTCGCGCTACTACTGCACTATCGGACTAGAGACGTATTTAGGATTGGAAGTGAATGTCTCCCGAATTCACGCGTGATATCCGACACACGTTACTCTGGATACTCAAAAATCTCCATACAACACTTCTTCTAAGGGGCTATCACCCTCTATGGCAGTGCTTTCCAGCACACTTTGAATCTTGTTGCTAAGGAGTAAAAGAGTCCAAAACACCACATCTCCCCATACTTTCATATGGGGATTCAGTTTGTCCTATACCGCGTTCGATCGCCTTTAATAACGGTATCTCTGTTGATTTCTTTTCCTGCGGGTACTAAGATGCTTCAATCCCCCGCGTTCCCAATCATTACTGATTATTCCGAAGAATAGGAAGTCCCATTAGGTAATCGTCGGATCATAGGCTTCATGCACCTACCCGACGCATATCGCAGCTTGACACGACCTTCTTCAGCGCTCTAGCCGAACCATCCCCCATGCGGCGTAGCATCGCCGCTGGCGTATGATCTAGCACACGTCCAGGTTGCGTATGATTGGCAATCATCGGGCTAATTCCGCTCTCATCCTCCATATACGGAGCCCTATGCCACTTCCCCGAGCGAGGACCTCTCGTCGGGTGCATGTTTCACTTGATCGTTACTTCAGAAGCCTTTGCGACTTCCGGCGAATTTCCCGATTATCGGAGTAGTATATAATACTTCCGACGAACCAGGTTCGTAACTGTGATTTCATAGTTCGCTTCTTAGCGAACCACACGATGGTACACATCGCGCATACCCCTGTACTATCAACTTCTATTTATAGGTTTCCAAGGAACGGAATTCCTGTCAATCAAATGTAGAGGATTGCAGTCGTCGTTGGAATCTTTTTCAACAAAATACGATAATCCGAGTGATAGATCCTCATCGAGTTCCCGTCATGCCATTCGCGGCCGAGCACTTTGGCGATGATCTTGCACTCCAGACGCCCGTCCACCTTCCAGGACATGCCCTCGCCGGCAGCATCCGTGGTTATCATGATCGGCAGGCGGAGGAACATACGATCGATCTGATCGCATACGGTGGAGAGATATTCTATCTCCCGAGGGTCCATCTCGACAATAAGCCCGGACCTCGTCCTGTATGTCCTCTCTCCGTCGATACATTCCAACAATGTCCTCTTGCTTACGGGGGCATCCGCGTTGACATCGGACATGATCCTCCCGATACCCTGAGCACCATTCATCAGAATGTTGTATTCTCTATACTTATATTATAATAATACAAGAGTAGAATGCGAATAGAGGACTTAACAATGTGAATTTATAGAACGATGTCTATGTCGGGAGTATGCAGCCACCGGAATCGCTGATGGAATCGCTCAGGACGCACCCGTGCTTCAACGAAGAAGCCCATAAGAAATTCGCAAGGATGCATCTCCCTGTCGCTCCCAATTGTAACATACAATGTAATTATTGTGATAGGAAGTTCGATTGTTGCAATGAATCCAGGCCAGGTGTCACGAGCGAGGTGCTCTCGCCAGAGGAGGCGATGGAGAAGATCGCCGTCGTGAAAGAGAAGATCCCGAACCTCAGCGTCATAGCGATCGCTGGACCCGGCGATCCCCTTGCAAATGAATCCACACTCAGGACGATAAGATTGGTAAAGGAAAGATATCCCGAGATGTCACTGTGCATCTCGACCAATGGGCTCAGATTACCCGAGTATGTGGACGAGCTCCATTCATCCGGTGTGAGGTTCGTGACCGTCACCATGAACGGTGTGGACCCCGAGATAACCAAGGATGTCTATGACAGCGTCATATGGGGAGGTAAGCGCTACGAGGGCAGGAAGGCCGCAGAGATACTTCTGGAGAACCAATTGAAGGGGATAGAACTCTGCGTCAAGAAGGGCATGATCGTCAAGATCAACATCGTACTGATCCCCGGCATCAACAGTGATCATATTCCTGATGTGGTGAAGAAGGTGAAAGAGATGGGCGTGTATATCGTCAACATACTCCCACTCATACCCGTAGAGGGCACCAAGTTCTCACACATCGACGCCCCGACATCCGAAGAGAGGAAGAGATTGCTCGATCTGTGCTCCTCGGACATCAGGATGATGCGTCACTGCAAACAGTGCAGGGCCGATGCGATCGGACTCCTGGGAGAAGACAGATCTGGTGAGTTCATCAGGACCAATCCCTGCGGTTCCGGTTGCGGACCCAATTCCGGACCGAACATCATCGAACCGTCCGATCATATCATCTTGAAGAGGATAGCAATCGCATCCGAATCTGGGACCACCGTCGACAGCGGATTCGGTAACACGAAGAGATTCATGATCTATGAGAACGGAAGGGTCGTGGATGAGATACACATCGATACCGACTGCAACACATACGGTAGACCGCACAGCGAGCATCTGAAGGACATAATATCCAAACTGAAGGATTGCGACACCGTCATCGTCAAGGAGATCGGTCCCGCCCCGTCCAATATGCTCGAATCCGAAGGGAAGAAGGTCATCATCTCCGACGAGAGCATAGAGAAGTTGCTCCAAAGACCCCTCTGACGATGGCGGATTGCCACACGTGGAATTATATTTAAATAAGTACCACATCCGCGGCATCATTAGAGATGAGCACATGGATGCCCAACAATTAAGAGAGGCTTTTATCAAATTCTTCGAGGAGAGAGGACACGCACACATCGGTTCCGCATCACTCGTCCCGGAGAACGATCCCACAGTACTATTCACGACCGCAGGTATGCACCCCTTGGTCCCATACCTCCTTGGAGAGAAACACCCGATGGGCAAGAGACTCGTGGATTATCAGAAATGCATCAGGACCGGAGATATCGACGATGTGGGAGATGCAAGTCACCTCACATTCTTCGAGATGCTCGGTAACTGGTCCCTCGGAGACTACTTCAAGAAAGAATCCATCGGATTCAGTTTCGATTTCCTGACCAATGTATTGGGATTCAAGAAGGAACAGCTCGCCGTGACCGCATTCGCGGGCGAAGGCGACATCCCCAAGGATGAGGAGACCGCGGAGATCTGGAAGTCACACGGTATGACTGACGAACAGATCTTCTTCTACGGAAGGGCCGATAACTGGTGGGGACCTGCCGGTGTGACCGGACCCTGCGGACCGGACACGGAGATATTCTACGACAACGGGCAGCCTAAGTGCGGTCCGGACTGCGGACCTTCATGTCACTGCGGAAAGTACACAGAGATATGGAACAACGTGTTCATGCAGTACAACAAGGACAAGGATGGCAAATACACCCCGCTCGCACAGAAGAATGTCGATACGGGAATGGGACTTGAGAGGGTCTGTCGTATCCTCCAGGGAGTCCCCTCGGTGTATGAGTCCACCGTCTTCCAGCCGATCATCTCCAAGATATCGGAGATCTGCGGTAAGCCGTACGAGGAACCCTACATCAGGGACTTCAGGATCGTCGCCGACCACATCAGGGCAGCGACATTCATCCTCGCAGATGGTGTCGTACCTGCGAAAGTTGGACAGGGATACATCCTCAGGAGGCTCATCAGAAGGGCATCGAGGAACATGAGCAAGCTCGGTTACGACGGATTGTTCATGCAGAAGATCGCCGAGGTCGTCGTGGATGAGTTCGGAGATTCGTACCCAGAACTCGTGAAGAACAAGGATTCCATCTACGCATCACTGACAGCGGAGGAGGAGAAATTCCAGAAGACACTCACCAAGGGTCTCAGGAAATTCGATGAGATGGTGGCCGAGAACGGTGATTCGAAGGTCATGAAAGGCGAACTCGTGTTCAGACTGTTCGATACATACGGATTCCCCGTAGAGCTCACAGCGGAACTCGCCGGAGAGAAGGGGCTCGAGGTCGACATGAAGGATTTCGAGGCCAGGTTCAAGGAGCATCAGGACAAATCAAGGATGGATTCCAACCAGACATTCAAAGGAGGTCTTGCCGACCACAGTGTGGAGACGACGAAACTCCATACAGCAACACACCTCCTGCACGCCGCATTGAGGAACATCGTCGATCCCAGCATCAGACAGAAAGGCAGTAACATCACAGCCGAGAGGCTCAGATTCGATTTCAACTTCGACAGGAAGCTCACGCCTGAAGAGTTGCAGAAGATCACTGATTTCGTCAACGATGCCATCAAAAAGGACATCCCCGTCGTCTGTAAGGAGATGCCGAAGGAGGAAGCGAAAGCATCCGGCGCGATCGGTGTCTTCGACGACAAATACGGAGATATCGTCAAGGTCTACATCATCGGCGATATAGACAGCGAACTCTGCGGCGGACCCCATGTGAGTCACACTGGTGAGCTCGAGGGATTCAAGATCCTGAAGGAAGAGAGCTCTGCAGCAGGTGTCAGGCGTATCAAAGCGGTCGTCGGAAAGTTCTGAATGACAGCAACAAACCCCTTCCCACAATCTTCTTCCTTTTTATCTTCACTTTGACACGATGATTTCAATCGGATACAGAGCATACGCTAGAAGAGATATGATGTTAAAAGATGGTGGACTGGGCGCGATTTGAACGCGCGGCCTCCTGCTTGCAAAGCAGACGATCTTCCAGCTGATCTACCAGCCCAATATTTCTTGTGATAGATGGACTCTATATAAACTTTCTTATGGACCAAAAAGCTGGGTCGAAGGATATCCTCCGTAAATCACCATCCGGATGATGAAACGGAGAAATCCCTCTGAACGAAGTCAGAGGTATCTATGTCCGATCCTTCTCCCCGTAGTAGTGGCCGTTCCTGATCCTCGTCAACAGTTCCTTCCCGATATCATCGAACATCTCCGTTCTGAAATAACCGGATTTGACCATTCTCGTCCCTGATGAGGATAGCATCGATACGGTGCACTTGGACAATCCCTTGCGCCTTGCGAATAATCCCGATTCGGTCGTGAGCACCTGTATGCAATCATACCTTATCCTCACCTCCTGGAAGTCGAGCACTCCGATGAAGAATGTGAGCTTATCCTCGCAGAACGCATATCCTTTGTTCCTGATGGATGATCTCCAACCTGCGATCAGAAGTATGATGGCCAACGCATAGACGACGACTATCGTAGCGTTGAATATCATCCTCAATGTGGGATTCGAGTTCCAGAATTCACTGTACTTTTCCATCGACGATATGATGTATGCAGCCGTGGCGATAACCGTCGCAACAAGGATGCCGAGTGCCGTCTTTCCGAAGATAAGGGCATCGGCACCATCGGATTGTCTGATGACATCCTGCAGGTATACGAACTCGGGGATCAGACGGTCGATTATCTCGTTCAGTTTCTTCTCATTGGTCACCAAACAGAGCGTGGGTGTGACATCGTTCGAGACGGCATTGATGCCGACGACATCCGTCTCCAGGTACGCAAGACCGAACACCCTCGCGAAGAACGGCTTCTTTATCGTGAAGGAATTGACCCTGTCGATCTCGAATGATGAACGGTAGTTCGTCAGAAGGCCGTGCTGAAGATAGATCGTATCCCCTTCACGATAGACCTTGAAATTGTAATAACGTATGATCTGGATGAATACCGGTACGATGGTCTGTATGATGAACAATATCAGTGTCGTGGACATTATCGCCACACTGCCTATGGAATCAGATACGGCACCGACTATACCATAGACGAGGAAGAACATACCCAACAGGAGGGATGGTGTAGGCTGCGACAGAATACTGTGCGCTACGACCTGTATCGGCGAGAACGAGGCTATGGCCTCATACTCCACCTTCTCCACGCTCACGGGGTCGTGATCGTACATGTGCATCGTGACGAAGGCCTTGATGCGATCCGCTTGATCCTCCTTGACACAGATGGTTACCTCCGGCACGGCAGCATTCACTCCGGAGTTCACATTGAACTGGAGGGTGGTCGTACCGAATATCTTCTCGAATACGCCTCTGACGACGTTCACAGCGGACAGTCTCTCGTATGGGACGGTCTTATCCTCCTTGAATATCGTCCTCTTATTGACAACGATACGGTCATCCATGAAGGATATCGTCGTGAGCATCCATTCCCTCACGCGGATGAAGATGACAGTGACGACAAGGACCAGGAGGAGCATCATGAGCTTCGTATCTCCCATCCAGATGTATGCCAGGAAGATGAAGAGTACCAAGTGGGTGATGCAATTCTTCAGAATGATGGAAGGGTGGTTCCTGATTGATTCTATCATTGTCCATTCCTTTTCCTGATGATCCTGTTGACCACATTGTTCAGTTCGTTAGCGATCTCCTCGGCCACATCCTGTTTGAGATATTGTATCGATGCGGAACCACCAGCAGTGATCACATACACATCCGACAATCCGAACAGATTGTTGATGGGTCCTTTCTTTATCTCAATCTGATGGATCCTCTCGATAGGGACCATCGTCGTACTGATTGTGAATATGCCCCTCCTGACGATTACCTTCTCGGAATCGATGATGTACGCATAATGATCGTAGAATAGGATCGGGCGTATCATCGAATAGACGATGAGGACGATCCCCAGACCGATGATCGCATACGACATCCATGGCTGATAGAAATCCGCACCCCTGATGAGGAATGATGCCACCAATGCGGCACAGATACAGATCAAGGAGAATATTAGGCTCCCGATATACATCGACTTCTTGCTATCAGGAGACAATTGTCGATACCCATTGACGTCTGTCATGGGAGAATAATAACAATCTTAGAATTTATATATTCCTAATAGGGGGAAGATCCCCCTTTTGGAATTAGGTTAACAGGTTTATGCGTTGCGGAGGACGATCTCGATGTTCACGCCATCGGGAACCTGAATCCTCATGAGCTGCCTTAGGGCGCGCTCGTCAGCATCGAGGTCGATGAGTCTCTTGTGGATCCTCATCTCCCAGCGGTCCCAGGTCTCACTGCCCTCACCGTCAGGTGATTTCCTGCAGGCGACCTTCAGCTTCTTTGTGGGAAGCGGAACCGGTCCACGGATCTGAACTCCAGTCTTCTGAGAGATTCCCCTGATCTGTGTACAGACGCTGTCGACCTTCTGCGGGTCTGTTCCGCTCAGTGAAATCCTTGCACGCTGCGACATTGAGATTACCTTCAAGCTTTCTCAACAGAGACGCAGACACCTGCTGCGACTGTCTGTCCCATATCACGGATGGCGAACCTTCCGAGAGGACCGAAGTCTTTAGCGGGCTCGATTACGAGAGGCTTGGTGGGCTTGAACTTGACAACTGCGTTGTCACCGTTCTTGAGGAAGCTGAGATCCTCGAGCTTCTTACCTGCACGCTGTGCGGACTCGATCTCAACGAGCTGACATGCGACCTGTGCTGTGTGAACGTGGAAGACAGGTGTGTATCCGACGGTCATGACAGACGGGTGGTTGAGCACGATGATGTGTGCTGTGAATGTCTTTGCGACTGAAGGCGGGTTGTCAACAGGTCCTGCGACATCTCCCCTCTTGATCTGGTTCTTGGCGACTCCACCGACGTTGAATCCGACGTTGTCTCCGGGAACTGCCTCGGGCATCTGCTCGTGGTGCATCTCAATCGATTTGACCTCACCAACGACGTTGGAAGGCATGAAGACGACCTTTGTCTTGGGCTTGAGGACACCGGTCTCAACACGTCCGACAGGAACTGTTCCGATACCAGTGATTGTGTAGACATCCTGGACAGGAAGCCTGAGTGCCTTGTTGGTCTCCTTTGCGGGGACTTTGAGGTTGTCGAGTGCCTGGATGAGCGTGGGGCCCTTGTACCAGGGTGTGTTGGCTGAAGGTGTCTTGACGTTGTCTCCGACGTATGCAGAAACGGGGATGAAGGGGATGTCCTCTGCCTTGTTTCCGATCATTGCGAAGAGCTTCTTCATTCCGTCGACTGCCTCTTTGTATTTGGCTTCGTCGTATTTGACTGCGTCCATCTTGTTGATGGCGACGATGATCTGCTTGACACCGAGTGTGGTGGCAAGGAAGATGTGCTCTTTTGTCTGTGCCTGGGGACCCTCGATTGCAGAGCATGTGATGATTGCTGCATCTGCCTGTGAGGTACCTGTGATCATGTTCTTGACGAAGTCACGGTGTCCAGGTGCGTCGATGACTGTGAAGTAGTATTTGTCGGTGTAGAACTTCTTGTGTGCGACATCGATGGTAACTCCCCTCTCCCTCTCTTCCTTGAGTCCGTCCATGACCCAGGCGAAGTAGAAGGTACCCTTACCTTTCTCTTCTGCTTCTTTCTTGTATTTCTCAATGATGTGCGGGTCGATTGCACCGGTCTCGAGAAGGATCCTTCCCGTAAGGGTGGATTTTCCGTGGTCGACGTGTCCGATGATGACCAAGTTCATGTGCTCTTTGTCTGCCATGTTCTTTTTCCTCCTTTATAGGATAATTTAAGCTTGAATTGCTCCATATAGTGTTTTGTATTTAAGTTTAAGCCTTAGATACCTGCGTAGTACTTCGAGTCGTAAGGCTCGGGCGTCATTCCCTTCCTTGTCCTGATCTCGGTCACGACCTTCTTCTGAAGCTCGGGCGGGATCTGCTGGAAACCTGCGTTCTCTGTTGACCAGATCGCACGTCCCTGTGTGGATCCGCGGACATCTCCGGCGAATCCGAACATCTCAGCGACAGGGCATGATGCGGAGACTGTCGAATCCGAACCATCCGTACCTGTGTCGAGGATCGTTCCGCGGCGCTGGCTGATCAGGCTGATAGCTCCACCGATGTAGTCCGGAGGAACCGAGATGAATACCTTCTGCATAGGCTCGAGAAGGATCCTTCCTGCCTCGCACATTGCTCCGTAGATACCATCCCTTACTGCGGGGATGACCTGTGCGGGACCTCTGTGGATCGTATCCTCGTGGAGTTTTGCATCCATGAGTTTGATCTTGATACCGGCGACCTTCTCTCCTGCGAGGGGACCCTTCATCATGGCCTCTTCGAAGGACTGCTTGATGAGCTCCATGGTCTCGTGGAGGTACTGGATACCTTTCGTGCAGTCAAGGAGGACGTTGTTCCCTTTGAATGCCACGACACCTTTCGCCTCGTCTGCATCCATACCTGCATCAGTAAGGAGCTTTGCGAGTGCCTTAGGGTCCTTGATCTTCGCATCGGGGTCGATGTCACCCTTGCGGATGAGTTCCTTGACACCCTCTTCCAGAGGCTCTACGTAGAAGTAGAACTTGTTGTGCTTGTTGGGTGATTTACCCTCGAACTCGGACGGGTTCCTTCCCTTGACGGATTCCTGGTACACGACGATAGGTGCTGAGGAGACGATGTCGACTCCCTGCTCGTTGATGATCCTGTACTCTGTAATCTCGAGGTGAAGCTCACCCATACCGGAGATAAGGTGCTCTCCTGTATCGTTATTGATCTCGATGTTGAGTGAAGGGTCGGCTTTTGCGATTGTCCTGAGGACCTCGATCAGCTTGGGCAGATCCTTCATGTTCTTTGCCTCGATGGCTTTCGTAACGACAGGCTCGGAGTAGTGGGCCATCCTCTCGAAGGGCTCCATGTCCTTGAGTGTCGAAACGGTCGAACCGGCGATGGCATCCTTGAGACCTGTGAGTGCGACGATGTTTCCTGCCTCACATTCCTCGATCGGGATACGGTCTGCACCGACCATCAGTGCGACACCCTGTACCCTCTGGGGTGCAGGCTGGCCAGAGATGTAGAGCGTCATTCCTTTCCTGACGGTTCCTGAGAAGAGCCTTCCGATAGCGACCTCTCCTGCGTGGGGGTCCATGATGATCTTGTTGATCATGAGTGAGACATCACCCTTCGAGTCGCAGGCGAGCATCTGCTTTCCGATCGTCGACTGGAGGTCTCCCTTCCAGATGGTGGGGATACGGACCTTCTGTGCATCGACGGGGTTCGGGATGTGCCTGATGACCATCTCGAGTGCGACCTCGTGCAGAGGGATCTTCTTCGCGAGCTCTTTCTGTCCGCCTTCCCTTCCACAGTACTCGAAGATGTCCTTGAATGAGACACCGCTCTTCTTCATGTAAGGTGCGGAGATAGCCCAGTTGTTATAGGCTGAACCGAATGCGACGGTTCCGTCCTGGATACTTACCTGCCACTCCTTGTTGAGGGGTGCGGGAAGGATCGTTGCGATCTTCTTGTTGAACTCTGCGACGATGTGCGAGAATTTCTCGATCATCATCTCGGGTGTGACCTGCTGCTCGACGATCATCCTGTCGACCTTGTTGATGAACAGCATGGGCTTGACACGCTCTTTGAGTGCCTGCCTGATGACTGTCTCGGTCTGAGGCATGATTCCCTCGACTGCACAGCAAAGGATGAAGACACCATCGAGTGCCCTCATTGCCCTTGTGACATCTCCACCGAAGTCGACGTGTCCGGGAGTATCGATCAGGTTGATCAGGTACTTCTGTCCCTCGAAATCGTGGACCATCGATGCCGATGCCGCGTTGATTGTGATTCCACGTGCCGCTTCCTGCTCGTCGTAATCGAGAACACGCTGCTCTCCGGCGAGTTCGGATGACATCATTCCCGCACCTGCGATCAGGTTATCGGAGAATGTGGTCTTTCCGTGGTCGATATGTGCCGCAGTACCGATGTTCCTGATGAACTGCTGTGTCTTCATCAGGTCTACTGCGTGTTTGACATTGTCCTCTTTTCTTCCCATGATTCCACCTTATCTAGGATCAGCGGGCTGACTGAGCGACCCTCTCGATCTCTTCTTTTTTAGCGACCGAGAATGATGTCATATCTCCCTTCGCAGCGAGCATGATCTCGTCTGCGATGCAGTTTGCGATGGGTTTCTTGTTCTTCGTTGATGCCTTGACGCATCCTGTGCTCATGTTGCGAAGTGCGATGTCGAGCCTCCTCTGGGGGGAGATATCGACTGCTTTAGGAACTGAGACACCACCGAACTGGAGCCTTGTGATCTCCTCACGGGGTGCTGCATTCTCAAGCCCGTTGACGAGGATCTGCACGGGGTTCTCCTTCGTCTTCTGAGCGATGATATCGAATGCTTCAGATACGGCTGCGTATGCCTTGAGCTTCTTTCCGGTGTACTTCTCGGTCCTCATGACATTGTTGATGAGTCTCTCAACGATGCAGAGCTTTGACTTTCCGAACCACCTGTTAGCATGCTTTCCGCCCGAGTGAGGAACATTTGTGGGGGTGAGGTCTATGTATTTTGCCAGTCCGCCATCGGCGACTGTAACCTCGGACAGATCGTATTTTCCGAACATAAGTGCTTTCTCTTCCATTGAATTCACCTTACCGGTTTGTCAGTCCTTCCCCTGACCATTTCATTGAGCGAAACGTTGTTGACCTTGATGACCTTGTAACGGACTCCAGGAATATCTCCGTATGAACGGCCCATCCTTCCACCGATACCTTCGACCATGACCTCATCGTGTTCATCGATGAAGTTGATAGCTCCGTCTCCAACCGCGAATGCAGTGATCTGACGTCCGTTCTTGATGAGCTGGACTTTCACACATTTCCTGATAGCGGAGTTAGGCTGTTTTGCTTCGACTCCGACCTTCTCCAGGACGATTCCGCGTGCCTGTGATGAACCCTCAAGAGGATCGGATTTCTCCCTAAGTTTCAGTACTCTCTTCTTGTATGCCCTGTCCAGCCAGCGATGTTGCTGCCTGTCAGTCCTGAGTTTTCTTGCGGTATAAAGACCTCTACCCAATTTTTCACCTCATAGTATTATCTGAAGTAACGTCGCGATTATTGTCATTCTATTTAAAGAGTATGCAATCTTTCGGACGTGATGTGATTTGGCCTATAATCACCACGTATATAACTGCTATCCGAGTCAGACAGACGCTCCCAGCCAGCGATAACTTTATCATGTCCTCACGCGCGCATAAGATTTTTAAATATGACATATATGGGTTGGCAAGAGGGAATCCTTATGACAGCAGATGAAGATTATTTCGCATTGCTCGACAGAGCCAAGGAACAGTTGCCTGAAGTGGCAGAATCACACGAGAGATTCGTAATACCCGAACTTGATGTTCTTCAGGAGGGTAAGACCACGGTGATCAGGAACTTCATCGATGTCACGGATACATTGAGAAGGGAACCCGAGCACGTACTCCAGTACCTTCTCAGGGAATTGGGTACGCCCGGTAACCTGGAGGGTCGCAGGGTCGTCCTCAAATCCAAGATCAGCCCCGGACATATCTCCGATAAGATCCAATCATACACGGATACCTTCGTCATCTGTTCCGAATGCGGCCGTCCCGATACCAAGATGGTCAAGGAAGGAAGGACCCTCGTCCTCGAATGTGAGGCATGCGGTGCACACAGGCCCGTCAATGTCAAGAAGGGAACGAGGTCCGATTCGCACAATGGACTCAAAGAAGGTGACATCGTCGAGGTCTTCATCAGTGATGTCGGTAAGAAGGGTGACGGTATCGGAAAGATGATGGATTACATCGTCATCGTCCCCGGGACCGTCAAGGGTACCACAGTCCACGCGAAGATCACCAACATCTCCGCGAAGACGGCTTTCGGTGCACTGACCACAGAGGCAGCGACCCGCTGAGGTCCTTATGAGATATTTCGTGGAATCATATGGTTGCACGATGAATTTCGGTGAGGGTGAACAGCTCTCCAGGAAGATGGAGAGTCTCGGCCATACCAGGGTGGATTCATCCGAGGAGGCCGACATCGTCATCCTCAACACCTGTACCGTAGTGGACACTACGGAAAAGAAGATGATCCACAGGATGGGTGAACTCAAACGCGAAGGCAAAGAGGTCATCGTGACCGGTTGCATGGCGAAGGTACAGCCGAAGAGGATATCCATACGTCTGCCGGAATCGATGATCATCCCGCCGGATGAATATGATCTCTTCACCGGGAAGGTGGAGAGTGCATTCGGCTGTGCACCATGTGCGGAGGAACCCAAGATAGGTACCTCTGCGATAATCCCCATAGCACAAGGCTGTCTCGGTAACTGCTCCTATTGCATAACGAGATTCGCCAGGGGTGTTCTGAGGAGCTACCCAGAGGATGATCTCCTGAACGAGTTCAAATCGATGCTCGATGCAGGTGCCAAGGAGATATTGGTGACCGCACAGGATACCGCATGCTATGGTCGCGATACCGGTACCGACCTCCCCACTTTGCTCAGGAAGTTCCTGGAGTTCGATGGAGAATACAGGATAAGGATCGGTATGATGAACCCGAACAATCTCGATCCCATATTGGATGATCTTATGGACGTCATGGAGGACGAGAGGGTGTACAGATTCCTGCACATACCCGTACAGAGCGGTAGCAACTCAGTCCTTGAAGGGATGAGAAGACATTACACAGTGGATCGTTTCATGGGCATCGTGAACCGTCTCAGGGAAAGATACCCTGACATAAGCATAGCCACGGACATGATATGCGGATTCCCCGGCGAGACCGAGAGGGATCATGAGAAGAGCATCAAGCTCATCAAGGAGCTCCATGCGGACACTGTGAACATAACTCGCTTCTCCGTCAGACCCGGTACCGATGCGGCAACAATGAAGGATCAGATCCAAGGTAATGTGTCGAAGGAACGCTCGACAGAGCTCACCGAGACGAAGATGTCCGTAGAAGGTCAGATCAACAGTACGCTCATCGGCCAGAGATACAGAGTACTCGTGACGGAAGAAGGTAAACCCGGAACGATGATCGCGAGGAACAGGAACTACAGACCTGTGGGGATCGAAACGGATCTTCCGATCGGAACATTCCTTGATGTCGAGATAACGGGCAGTGCGCCCACACATCTCGTAGGGAAGATCCTCGACCATCAATGATTATATAATTTGATTAGTTAGGGCGAATCAATAGTCCCGTAGTGTAGTGGTCAATCATGCCGGCCTTTGGAGCCGGCGACTCCGGTTCGAATCCGGACGGGACTACCATTATGTCTCCTGTTCTCAACATCGATAATGCTCGTGCGATTCGGATTGTATTTGAACATACATGGGTGCACGGGCACTCATTCTAATTAGGTGGCTCCGAATCATGATGAATTACAGAATATCGGAACGATCGCTGCAAGTCAAGACTTGATGAATGATCCATGGACGAATAAGAAATGGAATATTAAGAATTATGATAGAACAGATTGAAGAATTGAGAAATTAGAAGACGTATGTGACGTTCGATGCTACGTTTAGTGCGTGATAAACTACCAAGGAATTGCGGGAAGTACTCGTTTGAGACTTCCTTGCAATGTAAATTCGCTTTATATGTTTGAGAGTGGGGGTTTAACCCCACTCTGCGTAGGAGGTGATCCATCTGCAGGTTCCCCTACAGATACCTTGTTACGACTTAACCCTCCTTGCTAAATCTCAGTTCGAATACCCCAAAGAGAGATAGCCTCACTGAAACCCAACTCAGGTGGTTTGACGGGCGGTGTGTGCAAGGAGCAGGGGCATATTCACCGCGAGTTGTTGATTCGCGATTACTACGGAATCCAGCTTCATGTGGGTGAGTTACAACCCACAATCCGAACTACGGACGGGTTTCGAGATTGCCTTCGCCTTTCGGCGTCGGAGCCCATTGTCCCGCCCTTTGTAACGCGCGTGTAGCCCAGCAGATTCGGGGCATACTGACCTACCGTTGACCTCTCCTTCCTCTGACTTAGCGCCAGCGGTCCCAATAATGTGCCTCCATTCCGGAGAATGAAGTAGCAATTATCAGTGAGGGTCTCGTTCGTTATCTCACTTAAGAGAACGCCTTACGGTACGAACTGACGACGGCCATGCACCACCTCTCTGAAAATCAAGCAAGGTCATTAGCCTGGCTTTCATGTAACAGTCGCCCTTGGTGAGTTTTCCGGTGTTGAATCCAATTAAACCGCACGCTCCTCCCGTTGCGGTGCTCCCCCGCCAATTCCTTTAAGTTTCATCCTTGCGGACGTACTCCCCAAGTAGCAGACTTAACAACTTCTCTCCGGCACTGAATGCCCCCGAAGGGCCTCCAACACCAAGTCTGCAGCGTTTACACCCTGGACTACCGGGGTATCTAATCCCGTTTGCGACCCAGGGCTTCGTCCCTCACCGTCGGATCCGTTCTAGCAAGACGCCTTCGCCACCGGTGGTCCTTCTAGGATTACAGGATTTTACCCCTACCCCAGAAGTACCTCTTGCCTCTCCCGGTCCCAAGTCTGACAGTCTCCTCGGAAGTCGGAAAGTTAAGCTTCCCGATTTACCCAAGGATTTATCAGACCGGCTACGAACGTTTTAGACTCAATAAAATCGACCACCACTTGGGCTGCAGGTATTACCGCGGCGGCTGGCACCCGTCTTACCCAGCCCTTATTCCTCAAGTTATCTACGCTTGAGAAAAGCTAGAACAAATGTCCTAGCACTAGGAATTCCCTCATCGGGGTTGCCCCCAGTGTGAAGTTTTCGCGACTGCTGCGCCCCGTAGGGCCTGGATTCGTGTCTCAGAATCCA
>CAVJRF010000028.1:0-16306 GCA_963651945.1 Eggerthellaceae bacterium | reverse complement strand
GATTCAATAACCACGTACGCATATACAAACGTACGCCATATCTGGCTTCATGCAGCGATGGTTCTCGATGGTACCTATGGCAATCCGGTGCGACCCGACCTACGGCCCATGCCGATACATGGATACCGTCGCCGATGACTCGAAAACCGGATATCCGCATCCGTTCATGCGGAGATCAGACCTATTCTGAACAACTGATTCACCAACGTACCGATCAACATTGCTATGACAATCGATGATGCACATACCTTCAGCGTGCTCTTCCATCCGAGCTCGCTCCTCATCGCCGCGATGGTGGCGATGCACGGCATGTAGATGCACATCACTATGCCGTAGACGACGAACTGCGACGGATCCATCTCCGTCACCGCACCCACGATCATCAGCATCCCGTAGGACATCTCCTTCCTGACGATCCCCACGATGAAACATATTATCGTCACGGCCGGAAGACCGAGCATGCCCACCGTCAGCCACGACATAGGTTCCACGAGCGCATCCAACACGTTGTAATAGATGCACAGCTCGACGATTATGCTCCCTATGATCAGCAACGGTACCGCGAGCTTGAAGAAATCACTCGAACGCATCCACATCTTGCTCAGAACGTTGGATACCCTCGGGAACTGCAATTCGGGCAGTTCCATGGCTAGATTGGATGGTTCCATGGTCATCCTCTTGTTCAATACGATACCGATCGAGACCGCCAGAGCGATTAGTATGGCGAATATCACGAAAATCCAGACCGTACCCGCGAACTTCCCTGTCACACCGGTCATGATCGCCAACTGTGCGGAGCACGGGATGGCCATGCATATCATGGAACATAGGATGATGCGTTCCCTCTTCGACCTCAGTGTGCGGGTCGCGAGTATCGCAGGTACGTTGCATCCGAATCCGACCATCATCGGTATGAACGCATTGCCGTGGAGACCGAAATGATGGAACAGCCTGTCCATCAGGACCACGGCCCTCGGCAGGTATCCGGTGTCCTCGAGGATCCCCAACATGATGTAGAACACCATGATGTACGGTATGACCAACCCCAATATCGCCTGGAAACTGCTGTCGATACCCGTCATCAGGGCCTCTCCGATATCACCGCCGATATTCCTTCCAAGGTCGATCAGTGCTGTACCGACGAATGTGGTGTAGAGTTGATCGACCCATCCGGCGATCAAACCGCCGATACCGACCAGTACGGCGAAGGTCAACGCCAACACACCGATCAGGATCGGGACGCCCGTGGAAGGCTCGATGGTCAGTTCGGATATCCTCTCGGAACGCGTCATGTTCCTCGTGGAGCGCTTTACCGTCTCCATCACCATCACATGGGCATCGCCGTACCTGTCCCTGGCGATATGCACGCCGATATGGTCGCCGTGCGTCTCCGTGAACTCGCGATCCATATCATCGATGAGCGATTGATCGTCGCAGTGTTCGATGCCTTCGAGGATCTTTATGGCCCTCCCTCTGCCCACATGCTGTGAGTCCATCACCTTCTCGATGTCTTCGACAATATGATCGTCGTACATCACGCGATAATCGGACACCTTTGCCTTGCCAGAGGATATCGCCTCCAGAAGTTCCTTCACGCCCTCCCCGTTCCTTGACGAGACCGGGATGATGGGGACTCCGAGGATCCTCTCCAGCTTATCGATGTCGATGACCATCCTCTTCGATGACAGATCGTACTTGTTCAATGCTATGATGGCGGGTATGCCGAGTTCGAGCACCTCCATCGACAGGACGAGACTCGGTTCGAGGTCCGTGGAATCCGCTACGACGACTATGACATCGTTCTCCTCGTCCCTCAGCATCCTGATGACGACGTCCTCGTCGCTGGAGGTCGTGGATAGACTGTACGTACCCGGGAGATCATGGAAATGGAGTTCGTTCCCGCCGTACGTGACGGTGGCCTCGTCGAATTCCACCGTGGTACCGGGATAATTGGAAGATATGACGCCGACACCGGTCAACCTGGAGAATAATGACGATTTGCCGACGTTGGGCTGACCGATCAGCGCTATCTGGATGCCCATGATATCAATTCTGGTCTAT
Source organism: Eggerthellaceae bacterium (assembly GCA_963651945.1). GTDB lineage: Archaea > Thermoplasmatota > Thermoplasmata > Methanomassiliicoccales > Methanomethylophilaceae > Methanarcanum. The sequence continues at coordinate 14,245 of CAVJRF010000028.1, read as the reverse complement.
GAATATCGATGAGCAGAGTTCCTTGTCGAGTGCGATGACGCTGTCCCCGATGGCGATGATACGCGCACCGTCGTTCGATACCTTGCTGTCCAGCCTTATCGCCCTGCCGGGTACGAATCCCATGGAGATGAGCTTCCTCACCACGTCCATGTTCTTGTTCGAGACATGGGATATCACACCGCCGGTACCGGGTTCCGCATCGGCGACACAGAGGGAGATCCTCTTGACGCCGAGCTTCTCGTCGCATGGAGCGGGACATGTGTCGCAATCACCATCGACCTTGTGACCGATCATGTTGCACATCTTTATGGCGGCATCGTCGCTCATCGAGTGTTCGAATGCGCAGGCATTGTCATGGGCGGACTGGTGGTCCACATCGAGGACATCCGTCAGGAACCTCTCCATGATGTGGTGTTTCCTTCTGAGGTTCTTGGCCACGATCACGCCCTCGGGCGTGAGGGATACGCCTCTGTACCTCTCATAATTGACGAGACCTTCCTTACTGAGCGTCTTCAACATCTCGGTCACGCTTGGAGGCGCGACATCCATGTAATTGGCTATCTCCGTCGTCTTCACGACACGGGTACCGTCGGTGAGACGCAGGATGTTGATAAGATAATCCTCACGATTGTCGGTGCTCATCGGGAGGTCATCGGTATTTCAATATTTAATTATGCCTAAAATAGGCAGGGTCACCCCTGCCAGGCTTACTGTTGGTCCTCGTCGTCGAGTAGTTTGGCGGCCTTCTTGGCCTCCTTCTGCTCGGCCTTGATCCTTGCCGCCTCTTCCTTGGCACGTTTCATCTCGGCCTCTCTCGCAGCGGTATCCTCGTCGATCTTCCTGCGCTCCTCCTCTCCGGCGGCCTTGCGCTCCTCGATCTGCTTTTCGAGTTCTTTGATCCTGACGACACGGGTCTCGATATCGATGAATGCACCCTTTATATCCTCATCCGGGACGTAGGATGTGTCATTGGCGTATCTGTTCCAATAATATTGACCGATGGCCATCAACTGCTCGTCGATCGCCTTCTGCTCCGCGGCCTTGTCGTCGTTCATCTGGACGATTTCGTTCTTCTCGTCCTTGTTGCTTCTGTGATTATCAAGAACATTGTTCAACTTGTTCATGAATCCCATCCTATCACCGTATCCCCCTATGCGCTATAGGTATAAATTGAATGTGAGTGAGTCCCGGATCCACGCATTCCCGTGGATAGATTAATAGGAGGCCTCGCGGTAAGGAATACCGATGAATCCTATCAGGAAACGGTTGACGATCATCTGCGGCCATTACGGTTCGGGGAAGACCAATCTCTGTCTGAACCTCGCATTGCAGTGTGCGAGGGAAGGAAAGAAGGTCACGCTCATCGACATAGATACGGCCAACGTCTACTTCCGTTCCAGCGACCATGCGGAAATGCTCTCCAAGGAGGGCATACGTGTCCTCGGGCCGACATACGCCAACACCAATGTGGACATACCCGCACTCCATGCGGGTATCGATACCGCGATATCCGAGGACGAATGCGTGATCGTCGACGTCGGAGGGGATGACGTGGGTGCGATGACCCTGTCGAGATATTCGAAGAGGATCGCCGACGGGGATTACGACATGTACTGCGTCATAAACAGATACAGATCGATGACGACGACCGCCGAGGAGGCCGCGGAGATATCGAAGGAGATCGAGGACACCTGCCATCTCAGGATGACGGGGATAATCAACAACTCGCATCTCAAACAGTTGACCACGGTCGATACCATATTGGATTCATCCGATTTCGCTGAACGCACATCCGAGCTGATGGGTGTGCCGATAGTCATGACCACGGCACCTAGGGGACTGGGGGACATCATCCTTAAAGGGAAGATGACATACCCAATCGATGTCTACATAGGCGCCCCATGGGAGAATGGAGTTGTTACAAATGCCGAAGGTAATCGTTGATAATAACATCTGCAAAGGATGCGAGATGTGCGTCATGGCATGTCCCAAGAGCATACTTGCATTGGATAGGTCGATCACGAACAACAAGGGATACCATCCGGTCCATGTGACCGATGCTTCCCAGTGCACCGGGTGCGGATCATGCACGGTCATGTGCCCGGATGTGGCGATAAGGGTGGAGATCTGATAACATGGCCGAGAGAGTATTGATGAAAGGTAACGAGGCCATCGCAGAGGCCGCCATCGCGGCCGGTTGCAGGCACTTCTTCGGCTACCCGATCACGCCTCAGACGGAGGTCGCCGCATACATGTCCAAGAGGATGCCGAAGATCGGAGGAGTATATCTGCAGGGAGAATCCGAGGTGGCATCGATCAACATGGTCCTCGGTGCCGCCGCATCGGGCGTAAGAGCGATGACATCCACGTCATCCCCCGGTGTGAGCCTCATGTCTGAAGGTATCTCCTACCTAGCGGGTTCGGATGTCCCCTGTCTCATAGTCAACGTGCAGAGGGGCGGACCCGGATTGGGAGGCATACAGCCGTCACAGTCCGATTACTACCAAGCCACGAGATCGTTGGGTCACGGCGACTTCCATCTGATCGTATTCGCCCCGTCCACGGTACAGGAGACCGTGGATCTGATATCCGATGCATTCGACATCGGCGATAAGTACAGGGTCCCGACGATGGTCCTCTCCGACGGTATGCTCGGTCAGATGATGGAGCCCGTCGTCCTTCCCGAGATGAAGGAACCGGATAACGATTCCAAGGGATGGGCCGCATGCGGTCACAAGAATCAGAGGAAGCACAACGTCATCAACTCGCTCAACACCGATCCGCCGATATTGGAGAGGATGAACGTCGAGAGGTTCGAGAGGTACGCCAAGATCAAGGAGAACGAGCAGAGAGCGGAGGAATACCTCTGCGACGATGCCGAGATAATCATCGTTGCATTCGGTGCATCATCAAGGGTCTCGAGGTCCGCCATCGATAAGGCTAGGAGCGAGGGTGTGAAGGTAGGTCTCATCAGACCGATAACGCTCTGGCCGTTCCCCGAGAAGACACTGAAGAAGCATATCGACCACGTCAAGGTGTTCCTCGACGTCGAGATGAACATGGGACAGATGATCGAGGATGTCAGACTCGCCACCGAGTGCAAGAGACCGGTGGAATTCTACGGACGTACCGGAGGTATGATCCCGACGACGAAAGAGGTCTATGACAAGGTCATGTCCATCAAAGGAGGGTTACAATGACGAAGATCAAAGGAGAGAGACCGAAGGCACTGCTCGATGTCCCGTTCCACTACTGCCCCGGATGTACCCACGGTATCGTCCACAGGCTCGTCGCCGAAGTGATAGACGAACTCGGTATCGAAGGGAAGACGGTCGGTATCGCATCGGTCGGATGCTCCGTCTACTCATACAATTACTTCGGATGCGATATGGTCCAGGCACCCCACGGACGTGCACCCGCCGTAGCGACGGGTGTCAAGAGAGCGAGACCGGACAATGTCGTGTTCACCTATCAGGGTGACGGGGATCTCGCCGCCATAGGTGCGGGAGAGACCGTACATGCTGCGGCAAGGGGCGAGAACATCGTCGCGATTTTCATCAACAACGCCATCTATGGTATGACCGGAGGTCAGATGGCTCCCACGACACTCCCGGGACAGGTCACGCAGACCACACCCTACGGAAGGGATGTCAAGGTCGCCGGTAACCCGATAAGGGTGTGCGAACTCCTCTCGTCGTTGGACGGTGTCGCACTCGCACAGCGTGTGACCGTCGATTGCGTGAAGAACGTCAATGCCGCCAAGCGTGCCATAAAGAAGGCATTCGAGTACCAGATGGCCGGTAAGGGATACTGCATCATCGAAGTTGTATCAACATGTCCGACCAACTGGGGAATGTCGCCCAGGGATGCCATCCAATGGCTCAGGGACAACATGCTCCCGTACTATCCGCTCGGAGTGTACAAGGATGTCGGGGAGGGAGAGGAATGAAGGACCTCAACATACTCTTCGCAGGTTTCGGAGGACAGGGTGTCCTCTTCTCCGGAAAGGTGATCGCATACGCCGGTATGATGGAAGGCAAGGAGATCTCATGGCTCCCATCGTACGGGCCGGAGATGAGAGGCGGTACCGCCAACTGTTCCGTCTGCATATCGGACAACAAGATCGGTTCGCCCCTCGTTACGAATCCGGACATATTGGTTGCGATGAACCTCCCCTCGTTGGAGAAGTTCGAGAACGATGTCGTCCCGGGAGGGATGATCATCCTCGATTCCACATTGATCGATAAGAAGGTGGAGAGGAAGGATGTGGATGTCATCTACATCCCGGCCTCGAAGCTCTCCGAGGATGCGGGGGTCAAGGGTGCCGCGAACATGGTCATCGTAGGAAGACTTTGGAAGGAGACCAAATTCTGTTCCGAGGAGAACCTCGACAAGGGACTCGTGAAGAGCATTCCCGCGAAGAAGATGGATCTACTCGACAAGAACCGCAGGATGATCTCCGCAGGGATGAACAGTCAATGACCGAATGCAGCAAGAGGGTAAGACACCTGGTCCTCGGGGCCTCGTGCTTGGCGATATTCGTCAACCCTCTTGCTGGAAGCATGCTCAACCTCGCTCTGGGTGCCATCCAGAGCGACCTGGGTTGCAGCGAACATGAGCTGGGTTGGGTATCCAGCGTTTTCTTCATAGTTTCAGTGATGTGCCTCCTACCCGCATCCAGGTTGGCGGACATATACGGAAAGAGACGTACATTCATCTGGGGTTCGATCATAGGTTCGATAGGGGCTTTGTGTTCGATATTCTCGCCGAACATAGTGTTCCTTTACATCTTCAGAGGACTGACGGCCGCAGGCACCGCATTCACCTCTTGTACCTGCGTATCGATGATAGCGGATGTCTATCCTCCGCATGAGCGCGGAGGAGCGTTGGGGATCAACACCGCCTGCGTTTATCTCGGGGCATCGTTAGGCCCTGTGATCGGCGGGTTCATGACCGATATGTTCGGTTGGAGGTCGCTTTTCGTCCTGTTGATACCTCTGATGCTCTCGGCAGCGTTGATGATATCCCAATACAAGGACAACACCGCCTCCCCGGACAAGAGCTTCGACAGCAAAGGTTCCGCCGTGTATGTGACAGGTATAGCGATACTGATGTTCGGTCTGATCTCGCTGCCGGAGATCTATGCGATAGCGATGATGATCGTCGGTACGGTCATAATCATCGGATTCGTGAGATTCGAATCGAAACAGGAGTATCCGATATTCCATGGGGAACTGTTCCGCAATATGGCATTCAGAAGGTCCATGGCGGCACTGTTCCTCAACTATGCCGCATCGTACTGTGTCGCATTCTTCCTGTCGAGATATCTCCAGGGGATCGGTCTACTGACAGCAACACAAGCCGGTATCGTGATGATGATACAGCCCACGGTACAGGTGATTGCGACACTGATCTCCGGAAAACTATCCGACAGGATAGACAAGCGCATACTCCCTACGTTAGGGATGTTATCGCTATGCGTAGGTCTCCTGATACTGTTCGTCAGTACCACCGTGACGGTCAACTACTCTGCGATCTACATCTCGCAGATCTTCATGGGTGCGGGATACGGTATGTTCTCCGCACCGAACACCAATGCCGTGATGTCCTATGTCAAAGCGAAGCAGTACAACCAGGCATCAGGCATGATAGCGGTGTTCAGACAGAGCGGTATGATGCTCTCTATGGGTCTGGCGACATGCCTGATCTCCATATTCATGGGTACGGATACCGCATTGGAACCGTCCAATTACGGCATATTCGTGGATGTGCTGAAGTACGCATGGGCGATCTGTATCGCATTCAGCGTCATAGGTGCATACTTCTCATGGTTCCGCGGTTCCTCGCAGTCTGATAAGGATTAAATCGATTGAATCGATTTGGACTCTCGAGGTCATCAGATGGCGATTCCCGAACAGATTATCGATTTGAAATTGGAAGATTGGTACGCATCACTCAGCGATGCGGACAGGATGAAATTGACGAGATATCTCGGGAAGGCCGACGATTCTTCGGCGTATGCATTGTTCTCGTCGATGATCGGAGAGGCATTGATCGATGAGAATCCCAAGTTCACGGTATTCCTCTGTCAGCAGGCGTACGGCGTATGCGACATGGATGATTATCAGATGTTCCAGATCAACGAGATGCTGATTGACGCCTACATCGATTGCGAGAGGTACGAGGATGCCAAGGCGGCATGCGATGCGAACCTCAAGCTCTACCCAACGATCAAAGATGAACTCCTCTCCGATAACGGAGGCACCCTTCCCAAGAAGCTCAACTTCAGGAACAGATACATCGATGTCATCGTCGGTATCGATGCCGCATACGATCTCGCGTTCGATATGCTGAAGAAATACGTGGAGATGGGACTGCTCGACGAAGAGGAATATGAGTATAGATTCAACAGTCTGAAGACGCACAGACTTCAGAGGATCTTCGACGGCATGTACACATACAGGCCTAAGGACGAAGGTCAGTGAAGAAGGGATCTCCACCCTATGCAGGGGATCACGTCGATGCCCGGTTCCTCATAGGGATGGATCCTCTCTATCGTTCTCAATACATTCTCGATCTCGGAATCCCTGCAGATGAACTCTATGCTGAGCTCATCGGCGACCGTTATCTTGCCAATCTCGCCGTTGTACGGATCGGAACCTTCCAACGACCTCCATGTCCCCGTAGACCTGATGATGCTGAAGCATCTGTCGTATCCGGGATATAATGGTTCGATGACTTGGTCTATCGCATCCATCAGCTCCTCGGAATAATCCTCCGGGATACGAACGATCACTTTATACGTGGTCTGGGACAATTGCTCGCCTCCAATTTGTATTCGATCTGGTTGAGGAGCAATTGCGATTTCTTCTCCAACCATCTCGTGGCGGCGAATGCACCGATATAGGGTATCGGAGGTATGAGGTAGATGCTACCGCCAATGATACCTGCGACCCTCTTCACGGTCGATAGACTCAATATCTTCGTTATCAGAGGGTTGTCGGGCATCGGTTCCAATTTACCCGCAAGGGCCTTCGCCATCATCACCTGTGCATCCGTGACGACCTTGATGCTCCATTGGACCTGTGTGATCACTGGTGCCGGCGTTCCGCAAGGCTTCGTCTTCTTCTTGAGGATCGCATGTCTGAAATCCTCCTCGCCGAATCCCTCGAACTCCGTCCAATTGTATCCCGCGGTGTACGTGGAGTGTGCATCACTACCCGATAACGCGGCCCATCTTCCTGGATTCTTATCGAATACCATCTGTGCCTTCGTGTTCGTATACTTGTCCACATGACCGCCGTTGATCGTCTCGATACCATCGAGATCCAGATCCTTGATCCTGTCCCTGAGGCACCTGAGATAGAAGCTGTATGGATGCGGTGCCACGGCAAGTGCGCCCTGTGAACGGATCCTATCCATGGTCTCCTCGATTGAGAGTTCCGGAGGTATCAGTTCATTCAATCCGTATGCCAATACCTCCCCGTTTGCCGAGGTTATCTCCTCTCCGACAACAACGGTGAAGTCATCGTACTGTTTCGCATATTCCTGCGCCACCAATGCACCTTTTATCGCATCATGATCCGTGATGCAAAGAAGATTCATCCCATTCTTCCTCGCGGCCTCGACCTGTTCCTGGGGAGTGGTCACCGACTCGGGGAATCTAAGGGCTTTGTAATTGGAGGTTCCTGAATAGTAGGTGTGGACATGCGTGTCCGCCCTTGAAATCATACCCAGACATTTTTATGGCTATATATATTCATTTTGTTTTTTAGCCTAAGCTAAATTCAATTCGATAAGTAGAATCGAAAGGTGATGGGAAGTCGGCATGTGCCGACACCCGTTCACTTCTTCCCGCTCGCTGTGGGATCGGCGTAATAGTATTCGCCCTTGGACTTCTGCTCCCTGTCCAACCTGGAATCGGGCTTGTTGATCCTGGGTCTGTGCGTCTCCGCATCCCTTCTGAACGTGATGTCCACTGCCTTCAGGAACTTGTTCATACCCTCCCTCATGTCGAACGGACCGTCGGCGATACCCTCATGACCGGGGTTGCCTCCGAATACCATCATGGAGTCCGAGACCATATCCAAGAAGTACATGTCGTGGTCGATGATCATTCCGCTCTTACCGGACTTCTCCATCATCCTTCTGATGGTCTTCGCTGCATTCATCCTCTGGTTCGAATCGAGATATGCGGAAGGCTCATCGATAAGATAGATGTCCGCATCCTTGGCGAGACAGAGCGTTATCGCCACACGCTGCAACTCTCCTCCGGAGAGGTTCTTCACCTGCTTGTCCATGAGATGCTTGATGCAAAGAGGCTCGAAGACCTCCGTCTGAAAGAATCCCGTATCGATGACATCGAACGCCTCCGTGTAGAGAAGGTCCTTTACCGTACCGTCGAAGTCGGGTGTAATGTACTGCGGTTTGTATGAGATCTTGAGCTTCGTGTCCAATTTACCCTCATCGGCCTCGATCTCCCCTGCGACGATCTTGACGAATGTGGTCTTACCCGTAGCGTTCGGACCCACGACACCGACTGTCTCACCGATCTTTATCGCACCGGGATTCACCGTCAGACTGAACTCACCGAAGTTCTTCTTTATCGTATCGAATTCCACGAGGTTCGCGGTGTTCCACTCCCCTCTTGGGGGTGTGGCGAAGAATTCCACAGGCCTGTCGCGGAACCTTATGTTCTCCTCTGGGAGGTATCCGTCGAGGTAGACGTTGATGGCCGTCCTCACCTGACGCGAGAGCGTGAACACTCCGTACGCTCCCTCGGTACCGTATACCACGCTCACATTATCGGCGAGGAAATCCAATATCGCGAGGTCGTGCTCGATGACGACGACCTGCTTCGTCTCGGAGAGGGCCTTGATCTGCCTCGCCATCTTCACCCTCTGATAGATATCGAGATATGAGGAGGGTTCATCGAAGAAGTAGACATCCACGTCCTTCATCATGGTCGCGGCCATCGCGAGACGCTGCAACTCTCCTCCGGAGAGCTTCGACAACTCCCTGTCGAGCACCTCGGTGAGGTCGAATTCCTTTGCAGCCTCTTCGACCGTCATCCTCTCCTCGACCTTCGAGAGAAGGTCCCTGACGACACCTTTCACCTGCGAGGGCAGCTTATCGACGTACTGGGGCTTCGTTGCCGTCCTGATCTTCCCTTCGTACACGTTCTGAAGATAGTCATGCATCTCGGTACCTGCGAAGTGCTGCAGGACCTCCTCTTTGGACGGAGGATCGTCATATCTGCCGAGGTTCGGTACCTCTATTCCGGACAGCATCTTGATCGCCGTCGATTTACCGATACCGTTCGGTCCGAGGATACCTGTCACGACCCCTTTCTTGGGGACGGGGAGTCTGTAGAGACGGAACGCATTCTCACCGTACTGGTGAACCATCTCGGTCTTGAGCTCATCCGCGAGTCCGATGATCTTGATGGCATCGAACTGACATTTGTTGACGCATATACCGCAACCGGCACACAGCGTCTCCGAGATGATCGGCTTCCCTCTCTCCCCCAATATGATGCAATCGACACCCGTTCTCATGAGCGGGCAGAACTTGATGCACTCCTGATTGCACTTCTTGTTCTGACATCTATCCTTGATGACAGCAGCTATCCTCATGGGATGCGGTTATGACATCCCTGTTATTAATGTTATTATTAGGGGAAGTCCGCACATGCTGGATATTCCGAATTGGTCATACTTATATAGGTCCTTATCGTGAGGAGAGAATACAGGTGCTAAGGATGGAAGGAGAGAATACCAAAGGTGTGGATACGCTACTAGGTAATCCGAAGAGAGCGGTGTTGCTGATGGCGATACCGATGATCGTCGGTCTCGTCGCACAATCGCTGAACAATCTCATCGATGCCGTATGGGTCGCGGGCCTAGGTCCCGATGCGTTGGCGGCAGTCGGTTTCGTATTCCCTCTTTTCTTCATCCTCATCGGTATCGGTAACGGTATCGGTGTCGGAGCCTCCTCCGCGATCGCACGTCACATAGGTCGCGAGGACAAGGCATCGGCCGACAGGGCCGCAATGCAATCCATCGTCCTCGTCACCATAGGCGGTGCCGTGGCCATGGTCCTCCTTCTCCTGTTCCAGAGACCCATCCTCATAGCGATGGGTGCGGGCGACACAATAGATTACTGTATAGATTACGCCACACCGATCTTCCTCTGTACGCTCATATTCCTTCTCAACGGATTGTTCAGCAATCTTTTGAGAGCAGAGGGTGCATCCAAGAGGTCAATGGTCACGCAGATCGTAGCGGCGATCATCAACATCATCCTCGATCCACTGTTGATCTACAACGATGTCATGGGTGAGGTCTTCAATATCGACATCGGCTTCAAGCTCGGTCTCGGAATGGGCATGGCGGGTGCCGCATGGGCCACTGCCATCGCGGTGGCGGTATCGTTCGTGATGATGCTCTACTGGTACTTCATCAAGAAGGACACGTTCATCAAACTCAGGAGGACGTTCATCCCGCTCCACAGGGAGACGGATGTAGATATCCTCAAGGTAGGTCTCCCTGCATCCTGCGAGATGATCCTCATGTCGATCATCTCCATGGTTATGAACTTCATCATCGTCCTGTCGGACCAGGGTACCAACGGTGTCGCCATCTACTCATCCACATGGAGGTTGGTCAACATCCTGATGATCCCTCTTATGGCGATCGGCGGGGCCATCGTCCCCGTGTTGGGTGCCGCATACGGTGCTAAACGTTTCGATAAGATGAACATCGCCTACATGTACTCCTTCAAGTTCTGTTTCATCCTGATGTTGATACTCGTCCTCATCACCGAGATATTCGCAGAGTACATGGTGTTGATATTCACATACTCCGAATCCACGATCCCTCTCAGGGACAGCATGGTGGACTGTCTGAGGATCATCTGTATATTCCTGCCCTTCGCATCATGGGGTTTCGTCGCCGTCGGACTGTTCCAGGCCGTCGGAAAGGGATTGAGCTCGTTCATATGCACACTGATCAGGAACGGTACGCAGCTCATCTCCAGCGGTATACTCGTGGCACTCGTCGGATCCTTCATATCGATAATGTGGGGTATCGTGGCCATGGAGATCATGGGTTCGCTCATCGCGGGTGTCTGGAGCTACATGTTGCTCAGGAGTCTCATGAAGGGCAATATGAAGGATATGACCAAGCCCGTGGAAGCATAGTCGCGCTCAATAATATATATGAATGAGACATAGCCGGGAATCATGTCCAAGGTTCTCGTATGCGTCGCATGGCCCTATGCGAATGGAGTGATCCATCTAGGTCACATGGCCGGCTCGATATTGCCGCCCGATATATTCAGCAGATACAACAAGCTCCTGGGGAACGAGGTCATGATGGTCTCGGGTTCCGATCAGTACGGTACGCCCATCACGGTCAGTGCCGAGAAGGAGCATGTTACGCCCGATGTCATCGCAGAGAGATATCATGCGATCAACAAGAAGGCCATCGAGGACATGGAGATCGAATTCTCATTGTTCACGAAGACGCACACGGAGAATCATAAAGAAGTCGTGCAGGACGTCTTCCTCAGATTGCTCGAGAACGGATACCTGTACGTGAAGGAATCCAATCAATACTACTGTCCGAAATGCGGTAAGTTCCTCCCAGACAGATATGTCGAGGGCAAATGTCCCGACTGCGGTGCAGAGAACGTACGCGGGGATCAGTGCGACTCCTGCGGTAAGACGTTCGAAGCGGGGGATCTGAAAGAAGCGCACTGCATCAACTGCGGTACCGAACCCGAAGTGAGAGCCACGGAGCACTATTTCCTCAAGCTCTCCGCATTCGAGAAGCCTCTGATGGAGTACCTGGACAAGAAGGATTTCTGGAGACCTAACGTAAAGACGTTCACCACCAACTGGCTGAAGGACGGTCTCAACGACCGTGCGATCACCAGGGACATGGATTGGGGAGTACCCGTACCAGTCGAAGGGTGGGAGAACAAGGTCATCTACGTATGGTTCGATGCCGTCATCGGATACCTGAGCGCATCCAAGGAATACAGCAAGATCATCGGTAAACCCGATTATTGGGAGGCATTCTGGAAGGATCCCGAGGTCAAGAACCACTACTTCCTCGGAAAGGACAACATCCCGTTCCATTCGATCATCTGGCCGTCGATCCTCATGGGATACGGCGGATTGAACCTCCCGTACGACATACCCGCCAACGAATATCTCATGTTCAGGGGCGGTAAGCTGTCCAAGAGCAGGGGCGGTGCGATAGACATACCCTCGGTGCTGAAGCACTTCGATGCGGATGTGTTGAGGTACTATCTTTCGGCGGTCATGCCCGATACGCATGATTCCGAATTCACATGGACCGATTTCGAGACCAAGGTGAACAACGAGTTGGCATCCAACCTCGGTAACTATTGGCACAGGAGTCTGAGCTTCACATTCAAGAACTACGGCACGGTGCCCGAAGGCAACGATGCCGAGACCAAGCACATATTGGGATTCATCGAGGAGGCATTGAAGGAATACAAGGAATGTCTCGACGGATGCGATTTCAAGAAAGCGATCAAAGTGGTCATGTATCTCTCCAGCGAGGGTAACAAGTACTTCGCGGAGAAGGCGCCGTGGGCGTTGATCAAGACTGATAAGGTCGCATGCGGTCATGTGATGAACGCCACATTGACATTGACCAAGGCATTGGCATTGATGGCATGGCCGTTCATGCCCAAGGCATCCGAGACCGTATGGGACTACCTCGGAATGGGATGCTCCATCAGGGATGCGGGATTGGATTCCGCCCTGGAACCGATTGCCGTAGGTACACAGTTGAAGGAACCCGTACCGGTGTTCAAGAAGATCGAGGTACCGAAGGAATGGATCGACGGTCCCGAGAAGAAGGAAGCTCCCAAGAAGAAGGAGGAGAAGAAGGAGATCACAGGTCCCTTCGCCGACTTCAGGAAGTTGGACATTCGTGTGGCACAGATCGTCTGGATAGACGACCACCCGGATGCGGACAAGCTCTACCAGATGAAGGTGGATGTGGGCGAGGATGAACCCAGATCGATAGTCGCAGGTCTCAAGGCGTTCTACAGGAAGGATGAGATGCTCAACAGGAAGGTGTTGTGTCTCAAGAACCTCAAACCGAGGAAGCTCCGCGGAATCAAATCCGAAGGTATGCTCCTTGCGGCAGACGATGAGGATCTCGGAGGATCGACAGTGCTCCTGCTGAAACCATCCGTCGATGCACCCAACGGTACACCGATCAACTCCGGATTGGACAATAGCGAGGCGAAGATCGAGTACGAGGACTTCGCGAAGGTGAATCTGAAGGTCGCCACGGTCAGTGATGGCAAATTCAACATCGACGGCGGCAAGGACATAGATCTTCCGGAAGGTTCGCCGTCACGCATCGTCGCTATCGTCGACACGGACGGAAGCATCAGACCGTTGTCTGACGGAAAGGGATGCATCGCTACCGTCGATAGGGACATCACGGACGGGGCAAACGTAAGATGAGAGCGGATCTGCACGTGCATTCGTGCTACTCTGATGACGGGCAATCGACACCGCAGGAGATAGTCGAATCCGCGATAGAGCACGGCATCGGGTGTGTCGCCGTCTCCGATCACAACGAATGGAAAGCATTCGCGGATCTGGAAGATAATGGCAGGATCATAGTGGTCCCTGCGGAGGAGGTCTCCTCCTCCGAGGGACACATCCTTGCATACGGGATATCATCGAGGATAGAACCCGGCCTCTCCATCATGGATACCATCAAGGCGATACATGACGCAGGAGGTATCGCCATAGCCGCCCACCCGTACAGATGGGTGACGGGGATAGGCGTCAAGAACGTCATCGACGAATTCGACGGCGTGGAAGCCTTCAATGCAAGATCATTATCGGGTGCCAACTTCAAATGCACGAGATTGGCCAAGAAATTCGGCAAGATCATCACCGCAGGCAGCGATGCGCACAGCCCGGGGCATATCGGCGAAGCGTATGTGGAGATACCTGATTCGTGCAGGACATGGCGTGATGTCATGGATGCACTGAAGGATGGTACGGTCACCGTTGGAGGTAGGAGCCGCAGTCTCTTTGGAACGATCAGGTACGGCGTGAGGACGTTATCACATTGGACATTCCGCGGGTTCAGAAGACTCTAAGATGTAAGGTGATCCGACACGTCGGCAAGGAGGAACCCAACTGGCTGCTTTGCATAGCACAGGCAGTAGGTTGGAGACGACT
>CAVJRF010000027.1:0-16856 GCA_963651945.1 Eggerthellaceae bacterium | reverse complement strand
ATACCTCGGTTCCGGAGACGATCTTGACGGTGACACCCGCTGTCTCCCCATCCTTGACGATGATTCCATTGATCCTCAGAGAACCGCTGGTGAATGTGACCCCATCGGAACCTGCTTTCAGGCCGTCCACGACTATAGCGTTCGGGCCCTGACCAACGATCCTACCGGATATGACGGCACCCTCGTTGAGTTTAAGGGTCTTATCCTTATCAATCGAGAGTTCTCCGGTATCGGTGATCGTGAGCTTATCGTTCACGCCCAATGTGAAGCTGACGAGAAGGTCCGCTTTTCCATCCAGAACGGCATCAAATCCGCCCTTAAGATTGGTGGTGATTGACATGTGCCCGCTCGTGAAATCGATGATCTTACTACCATCGATCGTCAGTGTGCTTCCGCTCTTGATGATCAATTTGTCTAAGATATAGATATTACTCACTTTACTGAGTTCGATATCACCCTCACAGGTGACCGTACCAAGTATGTCGAGATTTGCGATATTGCTAATCTTCAAATCTTCGACGGATGTCGTTTGTATGTCAATTTCCGAAAAGTTGCCATCCTTAAGTGTTAGATTTCCAATTAATCCCTTTATTTCAACGACACCGGTAGCGTTAGATATGGTGACGTCCGGTTTCTCATCGAAGGACAGAATTCCGGAGACACCTTTGATCTCTCCGCCGACCTTGATGATGTTCCCATCGCCGTTGATGAGCATCGATGCCATCTTACTGGCAGAACCGGTCGCTGACAAGGTCATTCCACCATAGCTCACGGTCGCTTTCTCTTTGCCGATGGCTGTAGCATCCTGCACATCATTGGCTGTGATATACTTAACATCGCTTAGAGGTGCTCCGATATAGAATGCGTAACATCCATCCGCGAGATTCAGCGTATTGTTCCCGATGGTGACACTCATTTCAGAGGTAGAAGCATACGCGCTCGTACATATGACGGCGAATGCCACACCCAGAGGCGATTGACCTGAATCGGCGACACCAAGGCTTCCGCCTTGTTTTACACTGACGGTCGCATGGGTTATGCTGACTTCTCCGGCTCTGATTTCGAATCCTGTCGCACCGGTGAATGTTCCGCCGGTCACGGTGAGTTTGTCAACGTTCGGGAAGTAAACACAGGCGGCCTTTCTTGATTCGAATGTTCCACCATTTATGGTGATAGATGTGTTTCTACCATCTGTTGCTCCGCTGACCGACCCGTTCCCAGAGATTGCGGCGTAATCGGCTGTAATCGTGGTATCTCCTTCAATGGTCACTTCAGAATATGCAGCTGCGAATATCCCATATCCGCTGAACTCGTCGTTTTTTCCTTCGCCAGAGGTTATTTTGACTCCTTGGACCGTTAGCTTTGCCTTTTGGTTTACGCTGCTGCCTTGGACCTTTATGACTGAATGGGCGTCCCCACTGACATACGGAACCTTGATGCTTCCGTTCTTAAGTTCGAGCGAGGCACCGTTGACATTGATCGCCCCATAGTAATATGCCTTACTGCTTTCGGAGTTAACCGTCAAAGTGTATCCGCCGAGATTGATGGTCATGTCCTTCGTGACATTGATCGCTCTTTCTCCGACAGCTTTGTCTGCATCCAATGTCACATTGCCCGCAAGGGTGATAGTGGCTTCGGGTGCAGCATACTCCACAGCTTCCGCGAGTGCGTTGAACGAACCGCCATTGATCGTGGGTTTGGTACGATAATCTTTATCGGAAAGGACCAATCCGTATTTCCCTGATGACAAGAACGTTCCGCCATCGACCTGTATGCTCGTATCCTTGGATGTGCTGAAGTCATCATCTTGACCGCCTAAAACGTATGTCCCGTAATCGACCGTACTGTATGTACCGCTTTTGATGACGACACTCGCCTTATGGTCGTTCCAGACTGCATAGTATTTGTGTGCAGTCACGTTCACATCGTCGAATGTCACGGTCCCGGCATTACGGATATTGATTCCGCCATCGAATGTGAGATCCTTGAGATAGACGTTCTTGGTCTGTTGGATGCTCGCAACCTTCTTGTCACCGCCACCGATGAATAAGGAGTAACTGATACTTGTATCTGTTTCTATAGTCCCGTCGCAGACCGTGAAATCTCCTGTAGGTCCTATAAGCACCAGTGCCAACTTATTCTGGACTGTGATTGTCTTCTTGTTCAGATTAATTGTGAGTCCGGACACGTCATAGCTGTTCCAATTCTCTGTGGTCGTGCTCTTTTTGAATTTCGAATCACTCTCGAATTTGATTTCCTTCTTTTCGGTCGTCAGCTTCTTCGCTGCCTCGATGGCCGCGTTGAAATCGCTATAAGTGGTACCGTTGACACTGACACTCCCTTCGAAGCTTAGATCTGTGGCACCATCAGCATCCGATCCGCTATCATTGATAACAACGAATCCCACAAAAGCGACAACCACCATCATGGCCACGGCTATGAACGCTAGTGCTGTTCTATTCCTATATTCCATTTATACCCCCCTTCTCCATCTCCGGCATGGCGGGGGGGGGGTCGCATACAACCATGCATACCTCCCCATTTACCTGTCGGATCCAAAGTCAAGGCTAGAAGAGAGCATGCTTCCCTTCTTGCTAAAACTAAATTAGACGCTCCCTCCTTATAGTCTTTCGCCCCACCCTGTTACGGACCGACACTTCACACCGATGCCGATGAGGGCCATAGCCATGATCCGGAAAGGAAGGCATATCGCACAAACCCATCACTTCCGGCGCATAATGTTCTAATCATACGTCCGTATTCGTGATACCGATGGAATCCGCACAGAGGATGAGATACACCAAGGAACGTTTGGATGATGCACTATCCAAAGGCATCATCACCAAGGATGTCTACGAATCGAACATCAGTGTCGCAATCGGATTCGATGAGCACAGGGCCGACGTCGAACGCATGACTGCCGACGGGAGTTACGTATTCTGCAGGAGTATCGATGACCTCGATATCGATTTCGATTTCGGATTGATCGACGAGAGGACATACGAGGCGATCGTCTGGTCGAGATCCATATCCAAGGATCAACCTATCCGCAATATCGATTCCGTGAAGATCAGATTCAATCTCATGGGACTCAAGGAGGGCGGAAGATACGACACATTCGAGTACGTCTTCGATCCCGATGACCGCACGATATCATCGAGGAAATACTGCATCCACGGAACATTGTTCGAAGGGTGCGGGAACTACAAGGCGCCGGATGATGCGCACATCGTCGACATATCCGAAGACAGAGCCGACATCATCATGGGACTCGTTTCCAAACTGTACGACGATGGTTCGTTGGATATCGATTACACCGATGCGAACGGTTTCGACTCGATATTCTTCGACCTCTACGTCAGAACTCCCCAAGGTACGAAACACACGAAAGGATGCGAGAGATTCCCTAAATTCTTAGATTCTATGTTGTTGATGCTCGACGCCGACATCTGGCGTAGCCACATCCTTTTATCGGAATAGGATTATGGTCATCCGTGCCAAGACCTCCTATCGGACCATGTGAATCATTCGAGGAATCCGTCGACCGTAACATGGATGTCGAGGGCATACCCTGCGATTTCGTAGGTTGCCCCAGACCTGTGGACGGATACTCCGAACTGCGTCAGAACCAATGGAGATACTACTTCTACTGGCGTTCCAAGCTCAGAAGAGGGGAGACCGTCAAGACCGATTACGGATATATGATGCTGCGCCTGAGCGAGATGTTCGTCAGAGGCGACCCTACGGAGAACCTCAGGGAGATGAGGCTCATATCCAAATGCTGTCGTGCAGGCTCGCATGAGTTCACCGCCGTCCGTTCGCTCATGTGCGACTATTGCATCATGAACGGCCTGGATGTGAAAGGGTGCATCCCTCATGACAAGGTACAGATGTCGGTCATCATAGGAGAGATCCTCAGAGGGAACTTCGAGGTCATGGATTCGGAACAGATCGAGGCCATGATCATAGGATATCCTTCCAATGATATCGGGAATACGGAGACATATGTGATCTCGAAGGCCATGCATGCATTGGACGAGAATATGATCGCCAAGACCGGGATCGGTATGGCCGAGACCTTCGGTAAGGTGAAGGTCATGCGCTTCTCTCTGCCGGACGGCCTCATCCATCCTTCGGATACGATGTATATACTGACATATCACGACTATGACGATTTCGTATTGCGCAATCTCTTCACCAACGTCACGAAATATGTCTGCGGTCTGTTCGAGAAACAATCCGGCGGCAAGATGCCGTCCGTATCCAGTGCATTGAAGAAGGAAGAGAGGAGGATCATCGATAACATCTTCTCCGGTAGGGTCCCCGAGTTCCCCGAACGCAGGTACGAACGCGGATACAGCATACGTCCGGCGACGGAGGATGATGTGGCCATGGTGGACATGGAACATCCCGACGATCCGCACATCGAACCTACCTTCCACAGACATGGCGAATCCATTCCCTTCAAGGATATGAGGTCGTTCAAGAACGACATACTGAGGTACAGGAACGTCACGATGGACGAGAGACATGAGTACGTACCGTCCAATTCCCTCGGTCAGATCACATACGGTGTGATGAGCAGGGAACAGATCGATTATTATATCTACTGGCGCACACTGGCCAACGAGCGCAAGTACACCGATTGCGATAACGGCTATCTTTGGCTCTATCTGTCCGAGTTGATAAATCTCGGCGATGACGAGGATGAGACGCTACAGCACATCGGCGATGTGTTCCTCGTCTACGATTCATGGTTGGCCGAGAAGATATACTGCGAATACGCACTCCTCAATCATCTCGACATCAGGATACCGGAGGTATGCGACGTGAACGTACTGATGACGATGATATGTCTCGATCAACTGTTGGATACGGGTGAGGGAGGGCCGAGTCTCGACGGTATGTTCGATCTCTGCTATTTCGACGAGAATAGGAGGAATCTGTTCGTCGGCACGGATTACGAGGAGGTCATCAACAGATCCATGTATCTCCTGGACAGGGAGATCGGAGGGTTGAGGGAGGCCTATGATATACGTCCGAAGACACTGAAGATAGAACTCTACAAGGATATCATGTTCCTGGGCACCGATGCCCAACGGACGACATCGGTGAAGGTCAACAACTATGTGAACAACATAGGATTCCTGATCGAATACAACAAGTTCATCAACGGTGTGAAACAGCACATGAACGGTACCTCCGGAGGCAAATACGTGAATGCGTTCGGCAGGGACTGCACCAGACTGGTGGATTCCGTCATAGAGGATATCGAGAAGGAGAGACAATCCGCGATACAGAGGAGATTGGCGGCATCCATAGAACTGGATTCCGACTCTATCCTGAGGGCGGAGGACGATCTCCGTTCGGTATCCGAGATGATGGCTGTCTCCGACGAAGAGGATGTCGATGATATCACAGAAACGAATGTCCCCAAAGGGGACGGATGGGATGGTTTCATGTCATCCATCGATGATAGATGCAGATCATACCTCACGGATCTGTTGTCCGGTAAGAAGGTGAAGAAGGACAACAGGCTGGAGGACACCATCAACAACGCCGCCATGGATACGGTCGGCGACACGTTGATAGAAAACGGGATATTGGTAGAGGACTATGTGGACGAACTGAGGGGATTGCTTCTATGACGACGGTACCGAAGAGAACATTGTCAGTGCTCATGAACGCACTGTCATCGGGAGTGGTCCCGAGGAGAGGACTCGAATACATAGCGGTCGGAAGGAAGAAGGAGACGGAGACGTTCGTATCCGATCTCGAGGAGACCGCGGAAGGAGGGGGTGCGTTCAGGTTCATCTCCGGCCGTTTCGGTAACGGTAAGAGCTTCATGATACAGATGGTCAGGAACTATGCTCTGGACAAGGGATTCGTGACCATGGATGCGGACCTAGCGATCAACCGCAGACTGACGGGGTCCAAGAAAGAGGGACTCAACACATACATGGAACTGATCAAGAACATGGCCGTCAAGACGAGACCCGACGGCGGAGCGTTGGAACCCATATTGGAGACGGTCGCCGACGATGTGATCGCATCCATAGATACGCCGGATCACGATTCGGTGTTCAAGGCCCTCACCAAGATGACCGGCGAGATGTCCGCGATGCAGTATTATCGCGACTTCATGAAGGTCATGGCATCGTACTGTGTGGATCACGCATCCGAGAAGGATGATATCCCGTCCGTCAGATGGTTCAAGGGAGAATATGACGGAAAGAACGATGTCAAGAAGGATCTTGGGATATCATCGATCGTCAACGACGAGAACTGGTACGATATCATCAAGCTCTGGTCGAGATTCTTCAAATGCATAGGATACAAAGGATTGGTCGTGTTCATCGACGAAGGCATCATCCTCTACAAACTCCAGAGCAAGCAATCGCGTCAGAACAACTACGAACGCCTGTTGACCATGTTCAACGATATAATGCAGGGGAGGTCCGCATACCTGTCGATGTATGTGTGTGGTACACCAGAATTCATCGAAGATCAGAACCGCGGATTGTACAGCTACGGAGCGTTGAGATCGAGACTCACGACGGGACGCTACGAGAACGGATACGACAACTATCTCGGACCGGTGATCAATCTCAGACCTTTGACCAACGAGGAGCTGTTCGTATTGTTGAAGACGGTGAAAGGATTGCATGAGCAGAGGTATGGATATACCTCGGAGATAGACGATGCCAAGATGGAGGTCTATCTCAGATCGGTGATAGCCAACTCCGCATCCCCGTCGCTGCTCACACCCAGGGAGGTGACGAGGGATCTGATAAGTCTCCTCGACACGTTGCATCAGAACCCGGGATTGCGTTTCGATAAGCTCATCAACAACAGAACCGTCACACCGGATGTCGACCCTGCGGACGACATCATCGAAGGATTGGATGTATGACCGACTACGTCGAACGTATGCCGTGGTTCATCCAGGATTTCATACACGACAACAGATGGTCCGGATTCAGGGAGATGCAGACCAAGGTCTTCGACAGGTTCTTCGGGCACGACGATCACATACTGATATCCTCCGGCACATCCTCCGGTAAGACCGAGGCCGCCATATTCCCCATATTGACATCGTTGTATGACGATCCCGTATCATCAGGATTCGGTGCATTGTACATCGGACCGATGAAGGCATTGATCGACGATCAATTCGAAAGGATGGACAAGATAATCAGAGAAACGGAGATACCTGTGACCGAATGGCATGGTGATGTCAGTCACAGCAAGAAGAAGAATTCCCTAAAGGATGCCAAGGGCATCCTCCAGATAACTCCGGAATCGTTACAGAATCTGATAATCGCCCATCACGATATATTGTTGAATTTGTTCGGTAACCTGCGTTTCATAGTCATCGACGAGGTGCATGTCTTCTCGGGTTCGAGGAGAGGCCTCCAACTACTATGCTGTCTGGAGACCATCGAACGCGTATGCGGATGCAGACCCAGACGCATAGGTCTGTCCGCCACCATATCCGATGTGGAAGGTGCATGCGGATGGCTGTCCGCATCCACCGGGATCGATACATACCCTGTGATCGACGATAGAAGAAGAGATGCGGAGATATCGATCCGTTACAACCACATCCCTGCCGCCGACCCGCTCGACGGCAACAGAGCGAGGAAAACGGCACTCACAATATTCTACAAACAGCTGTTCATGGATACCGACAGGAAGAATTGCGTCGTGTTCACCAATAGCAGGTCCACGGCGGAGAACGTCGCATCATCGCTGAGGAAGATGAAGGATGCCCTGAAGGGAGTGAACGATGTCTACGTCCACCACGGGAGTCTCTCCAAAGAATATAGAAAAGAAGCGGAGGATGCGTTGAAGGACACCTCGCGTACCGTGACCGTCGTATCCACATCCACGTTGGAACTCGGGATGGACATAGGTTCCCTGGATCTGGTGGTACAATTGGAACCGCCTCATTCATGCTCCGGTCTGATGCAGAGGATGGGCAGGTCCGGAAGACGCGGTTCCCCTCAGAGGTTGATACTCTATTGCAACGAGGACGATGAGAAGAGATGGAACATGTTGGAATCCGTCCCCATGAACCTGATCAAGGCCATAGCCATGTGCAACCTCATCTCCAAGGGATGGGTGGAACCCTCACCGCCCGACAGATACCCCTACGGTCTGCTGTACCATCAGACCATCGAATACATGAAACGGTGCGTGGGCGTTCGTTTCAGCGAGTTGAAGGACAATGTACTTTCCATGTATCCGTTCAGATACATCACCGAATCCGATTACAAGGCACTCCTCAGGAACATGATCCTGAGAGACCGTATCACCAGGATGGATGACGGCACGTTGCTGATAGCACCCGGGAGCGAGAACGAGGTGTTCGGTCGTGATTTCTGTTCCGTGTTCACCGCGGAGAAGGAGATCGAGATCAAGACCCAGGGTAAGGTGATCGGTACCGTACAGAACATCCCGGAGATCGGGTCGTGCATACAATTGGCCGGCCGCGTATGGGAGATAATATCCTACGACGGGAACAACGAGACCGCCGAAGTGAAGGAATCCGACGGCGATGCATCATCACCCTGGAAATCCACACCCATAGACACCAATCGTGCGATCATGAAGGAGATCAGGAGGATACTCTCAGGCACGGAGAGATACGACATATTGGATGATCAAGGCAACGAACGCCTCGACAGTGCAAGGACATCCGCAGCGAATATGCTGACACCGTTCTCGGATGTGAAGAATGGATGGAGGATGTTCCCATGGACCGGGACCAAGGAGTATGATACACTGAGGAGATTCCTCGAGAGATCCTACCTCACATATCGCGTATGGTGCTTCCAACCGTATTTCATTGATGTGATCACGGATTCGCCACCGGAGGATGTGATGTCGTCCATAAGAAGCAACAAGGACGACCTATCCATGCTCATATCCGACGACGATGACATCAACGTCGGGAAATATGATGAGGAGGTCCCGAAGGACCTCCAGGAGAAGTGCTTCATCGATGCGAGACTCGGTATCGATACCGATCTCATATGACCGATGGTGGGTCGTTCCATTCGTAATCCCCCATCATCTCGTCATCGATCAGTTCGTCGAGGAGCGCTATCACCCTGTCGAGCGATGCCGATCCTCCGACCAATTCCCTGTAACCGATGGCTGTGTCCCTGAGGTTGCACAGGAGACAGTTCTCCGTCTCATATTCGTCCAGTTCTCCTATGGTCATTGCCATGGATGAACATGCACCGTATGTGTATATCAATGACACAAGTACAGTTAATGAGTTAGTCGCATATCGGCGATCGCGACGGCCACGTCTGGATGGCCGTTGGCGGCCAATTCCTTCGTCCTCTTGATCGCTTCCTCTATCCCGCCGAGACCGCATCCCCTGCAATCCAACCTCAGCTTCAGTTGGTCGGCGACCTCTTCGGATCTCTCTTTATAATATGCCTCGTCACCGATACCGTCATCGATGTACAGACATCTCTGATACGAATCGAATAGCATATCCAAGAAGAATTGCGGTTCGATGCCTTCCACCGAATCCAAATGCAACTCCTTGATTATCCCGCCGACACCCTGTTCGGCCCAGCCCGGTGATATGAACCATGTCCCGGCGCATATCTTCTTCTCTTTGGTGTATTCCTTCGGTGTGAGGAGTACATCGATGCAATCCGCACCCTGCAACATCACCGTCGGTACCTTCAGGAGTTCCGTCACACCATCCAATGACTGACAAGTGGCATATCCGAGGAGCACCGCATCGACCTTGCCCTCGTATCCGTTGACCGTCTCTATGACACGGGCCTTCAGATCCTGCGGATATTCATGCAATGCGAACTCGAGATACTCACGCACGACGAAATCCGGATCGTCCTTCGTCAGGAACTCGATCTCGGGCTTCAGGATATCGCATGCGATTATTGCCAGCTTCACAGTACGTATTCCGTCATACGGATTGATATCATCTTCGGTCCGGGGAACGCACACGATGACCGATTCAGAACGAATCGTACGTCCCCAACGCCCTCGCCTTCCTCTCGAAGAGACCGAACAGGAATATGGATATCACGAAGTAGATCGCTCCGAGTACGATCATCATGAGTATGTCGTTGGATATGGATGCAATATCAGCTCCGTCAGCCGCCGCCCTCATGGCATTCACGCCGTAAGTCAACGGCAGGATGTCCGCGATCGCCTGACACCAACCCGGAAGATATGACAACGGGAACGTCACACCGCACAACAACAATCCGATGTACGATACGAGGTTCGCGATTATCGCCGATGTCCTCAGTCTCAACCCGACACTACCGATCATCATCCCGAAACCGGTGAGCGAGAACACCGTGACCACCAATATCACCGCCACGGACGACATGTTCGCGACACTCAGGTCGATACCGAATACGAACTGTGCGTAGCACAGCGACAGTATCGACGAAATGAATCCCGACAATATGTTCAGGAAGGACATACCCAGGAACACCAGGAACAGACTTGAAGGAGTCTGCATCAACGGGCCCAACATCCCCGTATGCTTCTCGGTACCCGGCATATCCGATATCGAATACAGTGTGGTCGCCGCTATGCTCTGTATCACGTTACCTATGACTACATACCTCACCGTCACATCGGGGTTGGAGACATAGTCCGCCATGACCGCGAAGAAGAACATGGTGAAGAACGAGGTCAACACGATCTGCAACAGCCATAGCCACCAAGGTATCATCTGGAACTTGTTCCTGGCAAAGTTGGCCGCGGATGACAATACGATGGATATCTCCGACATATCAGTACCTCGTGAACGAACCTGTGGTCTTGACGTTGGATACGATCCTTCCCATCAGGAACCAAGCGATCGCGAAATAGATCAAGGATAACAATGCGCATACGATCACGTCCCCGTAGTATCCCGGCCCGAACAGTACCTCATAACCGGTGAGTGCGGATGCCCTCAATGCCTCCACGCCCCACGTCGGAGGGAGTATCATGGATATCGGGTTCGTCCATTGCGGGAGCACCGTGATCGGTACCACGGCTCCCGACAGTATGTATATCGGATACTGCAGGATGCTGGTGAGGACGTAACTCCTTCTGGAGAACACGAACGCTATGGAGAACATCATGCCTATCGACGATAACGATAACAACGTCAGCACCAGTATGATCACGAACTCCAACGGATGTGCGATGCTCACGTTCACCGAGAACATCAACGTCGCGAAGACATACACCAACAGCATGTTCAACAGTCCGATGAATGCGTTCCACAGTGACCTTCCCAGGATCACGTCGTAGAGATCGGTCGGTGTCACAAGGATGTTCTCCAACGTACCGTTCATCCTGTCATACGATAACGTGAACGAGGATGCGAACAGTGTGTTGCCCCACATACCCAGTACCCCTCCTCCGAGGACCGCCTGTAATACGATCTCATCGCTCTTCTCTGGGTACATGAACAGCATCACGGCCGTGAACACGAACGGTGCGATTATGCTCGGTATTATCCATTGGGGGTCCGTGATGAATTGCAGGAATTGCTGCTTGAATGATGAGGTCACGGCCCTGAGGTTCAATCACTCACCGCCTGTCAGGTAGAGGTATGTGTCCTCCAAGGTCGGTTCGTCGAACCCTATCGATCTTACCTCGAACTGTTCATAGATCTGTTCCAACGACTGCATGGGGTTGGAACCCTTCCTGCATCTGATGCTGACGGCGAACCTTCCCGATAGCGATTCCACCCTCACATCCGTGATACCGTCCACCGTTTGGACATCGGATGTACATGATGACGGGTCCCTGGTCGTGGTGATCCTTATCATCGTATCGTCGGAGACCTTCTGTTTCAGCTCATCCGTGGTACCGTATCCTACGATGTTCCCGTGCTTCAGCAATATCATGCGGTCGCACAGTTCCTCGGCCTCGAACATGTAGTGCGTGGTGAGGATGATCGTCTTGCCCGATTCGGACAGTTCCTTCACTATCCTCCTTATCTGCAGCGATATCTCCGGATCCAATCCTATGGTGGGCTCGTCCAGGAACAGGACCTCTGGGTCGTTGATCAATGCTCTGGCGATATGGATCCTCTGCTTCATACCGCGGGAGTAGTTCTCCACCCTCTTGTCGGCGGCATCCTCCATCCTCACCAGTTCTATCACCCTCTGGATACGCTCTTCCTTCTGCGATGACGGTACCTTATACAGATCGGCGAAATATCTGAGGTTCTGTCTGCCGGTGAGTCTGTAGTACAGTCCCCTCTCCCCGCCGGATACCATGTTCACGCGCATCCTGAGTTCCTTCGTCCTCCTGTCATCGGATACATCTATCCCGAGGACCTCAGCCTTACCGGATGTCGGTTTCAGAAGTGTACATAGCATCTTGATCGTGGTGGTCTTACCCGCACCGTTCGGTCCCAATATGCCGAATATCTCGCCTTTATTCACATCGAACGATATATCATTCACAGCGACCTTCGTCTCATGTCCTTCGCCGAATGTCCTGCGTAGATCCCTGACCGTGATGACATGCTCTACCATCCGTATCACATCCTGTTGTATGTTCTGGAGAGTATGTTGAGTGTATCCTCTATCAGATGGACGGCACCCATCGTACCGAATATCGGTCTGCCGATGATACTGACCTGTTGATTGGATGGTTCTCTGATCTCCACCCCTCCGACGGCCACTCCCCTGTCCATCAGTGCCCTTATCTCGGATCCGGAAGCGAAGGTCACATCCGCTTCGGCATCCCATATGCTGTCCGGGACCTTCGAACCGAAGAGTTCGAATCCCTCCATCTCCCTGTCGGATTGTATCGCACACGGAACCAATCCCAGATAATCCTCCATGAAATGAGCCAGATTCTCTGCGAAACATGGTGTCCCATGCACGGAGAACGTCCTTCCGCCGATCCTGACGTATCTCTTCTCCAATGTCAGTATCTTCTCGGATGTCCTCTTCCTCCATCTTATGAGGTCGTCCATCGCCGGAGATGGGTCCGTATCCATGACCGAACATATCTCCTCGATCATCCTCTCGCATCCCTTGAACCCGAGGGGCATGACGGAGACATACGGTGTCCCGAACCTATCCTTGAGGTACTCGGCCACCCTGAGCCCATAGTCCTCATCCACGACCACATTGAGTTCGGAAGATGAGATGTCCTCTATCTCTGCAACGGTGGAACCTGCGCAAAGTACGGTGTTCACCTTTATTCCGCACAGTGAGAGCATCCTCCTGAGCTCGTCGATGCTATCCTGGAACCTCAGATGCAGGAGGGACATACCGATTATGTTCACGGTACCCTTCCTCACATCCTTCCTTTCCTTCGCTATGCATTCGACTATCCTGATCGCGGTCGATGAATAACCGTCATACGAATACGACGAATACTCATGGGAACCTATCCTGACGGTAGGGATCTCCGAATCCACCTTCCCCAGGTCCTCTCCCGTCAATGCCGCACCAGGCGAGTTGATGATACCTATCATCCCCGGATGCTGTCCTTTGACGATATCGTACAGATCCTCGAGATTCTCGGATGATCCTGCGATTATCCTCTTCGCATCCAACAGTGTGCACGGGAGTCTCGGTTGATAGAAGAAGTACTTCATGCCCCTGCTGAACGGATTCCTCGTCTCCACCTCCGCATACCTGTTCACGAACGATCTCTCCGACAGATCCGCAGGATACATCTTGCACCCTGTCGGTCCGTGGATGATTGTCATCGAATCGCGTACACCCTCGAGCGCCATCATGCATCCGAGGAGACAATCCGGATTGTCAAGATCGAACGACATCTTCCCTCCAACCCTCCTTCCTGTATGTGCGGAACAACAATGCGATGCTCCTCACGAATTCGACACCCGTGAACGGATTCGGATTGCTGACCATAGGGATCAGGACGTTCGGTATATCCAATCCCATGTGTGCGGTGGATATTATCAGGTCGGGGTTCGCCTTCCTGATGATATCCCTCTCCTTCTCGATATCTATGCTCTTGACGTATTCCGCATCCGGTATGTCACCCATGACATCGAGATCGTTGCTGAAATCGGTATGATCGATGATTATTGTCCTCTCCCTTATCATCCCGACCGCGTCCGTGGCCTCTATCATCCAATCTATATCCCTGGATGCGGAGATCATGTGGAACCTCTTACCTTCCAGGACGTGTCTGAACCCGCTCACGAGTCCATAGAACTCCGTTCTGATGTCCTCAATCAGCCTTGAACACTCATCCTCGCGTCCGAAATATCTCGCAAGATAACCCAACCATGCGGATGTACCGCATATCCCCGGCCTCACCGGGATCGGAGAGACCTCCGTTCCGAATCTATCGTTGAGGTATGAGCTCAATTGTATCGTGAAAAGATCAGGATTTATCATCAGATTCATCCGCGCCGAGGATATCTTACTCAACGACTCCAGATCGCCTGCGCCCGGGAACAGGCAGTTGACACCTATGCCTATATCGTTGAGCAACTCGGATATCGTATCCACGACATCCATGCAGTTCAATGCCAATGATTTCGTACCTACGAGATTGACGGAATCGGTCCTCTCGCAATCCACGGAGAACCTCTCCGCTATGGCTATCCCTGCATCGATCACACCCTGCATGAAATCGCCGTTCAGACATCCGTCCGTACCTATGAGCACTATCCTGCAGTCCGGATGTTCATTCTCCATAGATGTGACGACACCTTTCACATCATCGCCGATGATCCCCGATGGACATGACGTTATGACTGCCACATCCTTGTGACCGGATGATATCATGGCCTCGATCCTCGATCTAAGTCTCGAGGTACCTCCGAATATCATATCGCTGTCCCTCATCTCGGAGCACAGGACATCCGATCTCAAGAAACCGTCTATCGGCCTTTGGTGATTGTTGTATCTTCCGTATGTGTGCGTTACGGTCTGCACCGTGAACTGTGCACAGCTAAGGGGCGCATGGAGCACTATCGCCAACCCCTCGATCGATGCGCATGTGCTGTATGCGCCGGAGAACGCACATCCGCCGTACGGTTCGTCCCATTGGACGTTGCGGGACATGTACTTCCTCTTCGGACGCTCGACGACATCCGTCGCGATATGGGGCTTGCATCCGCTCTCCCTTCTGAGCGAACGCCCCAGGACGATACGTTCCAACTCCTCCTCCGACAGATAGTTGGAGCGATATCTGTCGTCTTTCATGATCCGTTCGGCCAATCTTCTGAACTCATCGGCGATCGGACTCTCGGGATACATCTCCACGACCGTCTTCCCGTTCTCCTCGGCCGACATGAACAATTGGGACCTCTCGAACGATGCCACTATGGGTATCCCTACGGCCTCGGTGAATCTCCTGATCCTACCTTCTTCCTCGGGATCCCCGCGACTGTTGAATATTATCCCTCCGACCCTGTTCGGATCATAATTGCAGATACCTTTGAGGATATTGTTGGCCGCATAGATCGACATGAACTCTCCGGAGGAGACTATGAAGACGATATCCGCATACTCGTTCCTCAACGGTACAGCGAAACCTCCGCATACGACATCACCCAACACATCGTAGAGTGTGATGTCCTTCCTTATGCTGTCGATACCGAGATCGTGCAAGAGATCGAATGATGTAATTATCCCTCTGCCTGCACATCCGACCCCGGGTTCGGGTCCGCCTGCCTCCGCACAGAGGCATCCGCCGTATCCTACCGATAATATGTCCTCTATCCTCCTATCGGCGGGTGCAACGTCCTTCAGATAATCCAGGATCGTTCCCTCCACCTCGCCGTTGAGCAACAGTCTCGTGGAATCGTGCTTTGGATCGCAACCGATCTGTAATACCTTGACACCGCTGTCGCTGAGTGCTGCTGTGATATTGGAGGATATCGTCGATTTACCGATCCCTCCTTTCCCATACATTGCGACCTTCGTCATGGGCTTCCTCCTGATCCATACATGAATCTAGGTTGGATTATATATCCTATTTTCTAGGGCGACAACTCGCCTGGTAATGCTCCGTCCGACCGATGACGAGATGACATCTTAGAAGATACGTGAGATGGTGAAGTTCTGAGATCGAGACCTTCGGGCCCCATCTCATCGGTTTTGAATGGACAGTAAGCGACAATTCAAAATAACAATAGTGTGTTGTACAGAACAGAGGGAGTGAAATGGCTACAGAATCATTCTACGAGACAATGGTCATAGACACCCCCGAAGCGGGTGCCAACGTAGCGAAGGCTATCGAGGATTATGAGAAGTACGGGCCCTATATCCCCGGTCCTGTCCAGGGTGTCAACAACGATCCTGAACTCATAAGGCAGCTGGGGGAGAAGTTACGTCAAAACCGTATGTGATTTTCAATCTGTCCTCTCTACTGGACGATCTGGGAGAAGATGGTGTCACGACCCTGTTCTCTGGATACAAGGCCGCTAAGGATTCCAGCGTCGACGAGTTCCTCATGGACAAGGCAGTCATGATGGAGAAGAAGCAGGAATGCCGTACGTACATCGCTGTTGACATAGAGCATGGATCCATGTTGGGTTTCTTCACGTTGGCTATGAGATGCCTCGAGATTCCTGACGAATGCGGTCTCTCCAATTCCATGCTGAGGAAGCTCAACAGATCCGAGGGTAATGTCGCTCAGGCATTCCTTCTCGGCCAGCTTTCCAGGTCAGAGTCCATAAAGGGATTCGGGATGACCCTCATGAACGAGGTTCTGACGAGAATCAGGGAGGCCAATGCTATCATTGGACGCAGAGTGGTCCGTTTGGATTGTGCCGATGAATTGATCGGCTATTATCCAACAGTTTCCCAATATCGTGGACTATCGAGTCCGCTGTTTTCCGATGCCCGAGG
>CAVJRF010000026.1:0-18030 GCA_963651945.1 Eggerthellaceae bacterium | reverse complement strand
TCTATACAAAGATATCAGGAAGAAATACGCGGAGGTCTAATTACCGAACACAGTTTATGACTTCGTTGACTTATCTTTCAGGAGCATGTAACTTTGCAGGAACCTGATTGGTTATATCATGAATAAGAGAAAGCCTGAATCCGAACAAAGTATTCATCTTCGGCATCATTTGTGTCGAAGATGAGATGTTGGTCTGCTCTATGAGGAAATAATATATTTTCTATTCTGTATACAGTCTTGAGGCGACATTATGGAGAACCATCCAAAAAATCAACTAGACAAGGTAATCTGCCAGATTAGATTTCCGGCATTATTGTCGATTGATAGAGATATTGCCTCATTCCAGGAATCGATATCGAAAGAATATCCTATGTTCATTCTTCAACCGAACGTGCAAGGGGTAGCAGACATACCAGTTGCAAAGAATTACATATTCAACAGTCCGGATGGCTCTTGGAGTGTATCCATATCTGTCGCAACGGTAAGTTTAACGACAAGCAGATACGATGATTGGAAAAATTTCTCAACTAAAATGAAACAGATTCTGGATAAGTTCACCGAGTGTTTCGATGTTAAAGATACCACAAGGATAGGGCTTCGCTATATCAATGCGATCAGACCATCTTCCCTAGGGTGCAACACAGGATCACTGGATGATTTGATCCAAGACAAATATATTCAACAAACCAGATCAGATATCGGAAAGGTGCAAGGATTCAATGTAATCACTGATTTGATCATTGATGAATCTACCAATTGTCGTTCCGTGTATGGTACGATCCAGTTCGCGGATCAAACCGAGGAGCAGGGATTTCTTATTGATAACGACGTATACTCGACAAGAATCGAAAAGTTATCGGACACGATGAGAATACTAAATGATTTCAATGAGATATCAAAATCAATATTCTGTGAACTAACAACCGAGAAATTACAGAGGAGTGTGGGCCTATGACAACCGCTTGCTCAAGATACATTATGGTGGATGCTGGTACGCAGGATGAGACCTGTACTGGGGCCTGTACTAAGGCTTGCCTATATGTACCTAGCCAATACAACAATCTATCATCCAAGATGTGTGATGATATCAGAACGATTGAGGACCCGAAGGTGCGTGAACAATCGATGGGTTTTTGCAATACATTGTGCCAGTCGATATATCACTTTAACAAAACATCGCTACCGAATGATCTTCCACAAATGTATTTCTCCGATGATGATGGCGATGCATTCTTTGAATGGATCTTTGATAATTTTAGATTCGGATTCCTTTTCTGTCAAGATGATGATGAATCCGGATGGTATCTATTGTCAAAAAGTGATGGGAAGATCACAAGATTCAGGAGTAAGTATAGGGGGAGAGAGACCATCGATTATATCCTGACATACATTGGTACGAATGCATGAACGAGGCATATCCAAAACATTTGGCAAGAGGGATTACACAGGATGCCTGTGCGAGTGAGGCAGGTGTGCTTTTGCGTTCGATCGTGTCTTGAATGATGATGGTAAGAGGGAACTTTCCATCCAGTGGCTGGATGACAGCTCATCAGTTAAGATAATCAAATCGATAATGAAAGAAGATGCTCCGATGTTCACCAGAGGATTTACTGTCCTAAGAACCGCGGATCTTGACGAAGTATGTTCATGTTTGGAGTGCGCAGGCCCGTCATACTGTCGTTCCGCTTCAAAAAATAACCCGTACCACGGATCAATCATCCTATCGATCGATGATAAATTGTACCGTCGCCAGGCAGCTTCTGAATTAGCTCTTCGTTCAACATTCTATCCGTACAACTCAGATCTGCCGATTGATTGATCCTTGAATCAAGCAACCCTTGGCATCTCCCTGAGACATATTGTGATCCATCATCAGACTTTGCAGCCACATTTCCGTAAGTCCAATATCTGGGCATACTCGTTATTAGGAGGTCAATGTGCAGTACCTCAAGGATATCACATTTGGCCCTCATTATCTTGCGTAATCCCTGATACCGAGATCTTGATCTTCTTCGATATACGGAAAGATCCGGCACCCACATCTCATCCGGCAATCCTGAGGTTCTCATCTTCTCAGGAAGTGCTTATTTATATCTCAATGACAGGAAATAGACGAAGAATCCGTCTTCGACGAAGTCTTATGTCGACTTACCATTGGGCCGAAGAACAGATTCGGCGCATCTAAGAGATATTGTATTCAAATCGTCCCTCAGACGATATTGGTTGAAGGGTCCTTCCAATCCTGTCCGAATCGAGAAGATCGATTACCGGTCAGTTACAAAGATCAGCCCTATTGACGAAATCCGCGAATATCCTACTGCGTGTGGTACCGAACCTCGTGGTCTCCTCGACTGTTATTATCGATATGCATTGCATACGATCGAATGCACCCAACAACTCATCCTCGGTGAAGTAATGGTACCTTATCCCGTTGCCTCTGACGAATGTGCTATTGTCGATGGATTCCCCTTTCTCGGAACGCATGTCGTTGCGTGAGAATGCCTTGATCAATATGTGCCCCCCATCCTTCACCACGCGTCCCAACTCGGATGCCGTATCCGCGAGCTCCTTCTCATCGAGATGCTCCAACACATGGAAGGCCAAAGCACCGTCGAAGGAATCGTCGGGGAACGGGAGCGAATCCACCCTCGAACATACGAAATCACCCTCGATCCCGAGGCACATGTCGATCGCACTCTTCGAGAAATCCACGCCTGTCACATTGATCCCCATATCGATCAATGCCATCGCCGTCTTTCCGTTCCCGCATCCCAATTCAACGACATGCGACCCTTTGTCGAACGGGATATCATCCATCTTGGAGACTCCCCTCCACGGGCGGTTGTTGGTACGGTAGAATGATTCCCAGGCGGACATCTGGTCCATGGACTGCAATCCACCATCGAATACATAGTGCTACCGCATCGATGTCTTTATCAAATCGCATCCATCTATGTTGTCATATGGGCGAACAGGAAGAGGTCATCGCAAGACTCAGGAAGATCCCGTCTGTGAGTGAGAAATGTTGTCTGGGAATGTACCTTCTCGGCATCAGGAGGATAGAGGATCTCAAAGGGAAGGATCCCGATGAGATGTACAGCGCACTCACGGTGAGGAAGGACTTCTACGCAGAACCATGCATGCAGAAGATGCTGAAGATCGCCGTCGGGATGGTCAACAAGGGTGCGGTCAAGGACGATTGAACCTATCGTGCATCGATCTGAGCCAATCGTAGAACATACCGAGGATGGTGTCGGTCAGAACGACATACGTGTTCAGGGGACCCTTCATCATCCTGCCTGCCCTCATAATTATCTCTACATCGGAGATGGTCATCCTCATCGTCCTATCTGAAACCGAATTCTCGTGTACGGCGAGGTTCCTTATCAATAACAGATAATCCCACCTTTCGAGATCGTCCTTCGCAATCACACCTGATTCCAATGAAGATAGTATGATATTCCTGAGATAGAGGCGGTTGCCCTTATCGAGTGCGGATTCCTTTATCCCGGATGACGGATACATCTTGAGACAGTCCTTCGTCGCCTTCTCTATCGCAGATACGATATCGACGAACATATCCCTCGTGACGGTCACTATCCTGTCATGGATCTCGGATATGCTGGATTCGTCCAATCTCGACAGGATATCGGGATTCCATCTCTTGTCGTACACGGAGATTATCTCCTCCGTGATCTTGATCCTGTTGTACATGTACCAGAAGCATGTACCTCTCGGATCCCCTTCCGTCCTGGATACGTTGGAATTCATGTACTCGGCATCATCCTTGCATGATGCCATCAATCGGATGAGTTCCTCGTGTATCGTCATACACCGCCAATCAAGCAGCGACGATATAATCATATGTGCCCGAGCGGACGATATGTATGATTGATACCGCGATCGACACTACGGACATGATTATCTATTATCAGGCTGTTCTTATCATCGGTGTTAACATGACCGTAAAGGATGATGTCATCAAGGCCATGAAAGAGAACGGTAAACCGATGAGTGCCGGAGAGGTAGAGAAGGCCACGGGTATCAACAGGAAGGAGATCGACAAGGCATTCAAGGAATTGAAGGCCGAAGGAGCTATCGTCTCTCCCGTCAGGTGCAAGTGGGAGCCTAAACAATGAACATACCGGGTGCCCGAAGGGGCACCCGTCAATCCATCTTCTTACGTATCAGCGACATTATCACGGAGGTCATCGGGACCCTTCCCGACCTCGCCGATCTCTCAAGGAGTTCTCTTAACAGAGCCATATCCAACATCCCTGTGGAGAACAATCCCTCTAGCATCTGTCCGTCCCCTGACGAGACGGCCTGTTCCGCACGAGGCATGATCACCTTTGAGAATCTCTTGACATACCATTCACGGGCATCATCCGAGAGCAAAACGGGATCGGATAGTCTCGATACCATCACCTCCTCCGGAAGCGATAGGATGGCCGACATCGCAGCATCATCGAATTCCGGGAAGGACATGGGCATACCGGAAGGGAACTGGAATGCGAACCTCCTTCCGTCATTCTTACAGATGAGTCTACACTCGGACGGTGATATCAGGTGGAATCCGCTGAACTCCCTTATGTCCCCTTCATATTCTATCGACGACAGACCTGTGGCCATATCCAACGCACACGGATCCATCTCTTTGACCGTCCCAGGGATCCTGATCGTCCTTCCCTGGAACGAGTGACACCCCTCCATGAAGGCGGGACCTATGGAGACCACCGGAACTCCATCAATATTGTCCGGGATATCGACCAATTCGTTGGTGGTGGATACCTTCGTCACCCTCAGACCTCCGTTGCAAGGTTCTGTCTTGATGGTTATCATGAAACACCTCCCAACATCTCGGAGATACGGCGATCCCTTCCATCCGAGAAGAGTTCATCGTTCATCCTGTACAAGGGTCCGTTCGGTTCGGAGGCCATGACCACGCTGTAACTCCCAAGGAGTGCCGACATGAATGATGATGTCTCCTGTCCGTTGCCGAATGCGGATCTCATGAATGCCATCGCATTCTCCAACCTCGAATCGAAATGCTCACGGGCCTGTTCCAATTCCATGTCTATCTTGGATAATCCCGCATCGGAGGATAATCTTACGAGGGCATGACCGGCAGCTATCCTGCGCATGGGATCGGAATCGGATATCCCGATGAGATATGCCTTCGGATCCCTCTCTCCGAGCGAATCCGATAACAATCTCAATCCCAACACCCTGTCGGCATCGGAAGCCAATGACCCTGCCATCATCGATATGACCGACAGCTTCTCCTCCGCATCGGCATGCATGAGCGCATCCGCATCCGTCGATCTGCCGTCGAGGATCGCCTCGACATCGTGATCCTTGGAATACTTCTTGTAGAATCCGTGATACCTGAAGAACTCCTCCGCAACCGAAGGCTCCCTGATGTATTGCGATATCAGCGTACGATCGGCCTCCAGACCCATCGATTCGTACGAACCCATCATCGATGACAGGTCCTCCCATCCGCGTGGTGTGACGAAGACAGGACCGGAGGGTGTCCTCTCGATCCTCAGCAGATTCTGGGGCTTCACCTGCAGGTAGTATATGATCGAGCCCTGCACACCGCTACCGCGTGCATAATTGAGCCAGACCTCCGTATCAGGTTCCACCTCTATCACCCTGAGCCTGTCCAGGGTGGCGATATCCATCTCCCTGGCGGATGCATTGTACTCCGGAGGATTCCCCGCAGCCACCAGCACCCACCCGTCCGGTATCGCATGAGGTCCGAACCTCTTGTTCTGCAACAGATCCAGCATCGCAGGTGCCAGTGTCTCCGAGACACAGTTGACCTCGTCTATGAACAGGATACCGTTCCTGTATCCCTGCTGCTCCATCGCATCGTAGACGGATGACACGATCTCGCTCATGGTGTACCTTGTTATCTCCTTCTCCTCCCCACCGTATGTGACCTTCTCTATCACTGGGAGGCCTATGGCGGATTGACGTGTGTGGTGCGTCATAGTGTATGACACGAAACCTATGCCCATCTCCGATGCGATCTGCGACATTATGGCCGTCTTCCCCAATCCCGGTGCTCCGAGGACCAATATCGGCCTCTGACTCCTCAACGGGACCGATGGTCTTCCGGCCGGGTCCTTCGATATGTATGCTCTCACCGCAGAAGCGATGGATTCCTTTGCTTCCTGTATGTTCATCCTATCAACTCCCCAGATCATCCGGGGTCAACTCTATCTTCATCGCCCATGGCGGTATGGGGTGCTCCTTCGAACCGTCATCACAGAACACGAATGCCACATCATAATTCGGACGTCCTTCCGGGAACGTTCCCAGTCCGTCCGTGAAGTACATCATGCCCTTCAGATGTCTTAATTCACCACCCTCGATCAATGAATCGACATATTCGAATGCGGGGCGGAAATCCGTACCTCCTCCGCCATTCAACTCGAACCTCTCCGATAATGATGCCACATCTGTGGCACTGCTGATCAACGTATCCGAACGGACCATATCGTCGCATTGGATCACATGTATCCTCGCTCTCCCGTCCGGAAGGCACTGACGTACCGCGTTCAACGATTCCTCCAGGAATCTCATCATCGGGCCCTTCATCACCGAACCCGATGTGTCCAAGACTATGACGAACTCATCCACGGTTCTGCTCTCGGTCATCTCGGATGAGTCTACAAGAGGTATGTTCCCGTACCTCTGCAGACCGAGCGTGTAGTATATCGGGTCGAACGTGTCGGGATCCTCCTTCGGTAAGGAACTTCTTGAGACGAATCTGCGGAGGAACTCCCTGTAGTCATGTCTCCTCCGGTTCCTGATCCTCAGCAGTTTCATGAGGGTATCAGTCCTTCCCGTCAACATCCCTGAGAAGCCTTCCACCTCCGTCAGTGCCTGTCTGGAGATCTCCCTCCATCTCTCGTCATCTGCGATCCTCGATCTATGACAGTCCCTGTTGAACAGTCTGGTGTACATGGACAATTTCCATTTGGATTCCTTGGCTATCTCATCGGCGATCCTGTCCACCGACGGCGAACCTGCCATTGCGACCAGACGCTCGAACGAATACATCCTATCCGGACCGTCGGGAAGGGATAAATGCGGTGTCCCGAGCGAGTCGAGTATGTACTCGACGGCCATATCCTCCGCGATCCCGCGTGGTGATGTCTCATCATTGGGAGTGGAATGACCCAATATGCAATGCAGAGCACAATGGGCTATGGCCCTCGAGACGAGGTTCGGATCGTCTTTGTACATGGAGACCAACGAATCCGACGGGAATTTGATGGATGTACCGTCGCACTCAGGCATCCCCTCTCCGGAAATCGCATCCAACTTCAGAGAAAGGATGGCCTTGGTGAAGAATCTTGCATCCACGCATACCGCACCGGCAGAGGAATCCAATATCTCACGGCATACATCCATCGTCCGTCCCTCCGAATGATAGTCTGTCTCATTGATCGATGATGTCATTTGAAGATTATACGCCCACTGAATACTCCTCTCGTCTCTGCTTCGACTGTGAGGTCCTTGCTAAGAACGATAACCTTACTACCGATGATGTCGGCGGAATTCACGCCACCATTGACATGTACCGTGCCGATGATCTGATACTCGCCCTCGGGGAGCGTGACCTTCATCGATTCGCCTACATTGACGGCGAACTCCTTCCTCTCGGGTCCGGTGATGACGACCATCATCGTACGTGAATGGCTGATGCCGCATCTCACGTAACGGATCGTCAGATCATGTGTCTCGACTGTCGATACATCATCGCCCGTGGATTCCATCGTGACCTGTTCGGCCGATGTGGCATAGATTATCCTACCGCAACCCGTGCAATACCCGCTATCCACATCGGATGCGAAATACGATGTCCCATGACAATACGGACACACCACAGCCTGTAACGAGACCATGAGGGGGTATGGGTGCGCAATCTTTATTATAGGTTTGTAAGTAGGGCAGTTCGGAGGCCTACGTATGTATTGGGACTCGAAAATGGAATGTATGCCGAAGGAAGAAATGGAGAAAATGCAGTATGAGAGTGTGAAGAAACTTGTTTCCCACCTATACGAGTTTAACCAGTTCT
Organism: Eggerthellaceae bacterium; assembly: GCA_963651945.1. Lineage (GTDB taxonomy): Archaea > Thermoplasmatota > Thermoplasmata > Methanomassiliicoccales > Methanomethylophilaceae > Methanarcanum. Next base: position 9,935 of record CAVJRF010000026.1, on the reverse strand, counting down.
ATCACAACAGGATGAAAGAGGCGAATGTACGTCCAGAGGACATCCAGTGTCTGAGGGATGTTTCCAAGCTCCCGTTCATGTACAAGCAGGACCTCAGGGACAACTATCCCACAGGATTGTTCACCGTCCCACAGAAGGATGTCGTCAGGTACCATGTATCATCGGGTACCACCGGTAAGCCGACACTGGTCGGATACACGAACGGCGATATCGATTATTGGTCGGAGGCACTCGCAAGGTCCCTGACATCGGTGGGTATCGGTAAGGATGATACCGTCCAGGTATCCTACGGATACGGATTGTTCACAGGCGGACTCGGAGCCCACTACGGAGCCGAGAGGGTCGGTGCGACGGTATTGCCGTCGGGTACCGGTAACACGGAGCGTCAGATCGAGCTCATGGTCGATCTCGGTGTGACCGCCATCGCATGCACACCGTCATACCTCATCCACATCGGTGAGGTGGCACAGAGGATGGGTATCGACATAAGAAGGGATACGAAACTCAGAAAGGCCGTCGTCGGTGCGGAACCGTGGACCGAGGGTATGAGAGCACACATCGAAGAATCGATGGGTGTCAAGGCATACGATATCTACGGTACATCCGAGATGGCGGGACCCATGTTCACGGAGTGCGAGGAGCGCAAAGGAATCCACATGCAGTCCGATATGGTCTATGTGGAGATCATCGATCCCGAGACGGGAGAGGTGCTCGAACCCGGACAGAAAGGTGAGATGGTCGTCACCATGCTCAAGAAGGAAGCTTTCCCCCTCGTAAGATACAGGATCAAGGACCTCACATGCATCCTCAACGGCGACTGTCCCTGCGGAAGGACATCACCGAGGATCGAGAGGATCAAAGGAAGGTCCGACGACATGCTCATCATCAGGGGTATCAACGTGTTCCCGTCACAGGTGGAGCACACGCTCATGCAGATCCCCGAGGTCGGTAATCAGTACATGATCATCGTCAACAGGAACGGTTCGTTGGATGAGATGATCGTTCAGGTCGAACTCAAGAACGAGGCGTTCAGCGACAAGATGACCGATATGATGATGCTCAAGGCAAAGATCGAGGCCGCTATGAAGAAATACCTTAATATCGCGGTGAAGATAGAACTCAAGGAACCCGGATCCCTTCCCAGATTCGAAGGTAAGGCGAAAAGAGTGATCGACAACAGGGTGTTATGAATGAACGATATGATAACTCAGCTCTCAATATTCGTGAACAACGAAGCCGGAAGCCTTGCCAACATGGCCAAGGTGTTGAAGGAATGCAACGTGAATCTCAAGGCATTCAACATATCCGAATCCTCAGGATTCGGTGTGTTCAGGGCAATCGTGGACAACCCTGACGAGGCCTATGACAAACTGAAGGCGAAGAACCTGATAATCAAGAAGACGGAGCTCGTGGCAGTCTCCGTGGCGGATGTCCCCGGAGGATTGTTCTCCGCAGCGAATGTACTCGGAGAGGCCAAGATCAACATCGAGTACGGATATGCCCACGAAGGTGCCGAAGAACCGATCATCTTCCTCAGAGTCGATGAACCCGAGGCCGCGATCAAGGCATTCAAGGATGCCAAGATGAAGGTCATCACAGAGAAGGACCTGTGAGCACATGGGCAATCTGAATGTCGTCGTCGCAGGTAGCAACAACTTCGCAGCCGATGTTGGGAAGAAGGGTACCGTGACGGACATGACCTTCTTCGAACTGAAGAAGGGCAGCGACTCGGTCACGTTGATCGAACCTACGAAGTACCCCGAGAAACTGTCATCGCTGTTCTATGCGGTGTCCATGGCGGAGTATGCCATCCTCGTCGTCGAGAAGATCGATAACTTCCTGGGCGAGACGATCGTTATGATCGACTCCCTCGGCATCGACAAGGGATGGATCATCCTCAGGAACTACATCCAACCGGAACAGCTGAGGCCGTTGCTCGCAGGGACATCCCTCGAGGGTTACGAACAGATCGAAGATGATGCCATCAAGACGAGGGAGATGCTCATAGACCTCGCCTGCAACACCAAGAAGGAGGCGGGCAACGGCACATGCGGCTCATGTCCCATCGACAGTCACTTCAACGTCAAGGGTGTGGGTACCGTCGTGCTAGGATCCGTCATAGACGGATACTTCAAGGTGCACGACAAGATGCAGATCCTCCCCATAAAGAAGGAAGTGATCCTCAAATCCATCCAGAAACACGATATCGATGCCGCGGACGGTATCAAGGGCGATCACGTCGGACTTGCTCTGAGAGGTATCGAATCCGATGAGTTGGACAGAGGTTATGTCGCGACCACCGACCCGTCCGTCAAGATGACACGCAAGGCCACGGCCAAAGCGACACTCGTGAGGTTCTGGCCCACTCCCATCAAGGACGGTATGGTCATGCACATCGGACACTGGATGCAGATGGTCCCCTGCCGTGTCACATCCGCCAAGGATGACGGGGATTTCAGATCGCCCACATTGGAGATGGAGTTCGAATCGGACATCATCCACAAACCCGGAGATAAGGCCATAATGATGTATCTCGAGGGCGGTAAGCTCAGGGTGGTCGGTTCATTCACCCTGGAATGAAATAAAGTGGGGCATTCCCCCCACACATCTTCACGATAATATGGATAAGGGACTCAGAAGAACGGTAATATTCCTGATATCGATGGTTCTGATGTCGATGTCGGCATCACTATCCACCAAGGCATCGCTGGGCGTATCACCGATTTCCTCCGTCCCGTACACACTGAGTCTCATCCCCGACACACTTTCGTTCGGGATGTGGACGTTCATCTTCAATCTGGCCCTCTTCGCCGGCGGTATCGCGATAATGAGGCGCAACTACAAACCGTTCTATGCACTGTGCCTCGCATTCGTCATCGTCTTCAGCTATCTCTGCGACGTGTTCCTTGTGGTGTTCGAAGGGATCCATCCCGACAACTATCTGCTGCAATGGGTCGTAGAGGGAATATCCATAGTGCTTTTGGCATTCGGGATATCCCTGAGCATGGCATCGTCCATCTCCATGTTACCCGGGGACTTCTTCGTCAGATTCGTCAGTGTCACCAGGGATTGGAACTTCGGACACACGAAGATCGCATTCGACTTCACATGCATCGTTACATCCCTGATCGTATCCCTGATCTTCCTCCCGGAGATATCCGGTATAAGGGAAGGAACGATCGTGTTCATCATCGCAGTGGGTCCGCTGATCAATTTCTTCACACGCATCATGCGTACCACAGGATTCCTCTACTGGGCCGGATACGAACCGATAGAGATCAGAAAGGATCACTGATCCTTCAAGCGATTAATATATATCGGAGCCCACGATATACCCATCATCCGTGTTATGTATTAGCACGGCTGAGTGATCCAATGACATACTGGAATGAGAAGATCGAGACGATGCCCAAAGAGGATCTCAAAGCGATGCAACTTGAACTCCTTCAGGAACTTGTGAAGAACACCTACAGGGATTCGAAGTTCTATCGCGAGAAGATGGATGCCGCAGGTGTCAAACCTGAGGACATCAAGACACTCGATGACATCAGAAGACTTCCGTTCATGAAGAAGACGGATCTCAGGGACAATTACCCCGATAAGCTCTTCGTAAGACCTTACGAGGACCTCGTCAGGATCCATGTGTCATCCGGTACCACCGGTAAACCCACAGTCGTCGGATACACGAAGAACGATCTCGAGAACTGGGCGGAATCACTCGATAGAGGTATGGTCTCATTCGGTATGTCCAAGAAGGATATGCTCCAGAATGCCCACGGATACGGATTGTTCACAGGTGGTATAGGTGTACATGATGCGGCGACGAGACTCGGTGCGACGGTACTGCCGATCAGTACGGGTAACACCAACCGTCAGATCGACCTCATGTGCGATCTGCCTGTCACGACCATCGCCGGGACACCGTCATACCTGTTCCATATCGCGGACACATGCGATGAGAGAGGTATAGACATAAGGAAGAACACCAAGCTCAGGATGGCCATCGCCGGCGGAGAGCCTTGGTCCGAATCCATGAGGAAGAAGCTCCAGGATAGGACAGGTATCCGTGTGCACAACTGCTACGGTGCATCGGAATTCTACGGACCCATGTTCCTCGAATGCGATCAACAGTGTGGCGTGCACGTATGGGCGGATCTCGCACTGATCGAGATATTGGATGACGATAACAACCCCGTACCCGACGGAGAGAAGGGTAACGTCGTGGTCACCATGCTCAAGAAGGAAGCCTTCCCCCTCATAAGGTACAGGATCGGGGACATCTCGAGCATCACATGGGAGAGATGCAAATGCGGAAGGACGCACCCGAGGTTGGACAGGATCACCGGAAGATCGGACGATATGCTCGTCGTCAAAGGTATCAACGTCTTCCCGTCACAGATAGAAGCGGTCATCGGAGAGATGCCTTTCCTCAGTCCGTTCTACATGATAACATTGGACAACAAGAACTACTCCGACCATATGCTGGTGGAAGTGGAACTGAACGAAAGTTCGCTCACAGATGATACGACGGAATTGGCCAAGATGGCCAAGAAATTGGATATCAGGCTCAAGGAAGTGCTCAACATCAAGGCGGATGTGAAACTCGCACTGCCGAAGACACTTCAGAGATTCGAAGGGAAATCCAAGCACGTCATCGATAACAGATCGTACGAGTGATGGTGCCCGATAGGGCATCACCACTTCTTCTTTTTCAACGCCTTCAGCTTGTCCTTGCAGGCAGGTACGTTGTGATCGGCACCGTATTGGTAGTACTCCAACGCCTTCTCGGAATTACCTTCATTCTCGTATACGTTGGCCAATAGGAAGGAATACTCGAAACGACCCAACTTGATCGCTTCGAGGTAGCATTCCTTCGCCTTCTGCGTCTCCCCGTTCTCCTGATGGATGTAACCGTAGGAACCGTAACATTCGGCCTTGTCGTTCTGTTCCGCTTTCGCATTGATGAACGCCTTATCTATCCATTGTTTACCTTTGGATAGGTCCTTCTCGACACCTTTTCCGAGGAGATATCTGTTACCGGCCTTGACCTGCGATGTCGCAGATTGCGTATCATTGGCCGAGACCTCTATCCAATACGTGGCCTTCTCCTCGTCCAGGGTCTGTTTCTCGGAATAGTATACGTAAAGGGTGAACGCCACATCCTTGAATCCCGCCTCATAGGCATCGTTCAGCATCTCTATGGCCTTCTGATACTTCTTCTGCGTATGCAGGAGTATTCCCTTGTATCCCATGGCCCTGGCATCCCCTTTCTCCAATGCCATGTTCAGCCATCTCGTGGCGATCTGTTCATTGGCCTTGATGCCGTTGGTACCATGGGCATAATCGAGGAAGAGTTGGATCATGGCGTCCGTATCACCGGATTCCGCCCTGCTCCTGAGATCCACCTCATACTCGGACATCTTCTTGAACAGCGACATGGTATCTTAGGGGCCTAAGGCCCCTTTCATTTCTTCGAGATTTCGTCGTGCAATATTATGTCCTCACCTTTCTTGTATCTGTGCCTCATGATAAGGAACGCGATTATGAACACGGCTACGATCACCGGCGCTATGCTCACCATGTAGACGAACCCGAACGGTCCGGGTGAGATCATCATTATCACCAGATCGATGATGAACACGAATGCAAGTGTTCCGAACTGAAGGACACCGTAATAGATCCTATCCCTCTCGGTACCGTTCTTCTCACTCGCTTCGATCAATGCCTTGTTGATACCTTTGACACTCCTAACGAGGAACAGTGTCGGCGAGAACAGAGCAAGGAGGTTGAGCACCATGATTATGATGAAACCTACGCTCTTCTCACATGACAACAGGGACATGATCTGTTCCAGGAAGAAATCCATGAATGATGTGAATACTATCTGGATCACGATGATCAGTATGATTGAACCGTACACTGTGTACATGTTGTTCCTGATCCTCGTACCTATATCCGCATTGTCAAGGAGCTCGTTTATCCGCTTACGCGTATCATCCGCCCATTTACCGATGGCACAGAGTAGCTTGGGCCGTTTCGTCTCCACCGCATCCACCACATCGAACATGTATCTGGAGATGATGGGCAATATGATCATCGATAGGAGCGATGCACCGATGACGGCCGAATAGAATCCCGATGTTATGACATTCATCCTCAATGCCTCTCCGGCGATGATGAATGCGAACTCTCCCATGGCCATCAATGATATGGCGCACGAGAAGCACTCGACATACTGCTTGTTCCCGACGAAGTAACCGATGAAGACGGTGACGAACTTACCGACCATGAATATGACAACGATGATGACGGCCAATCCGAAGTTATCCATGAACTCACCGAACATGACCTTCATTCCTATCGAGATGAAGAAGATCGACATGAAGAGCTCCTTCATCGGTTCCACCTTTTCGAATAGGTTCATCTTGAACTTCGATCTCGATAACGTCACACCCATGAGGAATGCTCCTACCGCCATGGAGAGTCCGACCATGTGCGAGAGGTATGCCAATCCGAAACAGAGTCCGACGGACACGATGAGGAGTACCTCCTGCGAGGTGTTGTCACCGATCCAATCGAGGATACGGGGCATGAACTTCACACCGATCACGATGATCAATACCATGAAGATGACGATCTTCAGTATGAGCGAGATCATCTCGGACATACCCATCGTACCACCGGCGAAGATAGGTGTGACCATCGACAATATGATGACCTGACCGATATCCTCCATTATGGTCACGAGAATAAGTGTTTCAGCGGTCTCCTTGGAGATGCGCTTCTGCATCTTCAGGACCTCTGCGACGACGGCTGTAGAAGAACCCGAGATTATGGCACCGAGTGCGATGGAGGCTGCCGGTGTGAGACCTAAGAACGAACCCGCGATATAACCTATCATCACCATTAGTGGTAGTTGTATCACGGCTACGATTATAGCGAACTTACCATCATTCTTCAGTTTATCGATATCCAGTTCCATTCCGATACCGAACATCAGCATAACTAAACCGAGATGCGATAGATTGTCTATGATCTCCGCATCCAGCGTAATATCAAAAAGACCCTGCAGTACATTGATTATCAATATGCCCGCTAGGAGATAACCGATGATCGGCGGCATCTTCAATTTATTGAAGATGACCGAACATATACCCGCGCTGACGAGCATTACGGTCATGTTCACAAGGAACTCGAGCTCTTCCATGGAGCGGGTGAATGTAATACTCATTTAAGAAACTACCCAGCATCCCCAACGGACAATGGGAAAGGTGTTGGTATCGTGTAGGAGAAGATGTCGCTCCGGACCGTTGGGATCCGGAGTTGAATGACATCATTCACGCAACTTGTGCGTCCTTATCGGGGAAGAGTTTGATGCCGATCAACAATGCTATCGCGGACAACGGAAGTGCGATGATCAACGGATCGACATAGTTCCACAATCCCATGGATATCATCGGGGTACCGAGGACTGCAGCGATCGAAACGGAGACGAAGAATCCCCATATCACCCACACGACGGCTCCGACAGCTATGCTGAACATGGCCGCGTTCTTATTGGGCTGACCCCTGCAGTACAGAGCATATACGTATGCCGGGAGCAACGTGGCCGCCATCAACCCCATGAACACGGATGTCGCTTTGGCGATGATGTTCGAAGGCATCAGGAACGCGATTATCACGACGACGATCAACATCAGTGCCGTGATCATCCTGTTGAGCCTCAGCGACCTGTAATCCTTGTCCTTCTCCAAGAGGCCTTTCTTCCTCGCTATGACGGTCGCAAGGTCGTATCCTCCGGACGAACCCATCACATGAAGCAATGCGCTCATCGTACTGATGGATGCACAGAGCAATGCCAGTACGAACAACGATACGAAGACGTCACCGAACGTCACATCACTGAACAGATCCACGATGAAGGTGGGTATGATCATATCGACGTTGGCCACATGGTCGATCGCAACCTCTCCGTACCTGTCGAAGAAGAACATGTTGGAGAATGCTCCGACGGTGTATGCACTGCCGACGATGACGATCATGAATATGCTTCCGATGATCAGTGATCTGGACATGGCCTTGTCATCCTTAGCGGTCATGAACCTTATGACCAGCTGCGGCTGAGCCAGTGCACCGATACCGACACCCATCAGGAATGTTGTCACGACCGTCAGCCACACCTGCGAACCGAACTCCGGCATGGAGCCCCAGTCCACCATACCCTGACTGACGAGCTCCTGTAGTTTCGGGGATGATGTGACGGCCATGTTCCAGGTGGAATTGAGATCGCCGTCGATACCACCGAACGTTATGACGGAGAACACGAAGATGATGATCATACCGATGAACATGATCCCTGCCTGGAGGGCATCGTTGTACATCACGGCGATCAGACCTCCGTATACGACGTAGACACCGGTTATGATCGCGAATATCAACAGGACGGTGTTCCTATCGATGTTCAGCATGACATCCAAGAAGTTGACACCACCGAGAAGGACCGCCGCACAGTAGATCGGCATACCTATCAGGACGATGACGGCGGTGAACGTTCTGATCGGAGATGAGTTGAATCTTTTACCAAGGAAATCCGCGAATGTGAATGCACCCAGCTTCGCACCCAATTTCCTTGTCGGTTTACCGAAGACGATGAATGCGACGGCGAGTCCCAAGAACAGATTGAGGAAGACCAGCCATATCATGGATAGTCCGTATTTGGCGGACTGTCCGCCGAATCCTACGATTGCGGATGCGCTTAGGAACGTCGCACCGTAGGATAGTGCCAATATCACAGGATGTGTGTTCCTGTCACCTAGCAGGAACTCGTCAGAACCCTTCACACGCCTATATGCGAGAAGACCCAACAGCAATGTGACCATGATGAATACCGCCGCCATTATCAGGAATATGGTGGAATCCATCAGTCGTCACCTCCATCTCTCTTAAGCCAACCGTAGATACAGCAGAATATCACCGTAAGTACGGATCCCGCATATGCAGCCCATATCATCGGGTCTGTGATACCGAACATTCTCTTTTCTCCTTTGTTCCATGCTAACATCTGACACGGTATCACCACATCTTCGATTATCTATATAAAATGATACAGTACGACGGTCACAAGTCACGATATAACCCGTGTAGAACGTCCGGGGTACGGAAAATGATTTAATATCGAACGGCCCATGGGGATGATGCTAGGCTTGACCGGGATGCTTGGCGTATCCTTGTATACCGAAACCGTCAATACGCGGAGGTGACAGCAAGGGGCGGCGCCGTGGAAACCTCAAGCCCACTGAGTGACGATGAGATTCTGTCTTGCGGGATTAGTGTCCATGTTCAAAGCCGCCGGAGGGTGGCCGAGTTCATGCTAATCGGGGAAACCGGGTCAGGTCCTGACGGGAGCAGCCTTACCCTGAACTACTAAAGTTCGTAGGGTCGCGGAGTCGAGAAGCGATGTGTTAAACTTGACGTGGAAGGGACGTCCACCTTTGTGGCCTAGCACTTATTGTCTCTTCGGCCTGCAACCGGTTATCATATCATGATCGAAATCGAAGAGGACACGTTCCTCGTCACCCGATCTCAATCTCAGGATCTGCGACGAGTCGACCTTTCCGACGACGGCACCGTCGCATTTCACTTCTTTGAATATGTCAATGATACGCTGCGAGTTCTCCGGTGCGCATGAGAATACGAAACCGCACCCCTGATAGGAGAGGATCCATTGTGTGAAGTCCACGCCCTCCGGGACGGGAATCCTGTCCACATCGATCCAACCGCCCATCGATGACGTCTCCAACAACATACCCATGGTACCGATGCATCCGGGATTGCTCATATCCTTGGCGGCATGCGTCAGCTTCTCCGCCGCCACTTTGCACATGGCGGCCATCTGATCCTGCACGAGCTTGTCATCCTTGTTCGTTGTCGTGTCC
>CAVJRF010000025.1:0-19148 GCA_963651945.1 Eggerthellaceae bacterium | reverse complement strand
TAGATAGGGTAATAGAAAGTGCTTTTATCTTACCCCACTAAAACTTATAGCGCCAGTGTAATGAAAGATTTATATACAGTTCGATGTTAGAGGGTGTCGGTAATCATGGCAATTTGGCAGGGAAAATCCAACAGAAAGCCCACTGGAGGCAGGCGTGTCCCCAGTGCTAACAAGAGGAAATTCGAGATCGGCAGAGAGAAGCAGTTCACTAAACTCGGTGCAGAGTCACTGAAACAGTACCGCGGTGCCGGTGGAAATGTCAAGGTTGGTATGCTTGCAGCAGAATATGCGAATGTTGTTGACAAGAACAACGGCAAAGTAACGAAGATGAAGATCGTCAATGTCAGTGCAAACCCGGCAGACCCGAACTACATCCAGCGTAACATCTTGAACAAGGGCGCAACGATCGACCTTGAAGATGGAAGCAAAGCCATTGTTACATCCAGGCCCGGCCAGGATGGAAGTGTTAACGCAATCCTGCTCGCGTAAGCACGCCAAACCTTTTACAATACACTTCCTTTCTGGTAATCATGGCGTACGACGACGATAATGCGATTGTATTATGGCCCGAATATTTCGATGCGAACAGGTCACGTGCTGAAGGCAGAAGACTTCCTAAGTCCTTATGCGTCGAGTCACCCGACCTTGACATCATAGCGAAGGGCGCCATGATCCTCGATCTTGAGTACAAGATAATCGAAGATGCGGCATATCCATCCAACTCCACCGCGAGGAATGGGTGCGTTCGTGTGGAAAGAGGTAAACTGAAGAAGACGGACCTCCTTTCCAAGATCGGCGAGACACTTGTGAAGAACTCTTGATGCATTTATACGAGTAATCACATCTCAGCATCATGATCTCCATACTTGATGCCAAAGCCTTGGATGGCAACGCAGAACACTTGGGTATCAGCGTAGAATCATTGATGGAGAATGCCGGCAAGGAACTTGCCGAGATCATCTCCGATAGATTCCCTGGTGCAAAGGTACTTTTCATCTGCGGCACAGGGAACAACGGTGGAGATGGATTCGTCGCTGCGAGATATCTATCCGCAGATGCAACATACATCAAGGAGCCAAAGAGTCTTCTGGCGATCAAGAATTGCAAAAGGGCCAACATCGTGCCGTATTCTGTAGATCTCATCGGAGAATACGATGTCATCGTGGACTGCCTCCTCGGGACGGGCGTGAACAAACCTGTCAAAGGCGAATATGCGGAATGCATCAAAACGATCAATGGGTCCGGCAGGACGATAATCTCGTGCGATGTACCGTCCGGTTTGGGTACGGACTGTTCCGTATCGCCGGATATGACCGTCACGTTCCATGACATCAAAGAAGGAATGGATGCATCCGATTGCGGAACGATCGTCATCGCGGATATCGGGATCCCTGCCGAAGCATACGATATCATAGGCCCCGGAGATATGATCAGATATCCGATACCGAACGAAATGTCACATAAGGGTCAGAATGGAAGATTGTTGATAATCGGTGGCGGACCATACATCGGTGCACCGGCCATGGCGGCACTTGCCGCATCACGTGTGGGGGCCGATCTCGTACACATCGCCACGCCCGAATCATCGTTCCATGAGATCTCATCATTCTCGCCTACATTCCTTATGCATAGATTGCCCGGCGATCACCTCACGACAGGATCGATCGAAGCGCTCCTTGAATTGTCGGAGAGGTGCGATTCCGTCCTGATAGGCCCCGGCCTCGGTACCGATCCGGAGACCATGGATGCTGTACGCTCGTTCTGCACAAGATGCGACAGGCCAATGGTGATCGACGCCGATGCCATAACTGCGATGTCCAAATCGGATATCAAAAGGGATGCTCCGACCATCTACACTCCCCATCACTCCGAATACGCCAGACTGGCCGGAGATGTGGATCAGATGGATGCTTCCAAAGAATTAGGTGCTGTCATCGTACTCAAAGGGAAGGAGGACATCATCACCGATGGATCCAGTATCCGTACGAACGTCACAGGCTGTGCGGGCATGACATCCGGCGGGACAGGGGATGTCCTCGCAGGGATAATCTCCGGACTTCTCTCCAAAGGTATGACTGCATTCGATGCAGGTTGTCTGGGCGCATACATATGCGGAAAGGCCGGAGAGATGGCCTTCGAAGAATACTCGTATGGGCTCATGGCAACGGATCTGATCGATGATATTGCCAGAGTGATCTCCGAAGGACTAAAGTGATATCCAATGGCGGACATCCAACCTATATATGGGATTCCTGCCCTCAGGGTCAATGACATCATGGTCATCGCGGATCTGCACATAGGTGTGGAGACGCATCTTCTCAGGAAAGGATTCAATCTCACTTCCAGAACGGATACCATGCTGGATTGCATATTGGACAATTCGGATGGCTGCGATCACCTCATCGTACTCGGTGACGTGAAGGATTCCGTCCCCGGTTCATCCAAGCAGGAATATAGGGAGATCCCGAGCTTCTTCGAAAGATTGCGCGAGAGATTCGATAATGTCGAGATCGTCAGGGGCAACCATGACACCAACATCGAGGACTTCCTCCCTCTTGGGATAAGGATCAGACCGTCGACCGGATTCAAGATAGATGATGTGGGGTTCATACACGGCCACACCTGGCCGAAGGAGGACGTCATGGATTGTGACACACTCATCATGGCCCATGAGCACCCTGCCGTGATGTTCAGGGATGGTATCGGGAACCAGACCACGGAACCCTGTTGGGTACGTGGTAAGTTCAGATCCGGCGGAAACAGATATGAGAAGTATCCGCAATCATTCATAATCGTCCCTTCGTTCAACAGGATGCTGGGAGGTTCACCGATGAACGTGCTCAACGGGAATTTCCTCGGACCGCTGATCAACGATACATTCCTCGATCTCGATGATGCACGTATGTTCCTCCTGGATGGGATAGATCTTGGCAGGCGCAAGGACATAATGGTCAAGGACCGTTATGAAGCAAGAAATCTTAAAAGGGGCCCCAGAGGCCGTTGACAATAATAAGTGGGGGCTTTCGCCCCCGATTTAATACGTTTAGTCGCGCGAGACGGTGTCGTAGATCGAACCGTCGCTGTTCCTGATGACAGCTGTCAAAGGCATCTGTCCGGGCAGGCTGTGTGTTGCACAGGAGTTGCACGGGTCGTATGCCCTGAATGCCATCTCGACCATGTTCAAGAGACCGGGTGATACATCGTAGTTCTTGATGAGCGCTTTCGCGACTTTGCAGACATCTACGTTGATGGGTCCGTTGTTGTTGGTCGTTCCGACGACAAGGTTACATGCGGTAACGATACCGTTCTCATCACATGTGTAGTCGTGTGTGAGTGTTCCTCTCGGAGCCTCGACACAACCGACACCGCGTCCTCCGGGCACGAGATCCGTCTGTTTGATATCACTGTTGGTGATGTCCGGATCGTTCGCGACCTCGAGACACTTCTCTGCGGCGTAGATCATCTCGATGATCCTTGCCCAGTGTGTTGCGAGTGTGAAGGGAACGATAGGCTTGCCGTTCTCACAGGGGACTCCTGCGTCCTTGAAGAATCCACGGTATCTCTCAAGTTCATCCTGAGCGATGGGTGTGGAGATCTTGTCACAGACGTTGAGCCTCGAGAGAGGTGTCGCACGGTAGAGACCGTTGTCGGGTCCTGACCACAGGCCCTTGTATCCGATCTTCTTGAGGTACGGGAACTTCTCGTATGACCAGGGTTCCACAGCCTCGGAGATGTGATCGAGGTAGTCGAACGCATCGTATCTGTCGAACTCCGCACCTTTCTGGTCGACGACCCTGACAGGTCCGTCGTGGAACTCGAGTGCGTTGTCCTTACCGACGAGGCCCATGTAGTATGAGTCCTGGCAGTACAGATCCTTGTTCGCGATGATGTCGACGTACTCCTTGTTGGCGAGGACGACATCGTTGAACACCTTCATCGAGGTCTGTGCGAAGTCGACGAGGTCCTGAGCGTAGCTCTTGATCTCGTTCTGCTGTTCCTTCGTGATGGCCGTCGAGACTCCACCGGGAACTCCGACGAGCGGGTGTGTAGCCTTTCCACCGATGATGGCCTGGATCCTCTGTGCCTTGGACCTTGCCCTGAGGACAGCTCCTCCGAGCTCGAGTCCGACCGCACCGACGACACCAAGGACGTTCCTGTTCGCCGCAGGCGATCCGGGACCGAGGACGAAATCGGGCGCTGCCAATGCGTAGAAGTGCGCGATGTGGCTGTGCACGAAGTGTGCGCTGTAGAACAGATCCCTGAGCTTGAATGCCGTGGGGGTCGGTTTTGCGTTGTAACATCCGTCGATTGCCTTCGTTGATGCGAGGTGGTGTGCTCCGGGACAGACACCGCAAAGCCTTGCTGTGATCTGGTTGAGCTCCGTTACCTTCCTGCCGATACAGAATCTCTCGAATCCTCTGACCTCGGGGATCTGCCAGTATGCGTTCTGGACGTTTCCGTTGTCGTCGAGGAAGATCTCGATCTTTCCGTGACCCTCGAGACGTGTGATCGGATCGACAGTGATTCTCTTTCCTGTCGCTTTTGTTTTCTCATCCCAAATGATAGGTCCAGCCATTTACTGACCTCCTTCTTTGACTTTTGATTTGATCAATGCCTTCGACATTGTGAATGCGTAGAAGTATCCGAGCGGATCCTTGATGTTGGACATGACGTCCGCGATCTTGTCCTCTCCGCAGGTCGGATCATCATCGAGCACAGGGTACAATGATGCGATGGCTGTGAAGATCGATGCTCCCTGCTCCTGAACTGCCTTCGTGGGTCCGTAGCATCCACGGCAAGGCTGTCCGATCCTTGTACACTTCGCACCGCATCCAGCGACGGTCGCTGAACCGAGACAGAGTATACCCTGATCGAGGAGACAGAGGTCGGGATCGACGTTGACCTGGTAAGGCTCGTAGATCGCTTCGATCCTCCTGTTCTCTTTGTGCCTGGGGCACTCCTCACAGAGTGTCTTGTCCTCTACACCGATCATCGTTCCCTTGGGAGGGAGTGCGACGCCATTGTAGACGAAGTCGACGAGTGCGTTGAGGAGTTTCGAGATGCTCTCCTGTGTAGGCGGGCATCCGGGGATGCTGTAATCCACATCGATGACCTGGTCGAGTGACTTCACAGAGTCATAGAACACAGGGAGCGTGAGCTCTCCCTCAGGTACCTGGATAGAGGGCTGGGGGATCGTGGGTGCGTCCTTGTGGTATGTTGCCTGGAAGTCTGCCGACGTAGGGGTCTTGGTGTAGACGTAGTCGAGCACCTCTTTACCGCTGCCAACGAGGTTGGCGAGAGCGGGTGTTCCACCGAAGCATGCGCATGAACCGTATGAGACGACGAGCTGGGATTTCTGCCTGAGCAGTTTGACCATGTGCTCGTTCTCCGAGTTCCTCACTGCACCGTTGATGATCGATACTGTGATCGAACCATCATCCATTGCTGCGATATCCTTCTCTTTTCCGTCAGCTGCGATAGGCCACATGACGATGTCGGCCATCGCGCCGATGTTGAGGATCTTCTCATCCGTGTCGAGGAGCGAAACATCGCATCCACCACAAGCGGCCGCCCAGTAGATGGCGAGCTTGATCTTTCCGCCTGCGGGTGCTCCGAGACCGGGGACGAATCCCTCGATGGGGGAGTCTGCGACATATTTGCCTGCAGGTGCTGCGGCGGGTGCCGCTTTCTTCTCTGCAGCGGGTGCCGCTTTTTCGGCTCCCTTGTTACCTTTCTTGAATATCTTGTCAAGGAATCCCATTTTCACTCCTCCTTCTTGAGAGGTGTAGGTCCGAGTGCCTTGATGGTGTCCACGAACTCTACGATCGTCTTCTGGAACTTCTCTCCCTCTGATGCGGATACCCACTCGAGCTTCATTCTCTTGGGGTCGAATCCGTACTGTTCGAGGACCATCCTCAGAAGTGCGATTCTTCTTCTTGCCCTGTAGTTTCCACCGATGTAGTGGCAGTCTCCGGGGTGGCATCCGAGGATGATGACTCCGTCAGCACCCTTTGCGAATGACCTGAGGACCCACTCGGGGTCGACCCTTGCAGAGCACATTGTCCTTATGATACGGAAGTTGGTAGGCATCTGAAGCCTAGCGACTCCTGCACCGTCTGCTCCGGCGTATGAACACCAGTTGCAGCAGAAAGCTACGATTCTTGGTTCAAAATCTGCCATGGTAATCACTGTCCTCCTACGGGGAAGTCGAGACATGCATCGATCTCGGAGATGATCTGCTTGGATGTGAATCCTTTCTGCTCCATTGCTCCTGACGGACATGCTGCGACACAGCATCCGCATCCCTTACAGAGACCTGCGTTGACGCTGCTCTTCTTCTTTCCATCCACTTCTACGATGCTGATGGCCTTGTACTCACAGCATCCCTCACATACACCGCATCCGTCACAGTATGTCTCGTTGACCGAGGCGATGATACCTTCTGATACGAGGTAAGGCTTGGAGATGATCGTGAGTGCCCTTGAGGCTGCTCCGGATGCCTGTGCGAGACACTCATCCATGAACTTGGGCCAGTGTGCGAGACCTGCAACGAAGACACCCTCTGTTGCGAAGTCGACGGGCCTGAGCTTCTGGTGAGCCTCGAAGTAGAATCCGTCCTTGCTGATCGGGACCTTGAGCATCTTTGCGATCTCTTCCTTCTCCTCTCTGTCGGGTTTGATACCGTTAGCGAGGACGACACAGTCGACGGGGACCTCGACATCCTTGCCGAGGATCGTATCGTATGCCTTCACGACGTTGCCGTCGTACTCCGGAAGGGGATCCGTGTCGCGGTACCTGAGGAACCTGACTCCGACCTCCGATGCCTTTCTGTACATCTCCTCGCGGAATCCGTATGTCCTGATGTCCTTGTGGAAGATGGTGACGTTGGCCGTGGGGTCTGCGAGCTTGATCTTGATCGCGTTCCTGAGTGAGGATGCACAGCAGACACGTGAACAGTATTTCACGCTGTCAGACCTTGAACCGACACACTGGATGAATGCGACGTTCTTCGCGTTGAACTTGCCCTCTGCGATCATCTTCTCTGCTTCGAGGTTGACGATGACCTTCGCGTCATTTCCGTAGTTGAACTCTGTGGGCACGTAGGGTGTTGCTCCTACTGCGAGGATGACCGCACCGACTTCGTACTCGGATCCGTCTTTGAGCTGGAGTTTGAAGTTTCCTACGAATCCGGGGATGTCCTTGACCTCAGAGTTGAGGTGGACGGTGATGAGCTTGTTGGCGTTGACCTTGTCGACGAGCTCCTTGACGAATGCCGCTGTGTCGACTCCGTCCTCGGAGTGCCTGAACTGGAGTGCGTGTCCGCCGAGCTGTCCTGCCCTCTCGACGAGGTGTACAGGGAATCCCTGTGCTGCGATGTCGAGTGCTGTGGTCATACCGGTGATACCTCCACCGACGACCGCTGCTGCGTTCGTGACGGGGATCTTCGCACCCTCGAGAGGCTCGAGGAACTGTGCCTTCGCGATGGCCATCCTTACGAGGTCCTTCGCTTTCATCGTTGCCTTCTCGGGCTCGTGCATGTGGATCCATGAGCACTGGTCACGGATGTTCGCCATGTTGAAGAGGTACTGGTTGAGTCCACCCTCACGGCAAGCGTTCCTGAAGAGAGGCTCGTGTGTCCTGGGTGTGCATGATGCGACGACGACCCTGTTGAGGTTCTTCTCCTGAATTGCCTGGGAGATTGCCTGGAGGGTATCCTGTGCACATGCGTACATGGTCTTTGTGGAATAGACGACTCCGGGGAGTGTCGCTGCGTACTCTGCGACCTCGGGGACGTTGACTGTCGCACCGATGTTGATACCGCATTCGCAGACCCAAACTCCGATCCTCGGTTCCTGTCCTGCCACATCCTTCTCTGCGGGGAACTCCTTGGGTGCGCAAGGCTCGAAGTTGGCATCTACGATGCATGCTCCTGCCTTCGCTGCTGCTCCTGAGGACTCCGCGACGGTCGTCGGGATATCCTTGGGTGCTGCGAATGCACCGGATACATAGATTCCCTCTCTCGATGTCTCGAGCGGGTGGAAGACCGATGTCTCACAGAATCCGTACTCGTTGAGGTTGATTCCAAGGATCTTGGAGAACTCCTCTGCTCCTGCGGGCGGGTTGAGACCGACCGAGAGGACTACGAGGTCGAATACATCTGACTTGGGGTCTCCGTTGGCATCTGCGTAGTTGACGGTGAGCGTCTTGTCCGCGTTCTCCTCGATGTTGGAGACACGTGAGGACCTGTGCATCTTGATGCCGTACTGGTCCTCTCCTCTGTGGATGTATGCTTCGAATTCCTTACCGTAGGACCTGATGTCCATGAAGAAGATATCTTCCTGAACATCTGCGTGCTCCTTGGTGATCATTGCCTGCTTCGTGGCGTACATACAGCAGACGGATGAACAGTATTTCTTCCATCCTTTCTTCTCTGACCTGGAACCGCAGCACTGGACGAATGCGATCTTCTGGGGGGCCTCGTGATCCTCGGACCTTCTCTTGATGTGTCCGTGGTCGGGACCTGATGCGCACATCATCCTCTCGAATTCCATGGAGGTAACAACGTTGTCGTATCTGCCGTAGCCGTATTCCGTTGCAATGTTAGCGTCCCAAACCTGGAATCCTGTTGCTACAACGATCGAACCGACATCGAGGACCTCGGTCTCTTCTTTGTCTTCGTAGTTGATTGCACCCTTGAGACAAGTCTTCTCACAGATTCCGCACTTTCCTGCGAGGATCTTCTTACAGTGGATGGGATCGATCAATGCGACCCTGGGGACTGCCTGTGCGTGAGGGATGTAGATCGCTTTCCTTGTGGAAAGTCCGAACTCGAACTCATCAGGGATATTCTTCGTAGGACATTTCGCGACACAGTCGCCGCATCCGGTACATTTCGTGAGGTCCACGTACCTGGGCTTCTTCTTGACCGTGACCTTGAAATCTCCTGCCTTTCCATCGACCTTCATGACCTCAGTGTATGTGAGTGTCGTGATGTTCGGATGGCCGGCAACATCTGCCATCTTGGGTGAAAGGATACAAGCTGAACAGTCGTTCGTAGGGAATGTCTTGTCGAGACGGCACATCTTTCCACCAGTGGTGGGGTCTTTGTCTACAAGGTAGACATGGATGTCCCTTCCGGCAAGATCCAACGAAGCCTGGATACCTGCAATTCCTGCACCAATAACCAACGCTGATTTAGTCAAATCTTTGCCTCCGTTACTATTTGTATAGTTTGGAACGAGGAATAGTATCCCTCAAAGGTATTTTAATCGTTTCTACATAATAATTAAATATGAAATATTACATTAAATTTGGACTTCAAGTTTTCCAAACATTTTTCCCTCCTACAAATTTTAAGTTAAGCCTAAAAATTCCATAGCCAGACATCCAAAAACTCGGTTATGGAGTAAATTACCTCAAAAGGTCATGCTACAACTAAAACTGTCTAAAAAATGAAATTAGTTCCGATAATCGGAAGTAAAAATCGGGCCTGCGACGGGCATGAGCGATCATGGCCGCCGAAGAAAGTATATTAATAGGAGAGACCGATGGACTTGACATGAGTATCTCCCTAGACACGCTGGCACAACTCTACTACGTGTTATGTGTGACATTCGTCGCATTGTTCCTTGTTTCGTACTCGATCATGAGAAACGGTCGCAAGAAGAGAAGTAACAGCGGACATGTGATGAGAAAACCTACTCATTTTTTGGATAAGCGTGTGGTCGATGACAAGTGCGAGATCTGCTTCGGGAAGATCGAGGACGAGGTCGTGATGGAGTGCGAATGCGGCAGATCCTACCACAAGGACTGCGCCACGATGACCAATGAATGCCCCTATTGCAAGACGCCATACGACGAGATGAAACAGCGTCCGATCAGGAAGGGCAAGTGTTGCAGATGCGGGGAGAAGCTGACCGATAACGTCTGTCCGAGATGCAACACCGTGACGCCCTGGGAGAACGGCACGTTCAAGTGCGTCTGCGGTCACGAACTGTACATCACCGACGGCAAATGTCCGGAATGCGGTGCGCTGTACAGGAACAACCACTGATCGGTGATCCCCATGGTCGTGAAATCGGTAAGAGGGCGCAGGAGATACATCGCATTCACAGTGGATGCCGATTTCACGAGAGAGACACTCATCTCCAAACTGCGTGCGTTCTGCGGCGATGATGCACCATACGTGATACAATGCGGAGAAGGATGGGCCGTGATAAGGTCATCCCCCGGGACGATCGACCGTGACATAGACATCATGACGCGTGCCGACAAGGGTGCGACACCCATCAGTACATCCGGTACTCTCAAGACCCTCCGCGACAGGTACGAGGTCCTCAGAAGGACCAAGGTTCCCGCGCGTAAATAAGGTACACGAATGACTTTATACAACGTTGCGATACCGCTTCCTGTAAGGAGCTAAAACAATGCAACCAGGACAAATGGCCTATGACAGAGGTATCACTGTGTTCTCGCCCGACGGAAGGCTCTTCCAGGTCGAATATGCACGTGAAGCGGTCAAGAAAGGTACGACCACCATCGGATTGAAGTTCAAAGATGGTGTAATCCTGTTAGTGGACAAGCATGTCTCCAGCAGACTCGTTGAACCCGAGTCCATCGAGAAGATCTACAACATCGACGAATACATCGGCTGTGCAACATCAGGCCTTGTCGCTGATGCCAGGGTCCTCGTCGACGAGGCCAGGAAGAATGCCCAGAACCACAAACTCACATACAACGAGAACATCACGGTAGAGGGACTCGTGAAGAAGGTCTGCGACTACAAACAGTACTTCACACAGTACGGCGGAGGACGCCCGTTCGGTACCGCACTTCTCATAGCAGGTACTGATGACCTCGGAGTCCACCTCTTCGAGACGGACCCGTCGGGAGCACTCGTCGCATACAAGGCGGGATGCATCGGATCGGGACGCCCTGTCGTCCTCGATGTCTTCGAGAAGGAGTATCAGGACGGAATGTCATTGGATGAGGCCATGGCCCTCGGACTGAAGGCATTGGCAGCCGCGACGGATGACAAGCCCACCCCCCAGACCATGGAAGCGGGTATCGTCACCGTGGACAAACCGTTCAGAAGATTCACCGACGATGAGATCTCGGCCTTCATCGGCAAAGAGTGAATGGTGCTATCATGGTGAATCTTGAAGACGCGATCGTTGCCCGCCTCGAGACACATGGCGAGACGTTCGAGATACTCCTTGACCCTGCGGTCATGAACCTCATGAAACAGGGTAAGGAGGTCGATCTCGTCGAATACATGGCAGTGGAGGACGTCTTCAACAATGCTAGGAAAGGGACGAGGCCTGCGGAAGAGAAGGTCAAGGAAGCGTTCGGCAGCACGGATATCCGCGAGATCGCATCCAAGATCATCTCCAAAGGAGAGGTGCAGATCACCGCTGAGCAGAGGAAGGAGATGCTCGAGATCAAGAGGAAGAAGATCATCGCATACATCTCCGCCAATGCCATCAACCCCCAGACGAAACTACCGCATCCGCCCACGAGGATAGAGTTGGCGTTGGAGGAATGCAAGTTCCATGCCGATCCGTTCAAGTCGGTGGAGAAACAGGTCGAGGAGGCCATGCACCTCCTGAGGCCACTGATCCCCATCAGGTTCGAGAAGAGCAGGGTGGCCATAAGGATCAGGGGCGAGGACTATGCGAAATGCTACGGCGACCTCGCAGGATACGGTATCGTCGAAAGGGAGGAATGGACCAATGACGGATCATGGATCGGCGTCATGGAGATCCCTGCAGGACTCATCACAGAACTTACAACAAAGCTCAACAACAGGACCAAAGGCCATTCAGAGGTCAAGTTGATACAGTGAGCCAATTACATTCGAGAAGTGATAAAATGGAAAAAAGGAATGCCAGACCATCTCGTGAGATAGTGGTCCCCGGAGACATCCTCAGTACGAAGGGTGAGAAGGGCGGCGACAACACATACGAGAGAGACGGCAAATTGTATGCTGCGATCCTCGGAGTGAAGAACTACTCACAGAACGGGATCAGTGTCATGCCCATCGGCGGCGTATACATGCCATCGACAGGGGACACCGTCATCGGTATCATCAACGACATCGCCGCATCCAACTGGATGGTGGACATCAGTGCACCATATCCGGCACCCCTTCATGTCAATGAAGTGCCGTGGAAAGTGGAATTCGGAGACACATCGAAGTATCTGAACGTGGGGGACGCGGTCCTCCTCAAGATCCTGATGGTCGACGAGAGCAAGAAGATACAGGTCACGATGAACGACTCCGGACTCAGGAAACTCAGTGGCGGAATGATCGTGAACGTGCCCTATTGTAAAGTATCGAGGATCATCGGTAAGAGCGGATCCATGATACAGATGCTTAAGAACATGACCGACTGCCGCATATTCATTGGACAGAACGGCAGGATATGGATCGACGGCGATGATGAGAATGCAGAGGTCGCCGCTGAGGCCATAAAATACATCGAGGAGAACTCACAGAAAGGAAATCTCACCGAGAAAGTGAAGGCTCTCATCGAAGAAAGACTACCTGGCGCAGGAGATGAATGATTATGAGCGGACACACCGACATGGTTTTAGTTGACGAGAAAGGAATCAGGATCGACGGCAGGACCGCCGATCAGCACAGACAATTCAAAGTAGAGGCGGGAGTACTCAACAACGCTGACGGTTCAGCGTACGTGGAGATCGGAAAGAACAAGGTCCTCGCGGCCGTTTACGGCCCCAGGGAATGCCACCCCAGGCACCTTCAGAACCCCAACAAGGCGATCATCCAGTGCAAATACAACATGCAGTCATTCTCGGTCAGCGACCGTAAGAGACCCGGACCCGACAGAAGGTCCATCGAGATCTCGAAGATCACGGCAGAGGCATTAGAGAACGTCGTTCTCACAGAGCTCTACCCCCGTGCATCGATCGATGTCTACATCGAGATCCTCCAGGCCAACGCAGGAACAAGATGCGCAGGACTCACCGCAGCATCCGTCGCATTGGCGGACGCAGGTATCCCCATGAGGGACATCGTCCCCGCATGTGCCGCAGGTAAGGCGGACGGAAAGGTCCTCCTCGATCTGAACAAGGAAGAGGACAACTACGGAGAGGCGGACGTGCCTATCGCCATCGTGCCCTCGACGGATGAGATCGTCCTCCTCCAGATGGACGGTAACATGACGAGGAAAGAGTTCGACAAGGCCATCTCCATGGCAGTCGGCGCATGCCACGAACTCTACGACATCCAGAAGGATGCTTTGAAGAGAAGATACAACACCAAGAAAGAGGAGGTCGAGGAAGATGAGTGATGTCGTTATCTCCGAGATCAAACGCGACCACATCGTCAAACTCCTGAAAGAGGGAAAGAGAGAGGACGGACGCGGTGTCAAGGACTACAGGAAGATCTCCTACGTCACGGACTGCATCGAATCCGCGGATGGTTCCGCAAGGGTGAAGCTCGGAAAGACAGAGGTCATCGCGGGTGTCAAGATCATCCCCGGTACGCCGTTCCCCGACACGCCCAAAGAAGGTGTCCTCACCACAGGAATGGAATTCCTACCCATGGCACACCCGTCATTCGAGGGTGGACCGCCGGGAGAGGACGCGATCGAACTCGCACGTGTCGTTGACCGTGGAATACGCGAATCGAAGATGGTCGACGTGGAGAAGCTCTGCGTCGAGGAAGGTGTGAAGGTATGGATGTGCTTCATCGATATGTACGCACTCGACTACGACGGTAATCTCTTCGATGCGGCCAACCTCGCAGCAGTGCTCGCACTGAAGACAGCAGTGGTCCCGTACGAACAGTATGGCCTCGGTGAGGACCAACCCCTCCCGGTAACATGCACGCCTATCTCGATCACTGCAAGTAAGATAGATAACACTTTAATATTAGACCCGAATTTCGACGAAGAACACATCTCAACTGCTCGCCTGACGATCACGACCGATGACAAAGGCAACTTCAGAGCGATGCAGAAGGGCGGAAAGGGCTCAATCACACTCGATGAGCTCAGCCAGTGCCTTGATGCGGCCGTCGCAAAGGGCAAAGAGATCAGAAAGATCATTGGGTGATAAAGATGTCAAAGAGAACAGAGAAGGCCGGTACATCCGGAAGGTTCGGCGCAAGGTACGGTGTCGTCGTTCGTAACAGAGTGAAGACAATCGAAGCCAACCAGAAGAAGAGTCATGAGTGTCCCGTATGCCACCACACCTCCGTCAAGAGGGTCAGCTCGGGCGTTTGGGCATGCAAGCACTGCGGTGCGAAATACGCAGCAGGCGCATACTCACCTGACCTTAAGAAGGCAACAATCGGCGAGTGATTCGATCCAGAGGTGATTTGATTGTACAGATGTGCTAAATGCAACGAACCTATCAGGAACGTCAACGCGTTAGGTCTCCAGTGCGAGAAGTGCGGATCCAAGATCTTCTTCAAGGAGAGGCCCAACGTGAAGAAGGTCCTGAAGTCGGACTGAGTACGATCATGTTGAGTGCAGAACTCAAGATAGTCTCCGCTGATGCGGAGACCATCATCTCCTCATTGAAACCGGAAGCGGGACGCGAACTGCCCCGCACGCATATCGAGGTCTCGGGCTCCGGGAACGAAGCCATCATAAAGATAGAGGCGAACGATACGACGGCGATGAGGGCCGCACTCAACTCATACCTCGGATGTATACGTATAACCGAAGATATCAGCAGAATCGCGAAGGTGAATTGAATGAACAGCATCAGTCCCCAACTGCAGAACCAGATCGCTCAGTTCCAACAACTCCAACAGCAGCTCCAGGCCGTATCATCCCAGAAACTCCAGATGGATGCTCAGATCAAAGAGATCGAGAGGACCATCAGCGAACTCGACAAGGCCACGGGTGACGTCTACAAGAACGTAGGCTCGCTCATGATCAAGGTCAACGACAAGGAATCGGTCAAGGCTGAACTCGAGGAAGGCAAGGAGACCATGGAGGTCCGTGTGAAATCCATGGAACGCCAGGAAGTCGCCCTCCGTGAGAAGTACGAGAGCATGCAGGAGACCCTCAACAAAGCGATGGGTCAGAAATCCGAGTGAAACCTTTTCCATCACAACCATTTTTCTTTTGTTCATAATCCATACAGAGGACATTCTGCATCCTTTTCTTGATCGTATATACACTTGGAGCGGTCATCGCACCATATGATCCATCCACACCCATCATCCATTGGATGTATCCACCGGATTCTGGGCAATAAATCAATTATAATACACACGTCGTAACAAACGCCATGAACTCTGCCCGCTGCAAGAAATTTGCACTCGCTCTGGTAGCGATCATGCTGTTCGCATCGATACCTTTCACGGTATCGATCTACGATGATAGCTCAGATGCAGCGAGTACCGTAGACTACACCAGATGGTATTACAACCAACTGGATGAGCCGATGCAATACGCCTATGACGCATTGTTGTATGCCAATGGTTCCAGTGCGACCATCACGATAGAGATACCGAACAGTGTCAGTGGAAGCCTCTATAATGACTATGACTACGAGAAGAAGGATTCCGAGGAATTCAGTTATGCACTCGAAAGATTGAGCCACTGCCTGCACTTGGAGAGGCCCGATGTGTATTACGTCAACGTCGGTGCCACTTTCAAGATAACCGATTCGGTGGTCCACGACATAAAATTGACATTCAATGTGGAGGATGCGAATACCTCCGCGAAGAACGCCGCTGTCGAGAAAACGATTGCTTCCCTGAACTTCACTGGAACTGCCGCGGAGAAGGTGAAGAAGATACATGACTATCTCGTCGATACCCTCTCATATGCGGTCGATGAACTGGCGAAGGAGACCGCAAAAGGCAATGGTTACATAGATCACGACATCCGCAGCCAATACAAGGCATTGGTCGGAGATCACTACGTCGTATGCGAAGGATATGCGAAGTCATTCAAGCTGTTCTGCGACTATTATGACATTCCATGCCTGTTGATCTCAGGTATGGCGGACTCCGGTGACGGCGAACTGGAAGGACACATGTGGAATCTCGTCTACGTAGAGAATTCATGGTACACGATGGATGTCACATGGGATGATCCGGTGAACGGGACCCACATCTACTACACATACTTCCTCGTAGGACAGAACACAGTGGATGATGACGATCTCAAGGTCGCTGAATCCCACAGCCTGACAAGAATGACCAGCGAATACGGATTCGAACTTCCGACGCCTCTCGCAACCAACAAGTACGGCGGAGAGGACATCACCATCACATTCGATACGAACGGCGGTACAGACATCTCTCCGATGACCATCAAGTCCGGTACGATACCTACAATCCCGTCTACCGTAAGATACGGATATATCTTCGACGGGTGGTACCTCGATGATGATCTCAACGTAAGTTGGAACAAGACCAAGGTATCCTATGACTGTACGTTCTATGCGAAATGGACCAGAGATGCGAGCACCGACATTGCATACACGATTACATATGACAACAACGGTGGAACCGGCGGACCCGGAGCCGTTTCGATCAAAGATGGGACGATAACCATATCCTCCGTGGAACCAACGAGGGACGGATACGTATTCGAAGGATGGAACACAGAGAAGGATGGAAGCGGAGATTGGTGCTACGGCGGGCAATCTGCAACTGTCGAGGGCGACGATACACTCTACGCCCAATGGTCCGTGGCACCTCTGGATATCGATGGGGAAAAGACCTTCATCGAACAGATCGACAATTTCCTCAAGAAGGTCGATGACTTCATGGACGATGAACCGGTGGATGGTGTCAGTAACCTCTACATCGTGATCGGCTGTGCCGCTGCATTCCTCGTCATCGCAGTCATCGCTATGAGACGCTGATATAATCATCAAAACCATTTCCTACGCACTGACCACCCGTGTGGATGCACGGGTGCGATGTGCGGATTCTTTTATATCAAGATTCAATTCCCGTGAACGATGTATAAGGAGATCGCAGACAAACTGAAAGGCGGGAAGAAGGTCATCATGGTCCACGGCAATGCCGATATGGATGCCATATCATCCGCTTATGCCATCTCCAAGTGTTTTCCGACATGCGATATCTACGCCCCGTGCGGTATCGATCGCGTATCGAAGTTCGTGCAGGATAAGATAGGATTCGACATCATCGAGGAGTTCGATCCCGATGATTACGATCTCGTGGTCGTCGTGGATACATCATCCCCCGAACAATTCGGACTGGAGGATTTCAAGATCCCCGAGAAGTGTCTCGTGATCGATCATCACCAACCCTCCGGCAGATGGACGTGCAAGGATTTCTACTGCGATCCCAGCAAATGCGCATGCGCTCAGATCATATTGGACATCATACGGGAGAACGATATCGAGCTCACACGTGATGTGGGATTGATGCTCCTCGGAGGTATGCTCACCGATTCGGGACACTTCCAGTACGGTGACTTCACACTCCTGAAGGATTTCGCATACATCCTGGAGAAGACAGGCATCCAGATGGATGAGGCTTTGGCGCTTACACGTACCGAAGTGAGTATGTCCGAACGCGTGGCCACGATGAAATGCATCGGAAGGTCCAAATTCGATCGTGTCGGGGACATGATTGTCGCCACATCCTATGGCGGAAGCTTCGAGGCATCCGGGTGCAGAGCGATGATCGCCGCCGGTGCGGATGTCGCATTCGTAGCATCACAGCGCGATGACAGATTCCGCCTCAGTGCAAGGGCCACACAGGAGATGGTCCGCAGAGGCATCAACATGGGAGAGATCGTCAAGAACATTGGATACGAGACCACCACGGATGGCGGGGGTCACGACGGTGCCGCAGGTCTCTCGGGCGTAGGCGATGTCGAAGCCATACTCCACATATGCTGTATGAGAACGATGGACGAGTTCAGAAAGATAAAGAAGAGCAGGGACATCGTTTCCGATGACCCTGATGAATGAGTTCAGAGTTTACCGAGCTTCTTGAGGATCCTCTGCATCTCCTCGTAGTTCTCGGGGTGTTCCTCGAAGTATGCCTTGACGGGTTCGAGTACCTTTATGAGTCCCTCTGCGGCACCGCTCTTGAGATCCGAGGGGAACAATTTACCGCTGAAGTATGCCTCCGAAAGCTCCTCATAACTGTTGTATACCGCGGAACCTCCGCCGAACTTCTCGGGGAATACGACCTCGATCTTACCGAGTTTGGGGAATATGATGCTCTTGCATATCATGAGAACGGGGTTGATGGACTCATCCTCCTTCTCCTGAGGGCAGAATGCCTTCTTCATCTTCCTCCTGATGTCCTCCGGACTGTCATGGATCCTGACGCTCGCATTGGGGTCGCTCTTCGACATCTTGAATGATGTATCGATGTCCGCATCCTCCTTCTTCAGCATGGCAGGGTCCATCCTCTGTCCGCCCTTGAGTCCGGGAAGGAGAGGCGTGTGCAATGCGATGGGTTTCTTCCATCCGAGCTTGTCCGCAGCATCACGTGCGAGCATGTTCGCCCTCCTCTGATCCAATCCCGCATAGGATATGTCCACATCGAGGTAGAATATGTCCGCGGCCTGCAGGATGGGGTAGAACACCTTGGATGCGTCGAGATCCGCATCCGCTTCCGAACGGCCCATGATCGTCATGGCCCTCTTCACTCTGGAGAGTGATGTTACCTTGGCGATCTTGATGACCTTCTCCCAATAATCGATACCATCCAACAACTCGTATGCGTACCTGAACTCGATCTTGTCCTTCGGTACACCGAGGGCGATGAAACAATCCTCGAAGTATCTCGCACATGCGCGGATGTTCTCGATGTCCCCGCCGAGCTTGTCATTGATGTATGCGTGCCAATCCGCCCAGAAGATGATGACCTTCACTCCTGCATCGCAGAGATCCTTGATCTTCGCTGCGACCAGTGCCCAACCTAGGTGGACGAGACCGGACGGCTCAAATCCGATATACGCTGTGGGCTGATAGTCCTCCTTGGCGAGGAGTGCTTTGAGCTCTTCGCCCGTGGTGAGTTCCTGAACATTCCTTGTTATCAGCGCATATCTCTCTTCGACATCCATGATATCTGAGGGTGGCTATCGCACGTAGATATAAATGAGTTGTGAGAATGGCGGTCGACCCTCTCATCGCCGAACGTGAAGATACATACAGTCACACAC
>CAVJRF010000024.1:0-20081 GCA_963651945.1 Eggerthellaceae bacterium | reverse complement strand
TCGCTTGAATCGCTATCGCCTGATGATGAATCGCTTGAATCGCTATCGCCTGATGATGAATCGCTTGAATCGCTATCGCCTGATGATGAATCGCTTGAATCGCTATCGCCTGATGATGAATCGCTTGAATCGCTATCGCCTGATGATGAATCGCTTGAATCGCTATCGCCTGATGATGAATCGCTTGAATCGCTATCGCCTGATGATGAATCGCTTGAATCGCTATCGCCTGATGATGAATCGCTTGAATCGCTATCGCCTGATGATGAATCGCTTGAATCGCTATCGCCTGATGTGGAATCATCGTCGGATGAGGAATCGTCATCGGACGAGGAACCGTCCGTGTTCGACGTATCGCCGTTTGATGTGGTATTGTCCTGTGTGTTGTCCGTGGTCGCCGTGTCGTTATTCATGTTGGTTACGGCCACCACACCTCCTCCGACCGCTGCGGTCGCCAGGAGTAATGCTATGATTATCGTTATTGTCTTCATTTTCCTTTACCTTCCTAGGTTCTGATGTTTATTGACGCCACAAGGACGTCGGTTCATCTCACAGGAAGGAAAGGCCACAAGTGGTCACACCCGAATAATAGGGCCTCATATCGACATCGGGGACATCGGGCAGAGAAGGAGGTATGACTACGTCAGGCATGGGTTCCGGAGCATCGTCTTCGACGACCTCCTCGATAACGGGCTCGAAATCATTGATATCGTCATCTACGATCTCATCGTTCTTACGATCGTTCAGAGTGACGACCGCGCCCGAAAGTGCATCATTGAGGTTCTCAAGGATCAACCAAGAGATGTACTGTCTGATGGTCTCCGAAGCTTCATTCGCCTCAGGAGTGCCCATCTCCTCGATGTAACTTACTACCTCATCTAAGAATTCCGCACTCGGTCTTGCCTCGCTGTCATCGATGTTGATCACCTTGACGCTCTTGTCCTTCTCGGGCATAGGAGGCATCTCGGGACGTTCGCTGTTCTGTCCATCCTTCGGTTCATCCTTAGGCACGTCCTTCGGTTCCGGTGGAACATTATCGCGGAAATGTTGTGATCCTATGATGTCACGCATCTTCTGCATCACATCCTTCTGCTGATCGTCCGTCGGAGAATGACGGTCGTCGATGACAACGTTACGGCTGTTGGAGACGTTCTCCTTGACCTCTGAATAGACCTTAGCGTAATCGATGACCAACTCGGTAAGAGTCGTATCGGATTTCGATTCTGTCACGATGACTATCGTCTCTGTTTCCTGTTCGCTAGCATCGGACCAGGCAAAGACCGGGCTGATGAAAGCGACACACGAAAGCAAAATCAGAGAGAATACCGCCAATGCTCCAAAGCGCTTTGTCATCGAGGACATACTTTCTAAAAAATCAAAACGAATATTTAACTTAAATCCCACTTTTGCACTATGATAATCCCACCAATGTCACATATCACTGGACGATTATCTACATCAGGATAGATATCGCAGTGTTATATCCAATGTGAGATCGAGATTGTTAGATGACATCATCTAAAACGAAAAGGACGTGATGATCCGATCGAGTCTCGATCACATGGATCATATATTACATCGTTATTAATTAAGCTAGTATGTTTACTAGGATAATTAATAACGATTAATTTTCACTGAGGGATCACAGGTCTGCTCTCGGGTCTGACATAACCTTCTGGGAACAACACTACGAGCATCATCTTGAACTGCTCCTCACCGAACACCGAATGCGGGATGTTGGCGGGCATAACGATGCTCTCCCCCTTGTTCAGGATGTGCGGAACACCGTCGATGAAGAACTTCCCTTTACCCTCGAGGACGGTGACGAACGCATCCCCCTTCGCTGCGTGGGAACTGATCTCCTCGCCCTTATCAAAGGCGAAGATGGTTATGCTGACCGAATTGTTCTGAATGACGGTCTTGCTGACGACCTGTCCCGGAAGTACCTGGACCTGATCGGCAATCTTGAACATTTCCTGCATCGGGATATTCTTCACGATAGACATGATGGATACGAATGATGAATAACTATTAACGTTGTCCTATCGGTCGGGCACCACGATGGAGCCGACAACAGCGATCGCGACAATCGTATTCGTTCTCACGTATGCGTTCATCGCTGTCAACAAGACCCCGTGGTTCGAGATAAAGAGGTCGTATGTCGCATTGATCGGTGCGGTGTTGATGCTCCTGATCGGTGCGTTATCAGTCAGTGATGCGATCGATTCAGTGAACACGGATGTCATATTGCTCCTGTTCGGGATGATGCTACTCGTGGCCGGTCTCGAATATACAGGATTCTTCACGTTCCTATCGGATCTGATGGTCAGGGAATCGTCCTCGAGAAGAAGGATGCTGGCCGTGATCATGCTGATATCCGCCGTATTGTCCGCGATCGCATTGAACGATGCGGCCGTGCTGATGCTCACACCCATAGTCATAAGGTGCTGTCAGAGGACGGATTCGAATCCCATACCTTTCCTTATCGGATTGATGATGTCGGCCAACATCGGGAGCATATCCACTGCCGTAGGTAACCCGCAGAACGCGTATATCCTATCGGTATCCGGCATGGATTTCGTCACGTTCTCGCAATATTCCATACCGATCTCCGTCGTCACTCTCCTCCTGACCTACGTCATATTGATAGTCATCTTCAGGAAGAGTCTGAACAAGGGATTCCAAAGCGACGGGACCGTACCCGATACCGATCGTCCTGTCATGAAAAACAGGATGTATCTGATGATCATCATCACACTGCTCACATTCGTAGGATTCATCTGTTCGAGTGTGGGCGGATACAAGATCTGCATGGTGTCCTTGTTAGCCGGGATGGTCTCACTGATCGTGATCGCATCGACCGAACCGAAGGATGCGATATGGGCGATGAAGCGTGTCGATTGGCACGTACTGTTGTTCTTCATCGGACTGTTCGTGGTCATCGGAGGTGCATCGAACAGCGGATTGATCTCCGAGATATCATCATCATTCCCCGGATTCCGTGAAGGGGATACGTTATCGATCACCTCGTTGTCGATATTCACCGTGGTCCTGAGCAATATCGTCAGCAACGTACCTGCGGTGATGCTGATAACCGAGATGATGTCCGAACCGACAACGATGATGTTCATAGCACTCGCGGCCTCATCCACACTGGCCGGGAACACGACGTTGATCGGGTCTGTGGCGAACATCATCGTCGCCGAGAAATCGGAACATTACGGCATAAGGATCGATTTCTTCAGATTCATGTTCGTTGGAATGATCGTGACGATAGTCACGGTGGTCGCGATGGTACTGATGATCGATGTCATGTTCGCCTGAACATGCCTCATGATGGGATGATATCGAGGATCACCAATCGTCGACGATCCTCTCAATGCTATCGCAGAAGATGATCTCCTTCCTCTTCTCGATGCATCTGACCCTGTAATCCTCCCTCTTGGATTCGGGCATATCGTCCTTGTTGAGGTAGATGTCGATGATGTCGTGATACGCATGCTTATGCCAACAGTCCTGTTTGGGGCTGTTCTCGACCTCATGCTTGATATCCATGCCATGAAGGACACTCATGATCTTGAAGCCCTCTCCGGCCTCCGTTATGATCAATGCGATTGCCGGAACCTCCGGTAGCTCATCCTTCCCCAGGACATATGGGCCATCGAACCTGAGTCCGTCGATCTGAATCGTCTGCATACATCTGGATATGCTTCGAGAGTACTTAATGTGGAGCATTAGGATGTTGGATCATCCTACGATCTTGAAGCCCTGATCGTCCCTCTCGCACTCGTATGCGATGTGCTTGTCATCGAGGATCTGCAGTATGCTCTTCACGTGCAACCCGATACCGACGTTCAGGAACTGATTCTCAACGACCTTCTCCCCTCTCGCATTGACAGCGGTCGGTGAGAATCCGAGGGGCATATGGGCCGTACGGACCTGCATACCTGCGACATATCCGTTCCTATCGAAGATCGGACCTCCCGATTGTCCCCTCATACCGGGCGTGGATGTCTCGATGTACAATTTGTCATAACCGCCGATGTTGCTCTTACCGGCATTGATGTTACGGGTGTGTATGCAATCGTTGGGGAAGAATGTCATCGGAAGCACACCTTTCCTTATGCAGAACGCACCCTTGCTCTCATCGAAATCAGTGGTGCTGTCGTTGAACGGGAATCCGATACGGCAGAGACTCGTTCCCGGGCGTATCTTATCGGGATCCTTGAAGATAGGATATTCGGATATCATCTCCGGTCTGAAGCCGTCCAATCTTCCGATGGCGATATCGGTCTCGCTGTCAACGAAACCCTCCACCAGATTCACACGGTCCCAACCCCACCAGAAGGAGTGATGCGTGAACCACTTCGGATCCTTCTCCAGATTGGGGTGGTTACCTTCTTCAGCGACGATCCTGTCGATGTCATCCATCCTCTTCTTATCCTGCTGGAATTTGATGAATTGTGCGAACAGATGTCCTGCAGTGATGATCCATCCGTCCCTATTCAGCACGATGAATGCACCGCAACCGGATTGTGTTGAACCATCCACACAACGTGTGGAGACGATGACAGGCCTGGTGTATCTCATTGCCTTCTCACAGGCATCCGCGAACATGCTCCATGGATACGATATTGAATATTTACGATGAACGACACAGAACGATTGATGTGACAGAAGTAAATGGTTTAGAGACAGCCATCGTCCCCATAGAGACGAGGATCACCATAAAGAATCATACATAACGAGGCCAGACACAATCATGCGAAAGCGTCGACCCCACCACGTATTCCTCTTTCTCATCATTGGATGCTCCATACGCCACAGCTAGAAGGCACAAGAGCATTCCTACTTCGACGATGGCTGAACTCAATTGATTATGACTATTGCAATCTAGTATATAGCCATGACTACCGACACGATTGATGATATCAAGAAAATCGCCCCACATCGACGGTTATTGATGTTCTGAAGGAGCCCAGATCGATATGGGCACGGGATGCGACATATCATCGGACGGATGTTGACATTATCGGGGGATTTGCCGTCTCCGATCGGACATCCCAATATGGTCCTTTGATTCGACTGTGTTGAATAAGTGGGGGTCCGAGGGACCCATATTTTTTAACAATATTCAAATGTCTAACGTTTGATGATTTCGTTAGACATACGTATTTCTACGAGTCGGCTCCGGAGGGGCCTCGATCATGCCTTGTTTTAGGCATTCCTAGTTTTCTGATATTTATTTTTTGCGATACTACTTATATATAAACCCCATACGGAAAATGGGGCGTCTGGCTATACCGGACAGGTCACGAAGAAGAGATGGAGGGTCCGACCAAGCTACCAACCCTGGACCCTCCGGGAGTCATGTTGCCATGACGAACGGTAAGAAGCATAACAGCGATATAAAGGCTAAGAAGACCCGGAACAAGAAGACCAACGCCGCCGGCGAGAAATACGACAAGAGGGACGGGTTTTGGAGCCTCATAGACGAGGCGATCGTCCTGGAGGGGGAGGCTCTGATGGACTGGCTGACCCCGGAGAGGGTCGAGGTCGAACCACGGATCCTGAACGACGGCAAGACGGGCCGTCCGTTCGCGTTCCCGCCTTCGGTCATCCTCATGGCGGAGTTGATCAAGGCGGACGACGACCGCTCCTATCGCAGGTGCGTCTCCCGTCTCAGGCCGGTGATGAAGCTGAAAGGCATCGATATCCCGACCTATTCCACGCTCCACAAGGACGAAATGAAGTTCTTCGGCAGCCACACCAGGGACGCCAGCGGCCTCAACTGGGGCCAGAGGATCATGAGGGAGGCGGGGGAGATCCTGAAGGAGATAGGCATCGAAGAGCTCCTGGACCCCGTGATGATGGTCGGGTCCGGCGTGGGGCCCGTCTACGAAGCCCCCCAATTGAAGGTCACCAGCGAGGCCCAGCAGAGGCTCCAGGAGCTCAGGGACATGGAAGCGGAGGAGATCGAGAGGGCCATGGAGGTGATGGTGATGACCGGATCCCTGGATGACGGTCCGATCTCCGGGGCCGTCGACGGCTCCGGCCAGGGTATCGAAGGGCCGGGGATCTACATGGAACACATCTGGCTGAACAACCAGAGGCGGTTCATCAAACAGCACACGTTCCTGAACATCGTCACGATGGATGTCGTGTCCTGTTCCATCACCCTGGAGAAACCAGGGGATGCGAAGATGCTGGTCCCGCTGGTGGAGGGGGCCGTGAAGATGGACGCGGATGTGATCAAGGTCCGCGCGGATTCGGCGTACGACACCGAGAGCAACTGGAAGGCCATGGAGATCCTGAATGTCGAATTCGTCCCGAACCTGAAGGAGAAGTTCGGGAAGAACCATGAGCTCCCGAAAAGGAACGCCCAGCTGGAGAGGGAGCAGGAGGTCGGAAAGAAGGAGTTCCACATCGAGACCGGCTACAACATCAGGTGGCTGGTGGAGGTGTTCTTCTCGGTGTTCAAGAGACTGTACGGCGAGAAGATCCGGTCCAGGAAGTTCGAGAGGATGTGCCTGAACATGCAGTTCAAGTATCAGGCCTACTCGATCCACCGGAGATTCATGAAGAAGGCCATGGAGGGCGCATACCATAGAATGGACGAATGTCTAGCAGCGTGAGATCGCGGGCGGGGGCATACGGAGTTATTCAACACAGTCCTTTGATTCGATAAAGTACTTGAACACAGTCCCCATTCTGAGTGAAGGATGCACAGGATACGTTGTGCGGAGCTGATGATATGACGCTTGTTGCATGCACATGCCCCCATTGCGGCGGAGAGGTGAAGATGGAGGACACGCTGACCACAGGCTACTGTGTGTACTGCGGACGCCAGATCATCAATGACAAAGCTGTCGTCGGAGACATAAACGTCAGGATGGACCGTACCTCGGATGTCGTCAACCTGTTGAGATTGGCCAAGTATTCGATGTACGACGGCGATCTCGCCGGAGCACAGGTCCTCCTCAGAAAAGCGATGCAGATGGATGCGAACAATGCAGACGTATGGTATATGGATGCCGTGTTCGATAAGAAGAACGCCAAGAACGATGTCATACGTGCGAGGGGACTGAAATCATACGGTGTCTTCTCGGAGAAGGACATGGAGGGCTACAGCGTACTGACGCATTCCGGCGGTCAGAATCTGCTCATGATATTCGGTATCCTGACGTTCTTCGCTACATTCTTCAGCATCCCGTTCGCCGTCGTGTTCGAGAAGTACTATCTCATACCGCTTGTGATGTTCATCGGGATCGTACTCATGGCCTGTGCCGTCGTATACATCAACAATGAGAAGAGATTGAAAGTGACGATACCATCGCCCAGAACGGAGATGGATCCTGAAACTGAGAAGGCCATAAAGAAAGAGGTAGAAGATCGCACCAGATGATCGATGCATCAATCGGTGACCTCCCCTCCTCAGTTTATATATCATCATGCCGAAGGGTGATGTGATAAGATGGGTGCACCCGGGGATATCTACGAGAGGGAGCTGAAATTCCTCCTCTCAGGTGACAGTAAGATCATAAACAAGATGGTCAAGACCTGTGACGAGACAGAGGAAAGAGGTTATCGCAGGATGGAGGAACAACCGTTCGTCGTCATCAGAGCGGCAGGTTCCCTCGGTGTCGATCTCGTGGCATTGAGATGGGACTTCTCCTTCCCCATAGAGGTCAAGAGCTCGTGCGATAGGACGATGCACTTCAGCAGAAGTCAGAGATTGACGGAACAGGCGACCAGCATGATGGAGAATTGCATGAGATCGCATGTGATCCCGATCTATGCGATGCGTCTGAAGAACTATCGCGGCGACCCTTGGAGACTGTTCGCATTACCGGTCGAAGAGGAACTGAGAGGGAGCATGGGATTGCTTCAAAGGAAGATACCGAAGATCGATGTTAATGCCAACGGCAATTACATAATGAGATGGGACGACGGCATGAAGCTCAGCGAGTTCATGAGCTACGTATCGATGGATATATGAGGAGGTCGTCAGCACTCATAGGGCTCATCATCGAATCAGCCTTCATTCTATCTTCATCCGACACATTCCTCACCTGATGATGTTGTACGCCTGTTAATAATCATTCGCCACCCCGACAATGATTTTAACCCGATGCGGATATGATGCTATCATGAGCCAAAGAGAGATTGATGCAGCTAACAGATTCAATTGCTCCGTTAAGGAACGCGCGATATTCGAATCTGGGATCAAGCTTGCCACGATCTATCATCAATTCGTGGGTACACCCGTCAATCCGACATCGGTGGAACCGTTGGAACTCGCCATCGAGGAATCCATCCTCGCACAACCGTACGTCTCCGATGTGGAAGTGTACATAGACCGCACAAGATTCTCTATGGGCGGTGATGAATACAACTATCTCTCGCTCACAGGCGATATGATCGATGCGAAGGTAACGATAAGGATAGATGACACGACCGTAGTCTCAGAAATGAGATACGATGAAGAACTGAAATATCCGTTGATGTTCGTTTCAAGGATAGAAGAGGATTGAGGGATCCCTCCCTCAATCGATTCAACACTCGAGGCACCTCAGGGTGTTGTTCACATAGGCCTTGATCTCCTCGGGCGATTTTCCCTCGGCGATCTGCTTGAGCACGCTGAGCATACCATCGGCGTATGCCACTTCGCTGTTGCCTTTGCTCTTCATCTTCTCAACTATCTCAATCTCCTCGGCTATGTTGATCATTTCTTTCACCGATCGCAGAACATGTGTATTGACTACATAACGTTGACGTCACATTTGATAGATCATCACCTTGCTGACTCATCGGAACCTCCTATTGCCGATGGCGATAATTAAATAGTCAATTAGGGGATGGGAAACTCAATTGATATGGCA
Organism: Eggerthellaceae bacterium; assembly: GCA_963651945.1. GTDB lineage: Archaea > Thermoplasmatota > Thermoplasmata > Methanomassiliicoccales > Methanomethylophilaceae > Methanarcanum. The sequence continues at coordinate 11,199 of CAVJRF010000024.1, read as the reverse complement.
TTGAGATCTGTACCGGTACGCTTTGGACAGAAAGGTTACAAAGAAGCAATGGGGTTGATGAAATCCTCATTCCCGCCCAACGAACTCATCCCGCTCTGGATATTGAGACTCTTCACGATACGCAGGGGCGTGAGATTCAGAGCGATATATGATGATGACCAGTTCATCGGGACAGCGTACACGTACGAAGATGAGAAACATTTCTACATCCTCTATCTCGCGGTCGATCCCAGATTCCGTTCCAAGGGATATGGCGGAATGATATTGGATCACGCATACGCTTTGGCGGATGGCAGGAATATCTCTCTCGATGTGGAATCCATGGATCCGAATGCGGAAAACCTTGAGGAGAGGAAACGCAGGTTCGCATTCTATGAGAGACACGGGATCACTGATACGAAGTACGATTTCACAGATGACGGCAAATCGTTCTACACAGTGCTGTCCTCCGATATCGAGGGATTCGACATCGATTCTTTCATCAATATGCTCAAGAAATTCTCCCTCGGACTCGTTCGCATGACGGTCACCAAACGTGAGTGATCGAAACCAATGATATGGGGCTGAACATCGGGGTCATTGTTGGAGATGGATTCCACGCACATCAGACTCTGTTCGCGGATCCATCCCAATGGGCTCTTCTGTTCGGTCCTATCGTCGAATACCCCGGATGTGACGAATTCTTCCCAAATATCAAGGGCATGATCTCCGTCCGGGGAGAGTAATAAGAACGCCCTTTGAGTTAGTGACTATCGGTACAAATCTGTCCGTATCGTTCCCTTTCGATCTTTCAATGAAACATTGAATGCCGGCCTTTCGGCCGGCGTTTCTTTTGATCGATGTTCCCGATTTCAAGCCTTGTATGTCGTGATACCATCCTTTATGGTCTCTGCGATCTTGAAATCGTGTATCTCTTTCGGATCTATCTCGAAGAGGTTCTTCTCGAATACGGTGAGATCCGCATACTTGCCGACCTCTATGGATCCAAGCACATCCTCCCTGCGCATCTGGTAAGCATTGTTGATGGTGTAGCCCTTGATCACGTCTTCGACAGTGATACACTCTGACGCATCATGTACGAATGCATCCTTCTCGCCCACATGGCTCCTTGTGACGAGGGTCTCCATGTTAGACATGATCGGGAATGTGGTGGGATCCGTAGGGAAATCCGAACCGAATCCCGTCTTTGCACCGCTATCCTTGATCGACTTGACAGGATAGGCCTTGGCCTGCGTGAGCATGGCTGCAAGTTCCTCCAGCTCTTCACTCATGGCCGCGATCCAGCATCCGGTGGTATTCGAGAATACACCATACTTTCCGAAGAGCTCGATATCCTCCGGGTAGACGTACGAAGAATGCGAACAAACGATACGGATATCTTTGAAACCTTTCTCACGAACGATGCCGGCGGCCTCCAGCACATTGTGGATCGCATCCGAACCGATCGCATGGATGTTGACATCAATCCCGGCATTCGCGAACTCCTCGAACTTCTTCGCAAGGACCTCGGTCGTCATGATCGGGGAGATCACGTTACCGCTAGGGTATTCGTTCGGGATCGCTGCGGAGGTGGTCTCCAGCGTACCGTCGTTGAAGAGCTTACCGAAGGTGCAGAAGAAACGGTCGCCATTGTATTTCTTGGAGAACTCGACCGCATCGTCGAATACCCTCTCATAGAGACCGGCCACACCGGCAAAGCCGCAGAAGTTGATACGTATGGGGCACTCGTCCCTGTCTATGTCGGCACAGAGATCGTCGTTTATGGCGTATTTCATAAAGCTCATGACACCACAGTCGACGATGGTGGTGATTCCATTCTCGGAACAACCTTTCTTGAAGGCCTCCATCGCCGCGGCCATAGCATCGTCGTCGAAATATCTGACGGCACCCATCATCTTGTCCATGGAAGCGATTTCCTTGCAATAACCGGTCGGTTCACCGTTCTCGTCACGGACGTATACGACTCCGCCGGCAGGGTCGATATCCGGTGTGTCGTGGGTGACGCCTGCAGCTTCCAGAGCCTTGGAATTGCACCATACGGTGTGCATACTTGCAGAGAGGTATGCCATGGGTTTTCGGAACAGATAGCGTCGAGGTCTGCCTTGACCGGTCCGTCTCCTCCGAATGCATCATCGAACCAACCCGTACCGGTGTATGATTCGCGATCGGGGTGCTCGGCAACGTCCTTGGTGATCGCCTCGATCATCTGCTCGGGCGTCATTCCGTCCAAGCGGAGAAGCCCGGCGAACATGGTTGCCGCATAGACGTGCAGATGCCCGTCGATGAGTCCCGGCGTTACAAGCTTGCCACCCATATCTTCCACGATCGAACCATCGCCACCGACGAACTCGATCGCACCCTTTGTACTACCGACATAGGCGATCTTGTTGCCCTTGAGGACGACGGCCTCGGCCCAGGGTTCATTGTCATTCGAAGTGAAGAATTTACCATTTGTCAAGACTCTTGTTTTCATGTTCTACCTTCGTGTTTATATTAGTCAGCCACTGCTTTGAACGGCATATATCTTGTCCCTGGGATGGACCGTCCCTTGTAATTCCGGCGAGGGTATACAGACATCGATTCAGACATGTTCCGGCCGATTCGTTTTCAGGAGACATCGGGACCACATCACGAAAGGAAGAAACGGGCAGGACGGGAAAGCCCGAGGATCACATCAAAAACATCGTTTTTGGCTATCTGAACACCATTTTTTGAAGATACCCTTTTAATACGCGTAGGCCCATGTCCTTCTATTATCAGTTGGGATGTGCCATGATTTCAGACATCAAGATTGGAATTACAGGTCTACCTGGCGCTGGAAAGACCACTGCCTTGCTCAGTGTCATAGAGATGCTGAAGAAGGATGATCTGAAGATCGGAGGTATGCTCAACGAACCCATCATGGATGGGAGATACCGTGTCGGTTTCACCACCAAGAATTTCATGACCGGTGAGATCGAGACCTTCGCCCACAACACCATCGAGAGCAAGATCATGGTCGGTAAGATCGGTGTCGACATCTCCAAACTGGAGGAAGTCGGTGTCAGTGCGATCAAACAGGCCTGTGAGGAATGCGACATCATCATAATCGATGAGGTCGGTAAGATCGAGGTCGAGAGCGAACTATTCTGTCAGGTCGTCAAGGATGCATTGGATGTCGATAAACCGATGATCCTGACACTACACAAGAAATCAAGGAACCCGCTCCTCCAGGACATCAGAAGGAGGGATGATGTGAGGATCCTTGAGGTCACACCCACCAATCGTGCACTCCTTCCGCATAAGATCGTTCGTCTTATGAACGGAGAGAACATCTGATGAATTTTGTAGAGATCCAAGAGGGACCGACGAGACTCATCGTTCCCGAGGACCATTCTTCCGGCGGACCCGGTAAGATCAACGGTTCCGTATTCTTCAATGAGCAGATGGCCTTCAACAGGGACATCAGCGTCATGTTCCTGCGTGCATTCGACAAGGAACTGAAGGTTATCGATGCGATGACCGCCACAGGCTCCAGGGCCGTGAGGATCGCGCATGAGGTCCCCAAGACCACCGTCACCGCCAACGACATCAGTGCGTATGCGATACCCTACATCGAGAAGAACATCGAGATCAACGGTCTGACCAACTGCACACCGTCGAACAGGAACCTCCATTCCATACTTGCGGAGAATATCTACGACTACATCGACATCGATCCATTCGGATCGCCCATGCCGTTCATCCATTCCGCGATACAGGGAGTGAGGAGACACGGATATCTTGCCATCACCGCCACCGATGCCGCACCGTTGGCCGGCGCACACCGTGCGAAATGCGAGAGGAGGTATCAGGTACATCCTCTGAGAGGCGTCATGTGCCATGAGGCGGGACTGAGGATATTGATCGGTACCATGGCCAGGGAGATGGCCAAGTTCGATAAAGGTCTCAGACCCATGTTATCATTCTCCGCGGACCATTACTTCAGGACATATCTGCAGGTGATGGATGGTGCGAACAATGCCGATGATGCGTTGAAGGATCTGATCTACATCGCATTCAATCCCGTCACGTTGGAGAGATCATATTCATACGAACCCGACAAGGACCACAAGTACGGTCCGTTCTGGGGCGGAAGGCTGTTCGATAAGGAACACCTTGCGAAGATGGATGCTCATGATACATGCGTGGAGAGGAAATGCAACAAATATCTCGACCTGTGGAGGGAGGAGATCGACGACATCCCCCTGCTCTATGACATGAGCGAGATCTCGTCGTTGCTGAAGATCACGACACCTCGTATGGATGCGTTCATCGAGAGGATGAACCAATACGGAAGGACATCCAAGACGCACATATCGCCGACGGCCTTCAAGACGGAACTGTCATTGAAGGAGATCTGCGATGTGTACACGGAAGTGTCGAAGGAGACGGTATGAACTTCGAACTGATCGTCTTCGATATGGATGGTACCATCTGCGACTCGTGGCCGTCCATGCTCTATTGTTACAAGGAGACGTTGAAGAAGTACGGTAACGAGGATATGCCGGACGAGGAGTTCTGGTCGTATTTCGTCGGTTATCTCCCGGATAATCTCAAGATGATGCTACATACCGACGATGATGCCCTCATCACGGAAGCAGTGGCATACTTCAGGCAGAAGTATGAGGAGAGGGGACATGCATTGAGTGGTCCGTTCCCGCCCGCAGTGGAAGCGATCAAGGAACTGCACAAGAGGGGCTACAAGATAGGATTGGCCACGATGACGCTCGAGAGATACGCCATCGATACGCTGAAAGAGCTTGGTATCGACGATTGCTTCGATGTAGCCCATGGATCCACGGTGAAGGGCGATCGTACCAAATCCGATATGATCGAGATGTGCATCAGTGAGACGGATTCATCCCGCGAGAGGACGCTGATGATCGGTGACGGTTTCAACGATCTGGAAGCGGCGAAGAGATCCAAGGTTCATTTCCTGGCTGCCGCATACGGATTCGGCATCACGAAGGAGAATTGCATCGAGTACGGATACAGGTATGCCGAGAGGCCAGAGGACCTTATCGATGCCATCGAAAGATACCGATGAGCAATTCTTTATATCGCATACTCCTACGTTTTTTCTATGCCTACGCTTGCTATTATCGGGGCCCAATGGGGCGATGAAGGCAAAGGGAAGATCACAGATTATCTCGCAGAGGATTCGGACGCTGTCGTACGTTTCCAGGGCGGGAACAACGCAGGTCACACGATAGTCATCGGGGACAATGTCTTCAAACTGCACCTTCTACCGTCCGGAGTGCTCAGAGAGGGCAAACTGGCGATCATCGGCAACGGTGTCGTGGTCAACATGGATGACATGGCCGAGGAGATCAAACAAATCACCGATGCCGGTCTATCGATCGACGGATTGAGGATATCCGACAGGGCGCATCTCATCCAGAACTATCACAAGAAGCTTGACGGTGCCGAGGAGATCTACAGAGGCAAGAACTCGGTCGGTACCACCAAGAAGGGTATCGGACCGACCTACCAGGACAAGATCGCAAGATACGGTTTCAGGGCCGGAGATGTACTCGAACCGGAACTCGTCAAAGAGAAATCGGAATTCATACTTCCGATGAAGAAGGATCTCCTCAACATGATGCATGCAGAGGAATGCCACTGCACGGTGGAGAAGTTCGAGGACAAGTTCAAGAGGTGGGGAGAGACCTTCGGAAAGTATGTGTGCGACACATCCGTTCTCATCAACGATATGATCGATGAGGGGAAGAACATCCTCTTCGAGGGTGCACAGGGTGCGATGCTCGACATCGACCACGGTACATACCCTTACGTGACATCATCATCCACCGTCGGCGGAGGCATCTGTTCCGGTGCCGGTGTCGCACCGAACAGGATCGACAATGTGGTAGGATGCCTGAAGGCATACACGACACGTGTAGGCGAGGGACCGTTCGTCACCGAACTGAAAGGTGAGGAAGAGGCCGAACTCCAGAAGAGAGGCGGTGAGTTCGGTGTCACCACGGGCAGAGGAAGGAGATGCGGTTGGTTGGACCTCGTGGTCGCAGAACATGCCGCAAGACTCTGCGGTTTCTCGCACTGGGCGATAACGAAGCTCGATGTGCTCAACGATTACAAGAAGGTCTACGTCTGTACCGGATACGACGTGGACGGACAGGTACTGAAGCACTTCCCGGCATCATTGGCAAAACTTGAGAGAGCGAAGCCGATCTACGAGGAATTCGACGGTTGGGAGTCATGGGATGATTCCGAGAGCATCATCAAAGGCGGTTATGATGCATTGCCGAAGAACATGAGGACATACATCGAATTCATCGAAGAATACACAAAGATCCCCGCATCCATCATCTCCATCGGCCCCAAGAGGTCCGAAACGATCGATAGATTCGGAAAATGGTTCTGATCTTCAAGGGGAGATCACTCCCCTTTATCCTTTACCCTTGAACATCGATGGTTGTCGATGGGCCGTGCGTATATAATCGGCATGCATACATACCAATCATGGGAGCGAAAGGAAAAGGATGTTCCTGTAACGTTCAGAAGACCAAGACAGCTGCCAAAAATGACACGCCTGTCGAGGAAGAAGATCGTTCGAAACATTGGACTCAGCATCTTCAGATCTAAACGGTCTGTCAAACATCAAACTGCGTGGTGGGCGATGAGCCCACCTCGGACAGCTTCTCAATCCAATTCTGCCTTGAGGTATGATTTCTTATCCCTGTCGAGAGGGATCGTCGCATCGATACCGACCTTGCATGTGACGCTGTCGTCCGCACTCGGATCCAGTGATGAACCTTTAGAGTTGGGTATCGTGATGAGCCTCGTGGCCTGGAATCTTGTGGCAACGGCCCATTCGACCTGTTTGTCATCGAATATATCGACGTCATCATCCACGACTATGACATTCTTCATGGATTTGTGTCCATCCAGAGCGGCCAAGGCCGCAAGCCTTCCGTCGTCCTCGTTGACCTTCTTTATGGATACGACGCCGTTCAACCAACAGCATCCTCCCTCGGTCAGACGTACCGATCTCACACCGGGGACCTTCTCCCTGACCGAGATGTACATCATCGGCTCCCTCGGCAGTCCCATGAACAGATAGTGCTCATGACCTCCAGGCAATATGAAATGGAAATATGGATCCCTGTTAGCCCATATCTTCTCCACCTTGATGATGGGTTGCATCCTGATGTAATCGTATGTACCCGTGATATCCACGAAAGGACCTTCCTCGGTCTCTTCGAAGGTTATCCTGGCCTCGAACACGTAATCGCATTCCGAGGGCACGAGCAGTCCGTTGTCCGTCCTTCCGACCTGCAACGGCCTTCCGGATGTTGCTTTGCATAATGAGGATGCGATGGTCATCTCATCGGTCTCGTATGCGGTGGAGGTGGCCGCTGCAAGGAGCATCTCGGGCCTGGCCCCTATGCAGATCGATATCCTCAGCTCCTCTCCATTATCCTTGGCCTCGTTGTACATCCTGTAGAGATGTCTGGGAACGAGTCTGACGGCTATCCTGTCATGATCCATTATCATCATCCTATGGAATGATACGTTCCTCTTTCCGTTATATTCGGATACGATGATGCCTGATGAGATGTAACGTCCTCCATCCTCCGGGAAGTATTTGCAGATGGGCAATGCCATGAGGTCCAAGGGTAACGATTGGTATCTGAACTCGGGATCGTCGACGATCTCCGCATCACACGGATTGTCTGCGGCATGGATGAGCGAATCGACTATCTCGTCCTGTCCGATATTCAATGCATCCGCGATCTTCTGTCTCGTTGAGAACAGGTTGCCGACGGCCTTACCGCCGTTGAGATCCTCGAAGACGATGGTCCTATCCTGATCCTCCGACATCAACTTCGTCGATTGTGTGGAATCGGCATCGATCCTTTCCTTGACACTGAACTCCGTACCTTTCAGATACTTTCCTACGGACATGGTATCATGATTGTATGGACCCGTATTTTACATTTTACGGGTCATTCATCCTTCCTTTGATGGATGCCGAGAGCAATATCGCGAAGAATGCCAATACCGATGCCACGATCATCGTGAATTTGAATCCGTCCATGAACACATCCGCGGGAAGATCGGATATGGAGATGCCCGAACTGTTCGAACCGATGTTGAACAATGCCGAGAACAATGCCGTACCCAATGCGGAACCGAAGTAGACGAAGAACGACAACAAGGATGAGGCCGTACCCTTCTTCTCCGACGGTACGTTCTCCACGAGACGCGTTCCGACCGAACTTCCGGAGAATCCCCATACGCTCCCCAACAATATCAGACCGAATACCACGGACAAGATACCCGTGGTCGAATCGATGAACACGAACGAGACGCATGTGAGCATCAACAATGTGCAGCCTAACACGGCGAATCCCCTGGTCCCGTACTTGCTGCATGCCTTCGCAACAGGGAGACAGAGGACCAATGTCACGAGTGCCGGTATGAGCATCATGAGTCCGGATTTCATGGTATCATAGCCCATATCGATGTTGAACATGAAGGGGATGAGATATAGACATCCCATGTATGAGGCGTTCATTATCACGAACGCTATGATCGCCCTGTCGAATCTCGATATCTTGAACAGGCTCAGATCGAGGACCGGATCCGACACCTTACGATCGTACGCGACGAATGCGGCGAATATGATGAAGAACAACACCAACGTCAGTCCGTTGGTCATATCGATGCCGTGCGACGGCATGGATTCCACGGTGTACAATCCGCAGATGAGCGCGACGAACAACAGTAGCGATCCGATATAATCGAATTTCATGTTATCCATCTTCTCGTCGGATGGGACGTATTTCTGTGCGAATATCGCACAGATCACACCGATCGGAACGTTGATGATGAATATCCAATGCCAAGAGAGAGCATCCGTCAGGACACCTCCCAATGTCGGACCGAATGCCGCTCCGATCGCCGATCCGAGCACGGTCAACGTCATTGCGAATATCATCATCTTGGGCGGGAAGAACTTCACACCCAACATTATTCCAGTGGCGGCCAACATCGCCGATCCGATACCCTGTATCGCCCTCGAGACCAGGAGGAATCCCGAACTCATGGACAATGCACAGAGCAGTGAACCCAACGAGAATAAGATGAATCCTCCGACCAATATCTTCTTTATCGCACCCTTGTCGGCAAGCTTACCGAACACGAGGATGAGGCCTGCCATCATCATGAAGTACACCGTGACGACCCATGAGGAGTCGCTCGTGGTCATTGCGAATGATTTTCCTATCTCCGGCAAAGCAACGGTGACGATGGTACCATCCAATCCGTCAAGGAAGAATGCCATTGCCATCACTATGTAGAGTGCCAACTGTACCTTCTTATCGGTAATTATCCTGTCTTCCATACCATCACCCGGATTAAGCTTATCTTCAACGGTGTGCGAACACTGCCGTGTATGAATCGCGATCCTTGTTCTCTATCCTTGCGAATCCGATCCTCTCGAATTGGACCATGTCGTTCTTCTCCGACAATGCGGCATTCTCTACCAATCCCTTCAGGACCGTACCGTCGGGCATCAGTATCTTCGCCTCGGTGGAGTCGTTACCGATCCACTGCACTGCCTTGAATCCTTTCTTGAGTATCGAGACATCCGTTCCGGCATATGTCGCGTGAGGACCGTAATCTATGTTGCAGAGATCCTTCAACCTGATCTTGCCTGCCTCCTTGAAGAGTTCCGAATCGTCCTTGGAGATGTATATGATGCCATCCTTGACATCGTACTCCCTGAATCCCCTCTCCGCATGGTCGGGATGGAGGGGTGCCTTGCCGACGATCTCATCGCATCCGTCGATCTTGTATTCGACGGGATCGGCGACGAAGAAGTACCTGTTGGCATTCGGGTCGATGATGTCGCGGTTCATGGCGAAGAGGTTGTCCCACGAGAATTGGATGTCGATGGGTTTGATACCGCTCTCGACCCAATATCTCCTGATCGCCTCGGGTCTTATTCCCCTCCTCTCCAAAGCCCTGACGGTACCCGTCCTGACATCATCCCATCCGGAGTATTCGCCGTTCCTGATGGATTCCTTGATGAGGGATGTCTTGAGTATCGTATCCGGTATGTTGACCAGACCGTAGTGATAGTAATTGGGCTTCTTCCATCCGAAATAATCGAAGATGTACTCCTGCCTGAATGTGTTGTTGAGGTGATCCTTACCCCTGATGACATGCGTCATACCAAGGAGATGATCATCGATCGCAACGGAGAGATTCATCATCGGATATGCCCTGTACTTATCCTTCGTCAGCGGGTGAGGATGATCGACCAACCTCAATGCGACAAAATCCCTGACTGCGGGGTTGGGATGATCGATCGCCGTCTTGACGACCGCGATCGCCTCGCCCTCCTTGTAACCGCCGTTCATGAACTTCTCGTATCTTTCCAACTGCTCCTCGACGGGAAGGTCCCTGCACGGGCATGCGATCTTCTTCTCCTTCTTCTGCCTCCAATCCTCGGCATCACAGGTGCAGATGTATGCATGACCCATCTCGATGAGCTTCTTCGTATAATCGTAATAGATCTCGAACCTCTCCGATTGGATGATGTTCTCGTGTATCTTGACGCCCAACCATTCCAGATCCTCGGGTATCATGTCGTACGCATCGGGGTCGATCTTCTCGGGATTCGTGTCCTCGAACCTGCAGATCAACTTACCGCCGTATCTCTTGACGTACTCGTCGTTCAGGATGGAGACACGGGTGTGACCTATATGCAGAGGGCCGGACGGACCGGGGGCGATCCTCATGACCACCTTTCCATCCACATTGTCGAGATCGGGGAGTTCGTACTTCCTCTCCTTCTTCTCCTTCACAAGGAGCGAGGGATCGAGTTCCTCCAATGCCTTCTTCTGATCGCCCAATGGCATCGCATTGACATCGGAGACGATCGAGTTGACGATCTCGTTCAACCCGGGGACCTTCGCCCTCCACTCGGGGCATTCACCCAATATCTTACCGACGATGGATTTCGGGTTCGCTTTACCCTTGAAGAATACAGCATTCTGTAGTGCATATTTCTTGATGAGGATCTCGATGTCGTTCGACATGTTTGCCTTCAACGCTTGCACTTATATTAGATTGCCTATTTTCATAGGACGGATCCCGTGGATCAGACCGGTCGGATATCCGTCATATCGAAGGACCACATAATTC
>CAVJRF010000023.1:0-20669 GCA_963651945.1 Eggerthellaceae bacterium | reverse complement strand
TATCATTAGAGGATGTTTATTACAGAACAAGACCACTCATTTTAATGGAATAAAATAAATTACTGAATTTTGTGACGGATCCGTCGTTACTTAAATACCAAATCGACAGAACACGAACTGCAGAATCCGCTTCAGAAGATGAAATCGAGAAAGTAGATGGTGCTCCTGACGGAATTCGAATCCGTGTCGGAGCCTCGAGAGGGCTCCATGATTGGCCGCTACACCACAGGAGCGAATAATAGCATTCCGCAGATTACAATCCCATAGATAAACCTTTTTCTCCGTCCGCCTCACGGAGATATCGCTGGTTGCCTCTTATGGGCCGTTTTCCTCACTCTTTCCCTTATTTCGGACACTTTCTCCACGGGGACACCGGTCTCTTCGGATATCTCGCGATCATCCATCGAATCCATGCGGAAGAGTACGTTATCGAGATCGTTATAGGTCACACCCATCTCACCCTCGTCCGTCTGTCCTTCCCACAATCCCGCCGACGGAGGTCTGGTGATGATCTCCTTCGGTATGCCTATGATGCCGGCCAACTCCCTGACCTGTGTCTTATAAAGATTCACGATAGGCACCACATCGCACGCACCGTCACCGAACTTGGTGAAGTAACCCATCATCATCTCACTCTTGTTGGACGTACCTATCACGAGATAGTTCATCCTCCTCGCGATATCGAACAGTATGGTCATCCTGCATCTGGCGGATATGTTGCCTCTGGAAAGACGATCCTCCGCACCCAAACCCAATGCATCGGAGAACGCATCCACCATCGGTGATATGCCGATCACCCTGTAATCGGTGCCCAATGACGAACTGAATTCCGATGTACACCTGTGATCGTCCTCCGGCGTCGTCGCCGAAGGCATGAACACGTTGATCACCTTCTCCGGACCCAACGCCTCCACCGTGAGCTTGGTGACCACTGCGGAATCTATCCCTCCGCTCAATCCTATGACGGCTCCGTCGCAACCGGATCCTCTGACCGTGTCCCTGATGAATCCTACGATCCTATCAGCATATTCCCTATCGATACCCGGGATTCCATTCATCATATCGCGGAACGATGACATCGATAAAAATACCTGCGATGATACGGGATATTATGAAGGCGGCACTATGTCAATCGAGACCGTACGTCGGCGATATGGTAAGGAACACGGATACGATCGTCGATAGGGTGGCGAACACCGATGCCGATCTCCTCATCTTTCCGGAACTCTTCCTCACCGATTATTCGTATGACGGTGTCATCGATACGGATGTGTTGGATGTATGCCTGGATAGGATCCTGAACATAACATCGATCACTGGAAGGACGGTGATCGTCGGCGGCCCCTATCTGGATGATGGCAGGACATACAACTCCGCATACATCATATCCGATGCCGTCGAGAGATATGACAAGCTCAACCTCCCCGGATTCGGTGTGTTCTCCGAGAAGAAGAGATTCTCCGAAGGGGATCACCTCACCATGGTCGACATCTGCGGATTCAAGGTGGGTGTGATCATCTGTTACGACATATTCTTCCCGGAACTCGTGAAGATGTACGCCATGAACGGTGCGGATGCCGTCGTTTGCATATCGGCATCGCCCACGACTTCCAGGATTGCCTTCGAGAGAGTGTTCCCCGCAAGATCCGTGGAATCCACCGTCTACATGCTGTTCGTGAACAACATCGGCGAACGTGATGGAATGATGTTCTTCGGAGGGAGCAGGTGCCTCTCCCCGACTGGGGATGTGATCATGGAGATGGATAACAGGGAGATGATGTCCGTCGTGGGATTGGATCACGGATCGATCATCAAAGCTAGGGAGAACAGGCCGACGTTGAAGGATACCAAGGAATGTATGATCCGTTTCGAGGATCGTACGGTCACCCTTGGATGAGCATTATCCCCTATTATCACGTATTATATCGATATCGTATACGCGATCCGCCCGACATCGAAGGAAAATCCTTTTAATATAGTACCCAATTGTCCGCTCCACAGCCGAGATGGCCCAGCCCGGTAAGGCGCGAGCCTGGAAAGTTCGTGGTGAATCACCTCGGGAGTTCAAATCTCCCTCTCGGCGCCACTTCTAACATCATCATCCCCTTAGGGTATCCTCTCGTTCCCGTATCGGGATCGCCGTCTCCGTCCGCAGCGACAAGTCACATCCGCCGCAACAGAATCCTTTGATTTTCATCATAAAAATGTGCTTTGTGGTATAACTTTCATTCAATTTTTTGTATTGTGGTATCATTTGTTTATAAAGTTATCTATTGTGGTATAAATGCCCATAGAAGGATACTAATACTCCGCGACGACATCCGTTCATCATGGCAAGAAGAGAGGATTACGACCAATGGGTGATCGATTGGATCGCATCGGAGAAGAAGGCAGGCAAGAGATGCTTCGATGTCAGGAAGACCGGTAACTCATATTATGTGTATTATCAGACCACCCGTTACAACCCCGACCTGAAGAAGAGGGAGAAGGTCTCGTCCTACATCGGGAAGCTCACGCAGGATGGGTTGACGGAGGCCAGAGGTAAGGAGAACGATATCGTGGAACCCACCAGATACGGATTGGGTATCGATACCGGAGGTACGTTCACGGATGCGGTCATCGTCGATCTCGATGATATGAGCGTGATCGCAAAGAAGAAATCCCCGACTACGCACCACGACCTCTCCATAGGATTGTACAACTCCGTCGATGCCGTCCTCTCCTCTACGGATATCGACCCGTCGGAGATCGTCTCCGTGGGGATATCCACGACACTCGCAACCAACTCCGTCCTCGAAGGGAGGGGAGGGAATGTCGGATTGATACTGATCGGATGGGATCCCATGGAGCCCGTCCACTTCGGTGAGAGCAAACAGGTATTCGTCAAGGGCGGATACGATGTGAAAGGGAGAGCTAAGGCATCCATGTCACTCGAAGAGGTGACGAATGCCATCAACGAGATCTCCAAGGATGTGGATGCGATCGCCATTTCCGGTCTGTTCGCCAACCTCAACGCATCCCAGGAGAGGAAGGTGAAGGACCTCGCCATCAAACTCACCGGATTACCGACCATCGCCGGCCATGAATTATCTTCTGAATTGGGGATAGGATTGCGTGCGGAGACCGCCGTGCTCAACGGCAGATTGATCCCCGTGATCAGCAGATTCTTCGACGATGTGGTCAAGACGTTCAGGGAGAAGGGTATCACGGCACCGATCATGGTCTACAAGGGTGACGGTTCAGTCATGACCATCGAACAGGCCAAGATGTATCCCGTGCAAACGATACTCTCCGGTCCCGCCGCCAGTTCCATGGGCGGGAAGATCATCTCCGGATACGACAACTTCGTGATGGTGGACATAGGTGGGACATCCACCGATATCGCCGTCGTGGAGGAAGGATATCCGCAGATACAGTTCATGGGTGCCGAGGTCGGAGGATGGAGGACCCGCGTGAAGGCAGTGGATATGCATACGATCGCATTGGGCGGGGATTCCAGGATCTCCATGGCCGATGGAAGGTTCATGTTCGGACCCAGGAAGGTCATCCCGCTCTGTACGTTCACCGAACGCTATCCCGAGATCATCGGGACGATAATGCACACTGATGTGTATGATTACTATGTGCTGAGGGAGGATGCCGACCTCTCCGACATCACTGAGAGGGAGATGGTCGTCGTCGACGGTATGCGCGGTAACGGTCCCATGAGCAGGATGGACGTGATGAACGCTGCCGACGGACTCTGGGACATAGATGATGAATTGAACTCCCTCGTATCCAACAGGATCGTCGAGATGTCGTCCCTCACACCCACGGACCTCATGGTCTACACCGGTGCGTTGGATGTCGGTAATGCCGATGGTTCCAAAGCAGGAGTGCATGCGGTGAGCGAGAGGATGGGTATGACCGAGAGACAGGCTGCCACGCTAATGATCGAGGAAGCAAGGATATCCGTCGCCGAAGCGATACTCACCAAACTGATCGACGATACCATGGATACCGAATGGAGGAACCGCGAGACCGGGATGTTCCTCAGGAGGATGTCGTCCATCAAGAGGGATGGCGACACGTTCTCCATGCTCCCGAGGATCACCGTACCGATCGTCGGTGTGGGCGCACCGTCGAAGTTCCTCATGGCCGATATCGGTCAGAGATTGAGTACACCCGCCGAATTCCCTCCGAACAACGACGTGGGGAATGCCATAGGCGCGATATGCAGCAAGGTGGTGGAATCGTTATCGGCGACGATAACACCGACACACGACTTCAGGTACAAGCTGGAGGTGCCGTACCTCGGACCGTCATATTATTCGCAGATCAACAGTGCCATCTCCGCCGCCAAGAGCAGTCTCGAGAACTTCCTTATCAAGGAAGTGGAGAAGAAGGGTGGCAGCGACATCAGGACAACGACCAAGATCAAGACGGTCACCGCCGTGGAAGGCGGTGTCGGAGATTGGGAGGAGACCGGCGTCGCGAGGAACATCAACTACGTGGAAGTGATCTGCAGGGCCGTCGGCGAACCGCCGGAGGCGAGATGATGGTCATCTTCGACGGCAACAACTACGTCGGGCCCGTCGGTATCGACGGCGACGATGTACCATCTGTCGGCGGTGTGTATCTCATATGCACCGGAGCGAGCGGCGGGGAACGCATCATCGCACTCTATGATGCGGATGATATGAAGGAATCCATCAGAACGAATCCCGACAGGGATCTCTGGAACAGGTACAGGATGGGTGATGGTGACATGTATTCCGACAACGGCCTGAGATGTTACCACATACGGATCGACGATCCTTCCGAAAGGGAGAGACTGATCAGGAGGACCGTCGACATAAGGCCGTACGGCATCCCGTGTTACAGGATGCCGCAGGATGATTGGTGATCGATATGACGAACACGGTTGTAGCACATATGAGGACTTGCAGTAAGACGAACAAGGTCACGGTATCCATGAGGGACGACGGCGACCTGGATGTGAGGATCGTATCGGACTGTCCCCATGTCAGGGAATATGCGAACAGACTCACCAGGATCTCGGTGAACGATGTGGTCAGTTTCAAGAACAGCAAGGTCGTGGACCCGGAGATCAGGGCCACACTGTCGGTACCCTGTCTGACACCGATCGCGGTATTCGAAGCGGCATGGCTGGAACTCGGCATGCTGTCCAAGAATCTCGTCAAGGGTTGCGGGGACAACTCCGTATCCTTCCACCCTGATTCCGATGGCAACGATCTGTAACCAAAAAAGTTGTCGGATACAGTTACGCATATATACGAAGTGCAATTCAACTTTCGGTGATCTCAATGGGCAAACACGCCAAAGAGAGACACGCAGCCGAGATGCAGAAGAACAAATCCGATGCAAAGACGGATGCGAAGCCCCAGAAGAAGAACTGAACCAAACTCAGAGGGTGTCGAAAGCACCCTCTCTTCTTTTTTGCCTACGCACACGTTGCGCAGGCCCGATATTCTTATTATAATAGGAGCAACGTAAACCCCTCACGAAGGATGTGCAGTATGAAGATCAATGCTGACGTATACGTGAAGGATATCCCGGGACAGCTCGTTGCATCGCTCGAACCGATCTCGACCTTCGACGGGAACATAATCGGTGTGGTACACAACCGCGAACAGGTCATCAGTGGGAAGATCCTCGTCAACATAATATTCGACATCAGTGCAGATAACTTGGAACTCCTGAAGAAGGAGTGGAAGGCAAGGGATGTCGTCATCGTCAATATGGGGGAAGCAGTGGAGAACTATTCCATGGACTACATGTTGGTCGGTAAGCTCGACGCATCCGATATAGACGATATGATCAACGAGATATCCGGCAAGATCGATCTCGAATCCGTCGAGGTAGGATATTCGGCCAGCGGTACGAAGGATTCCCGTACGGCGATGATATCCGTCACTGTACGTTCGTCGGACGATCTCCGCAGATTGGATACATATTTCTCCGAGAAGACGAAATCCGCAGGTCTCACATACATCAGGGGGGTGGACGCATGAGGATATTCCTCTCCGGTATGGGGACGGTAGGACAGGGTGTGTTGGAGATAATCTCCGCCAAGATGCCTCTGCTCGAGAAAAGGTACGGGAGGATCACAGTTACGGGTGTGATGGACTCCAAGAGCTATGCGATATCCGACGAGGGATTGGACATAGCGGCGGTCCTCGAGAAGAAGAGGACGGAAAGGAGATGCGGTGTCGACAGGGATGGTCTGATCGGCCCCGAGATATTGAGTAAGGTGGATTACGACACGCTCATCGAATGCACACCCACCAACATAGATGACGGCGGAGAGGGACTCAAGAACATCACATCCGCGTTGGAGAACGGAAAGGATGTCATCACCGTCAACAAAGGCCCGTTGGCATTGGAGTTCTGCAAGCTCATGGACCTCGCCAAGAAGAACGGCAGCATCATGAGGTTCGAGGGTTCCGTCGGAGGCGCCATGCCGATAATCAACCTCTGCAGAGAGGGATTGGCGGGTCAGAACATCAAATCTATCAACGGTATCTTCAACGGTACATGCAACTTCATCCTGAGCAGGATGGACCGCGGTATGCCGTTCGACCAGGCACTCAAGGAGGCGCAACAGTTGGGCTATGCGGAAGCTGACCCCACGTACGATATCAAAGGTATCGACAGCGCATGTAAGGTCGCCATCCTCGCGAATGCGGTGTTCGGCAGGGATGTGACGATCAGGGATGTATCGATCAACGGTATCGATACCATCACCGACAGGGCGATCGCCCTGGCCAAGGACCATGATATGGTCATAAGGCTCATAGGCGAGGTCTCCAAGGATAAATTGGACGTCTCACCGAGACTCATCCCCAAGGGACACCCGCTCAGTCTCACAGGTACCCTCAACACAGCGGTCATACAGACCGACTTCGCCGGTCCGATAACGGTATCGGGACGCGGAGCGGGAAGGAGCGAGACGGCATCCGCCATACTCAGTGACCTGATATACATACTCGAAGCGAGAAAGAAATGAACATGTCCGAGAAGATCTACATCTACGACACCACACTACGTGACGGTGCACAGACCGAGGGGATATCCTTCTCCCTCGGTGATAAGGAAACGATCATCGACCTGCTCGATGATTTCGGGATGGATTTCATAGAGGGCGGGATGCCCGCATCCAACCCGAAGGACAGGGAACTGTTCTCCGTCGACAGGAAGTTGGAGAAGAGTGCGATGGTCGCATTCGGCAGTACGTGCAAAGCGAATGTCAGGGCCGAACAGGACGAGGGCCTGAAGGCACTGGTGGATTCCAGGACGGAGTGGGCATGCATATTCGGCAAGGCATGGGATTTCCACGTCACCGAGGCACTGAAGACCACTTTGGAAGAGAACCTGAGGATGATCAAAGATAGCGTATCATTCCTCAGGGACAACGGCAAGAAGGTCATCTTCGATGCCGAACACTTCTTCGACGGTTACAAGGCCAACGAGAAGTATGCGATAGAGGTCATCGATGCCGCCATAGCCGGCGGTGCGGAATGGATAGTCCTCTGCGATACCAATGGAGGTTCGTTACCGTCGTACATCGGGAAGGTCGTCTCGCGCGTATGCGAGAGATTCCCCAGAGTCGGCATCCATTGTCACAACGACTCCGAACTCGCGGTGGCATGCTCGCTCATGGCCGTTGAGAGCGGTGCGACGATGGTACAGGGTACCGTCAACGGTATCGGCGAGAGATGCGGTAACGCCAATCTCTGTTCGGTGATACCCGATCTCAAGTTCAAACTCGGGTACGAGATGCCCATGGACCTCACGGATCTGAGGTCGCTGAGCTATTCCGTTTCGGAATCTGCGAACACGAGACATCTCGCTCATATGCCGTACGTCGGTGACAAGGCGTTCACGCACAAGGGCGGTATGCACGTCAGCGCACTGATGAAGGATCCGGCCACGTACGAGCACGTACCTCCGGAATCCGTCGGTAACCACAGGAACATAGTCGTATCCGACATGTCCGGTAAATCCAACGTCCTGAAGAAACTGTCAGAGATGAACATCGATGCCGATAAGGACGGGGTGAACAGGATCCTCGCACGCGTGAAGGAACTGGAAGCGAAAGGATATCAGTTCGAGACGGCGGATGCGAGTTTCAAACTCCTCGTGGAGAGGATATTGGACAAGGAATCAAGACCCTTCGACATACGCGGATTCAGGCTGAACATAGACGGTGTAGGTACGACGCAACTCATCTCCGAGGCCAGCATAAAGATAGCCGACAAGTTGGGAGAGATAGAGCACACCGCGGCGGACTGCGAAGGTCCGGTCAACGCCTTGGATAGGGCGTTGAGGAAGGCACTCAGCAAATTCTATCCCGAGATCATCAAGAGGATCAGACTCACGGATTACAAGGTACGTGTGATAGACGAGAACTGCGGTACCGAATCCTGGGTAAGGGTACTGATCAAATCCACCGACGGTAAATCCACGTGGACCACAATAGGTGTGTCCGAGAACGTCGTGGAGGCATCGCTCATAGCACTTGCAGATTCATATGAATACGCCATCCTGGCAGAACAGTAACGGAGCTGAACCAAATGGAAAGGACAATCGTAACGCTTGTAGGGAAGGACACGGTCGGTATCATCGCCAAGGTCTGTACGTTCTTCTCTGAGAACGACATAAACATCCTCGATATCGCACAGACGACGGTACAGGAATACATCAACATGATGATGATCGTCGACACGTCGAGATACAAAGGGAGCTTCGCCGATCTCACGGATGGACTCGATGCCGTGGCCGAGGATGTCAAATGCGTGATCAAGGCCCAGCGCGAAGAGATCTTCGATATGATGCACAGGATATGATCGGATGTCCGTGATCAACATTAACGAGGTCCTCGAGACCAACAAGATGATCTCACAGGAGAATCTCGATGTTAGGACGATCACCATGGGTATCAACCTCATGGATTGTATCGACCCCGATGTCGACAGTCTCTGCGAGAAGGTCTACGCCAAGATCACCACCCTCGCCAAGAACCTCGTATCGGTCGGTGACGAAATAGGTCTCGAATACGGCATACCGATAGTCAACAAGAGGGTGTCAGTCACACCGATATCGCTGATCGGAGGTGCCGCATGCGACACTCCGGACGATTATGTATCCATCGCAAGAGCGTTGGACAAGGCGGCGGCGAAGATCGGTATCAACTTCATAGGCGGATTCTCGGCATTGCCGATCAAGGACATGACCAAGGCCGACAGGATGCTCATGGAGTCCATACCGAAGGCATTGGCCACAACCAACAACGTATGCAGCTCCATAGGATTGGGTTCCACGAAGATCGGTATCAACATGGATGCCGTCAGGATGATGGGGGACATCGTCAAGAGAACGGCAGAGGCCACGAAGGAGAACGACTCTATCGGATGTGCCAAGCTTGTCGTGTTCTGCAACCCGCCGGATGACAATCCGTTCATGGCCGGTGCGTTCCACGGTGTGACCGAAGGGGATGCCGTGATAAACGTCGGTGTCAGCGGACCCGGTGTGGTGAAGACGGCCATAGAGAGCTGCAGGGGTGCGAACTTCGAGGAACTCTGCGAGACGATCAAGAAGACCGCATTCAAGGTCACGAGGGTCGGACAGCTCGTAGGTAAGGAAGCGTCCAAGAGGCTCAACGTACCGTTCGGTATCCTCGATCTCTCCCTGGCACCCACGCCTGCAATAGGTGACAGCATCGCAGACATCCTTCAGGGAATGGGTCTCGAGAGGGTCGGTGCTCCCGGTACGACGGCCGCACTCGCCATACTCAACGACCAGGTGAAGAAGGGCGGTGTCATGGCATCGTCCTATGTCGGCGGATTGTCCGGTGCGTTCATACCCGTGAGCGAGGACGCCAGCATGATAGAGGCGGCAACGATCGGTTCGCTCACCCTGGAGAAGTTGGAAGCGATGACGTGCGTCTGCTCCGTGGGATTGGATATGATCGCCATACCCGGTAAGACAACACCCGAGACGATCTCCGGTATAATCGCCGACGAGATGGCCATCGGTATGGTGAACCAGAAGACGACGGCCGTCAGGATCATCCCCGTGATCGGAAAGGATGTCGGAGATTCCGCGGAATTCGGCGGATTGTTAGGTAGGGCCCCGATCATGAAGGTCAACGAGTTCAGATGTGACGAATTCGTGAACCGCGGCGGAAGGATCCCCGCACCCATACACAGTTTCAAGAACTGAGAGGGCGAAAGCCCTTTCAATCATTTTTCTACGAACGTACCTTACGGTACGGTTAAAGAATACAAATCGTGCGATCGAATCGCCATATAAAGATAAAGAAGAAGTTTGACCCATCCCGTGGGGTGGGTAAAGAAATCAGACGATGCGCTGAGTGGGGGCTAGGGGATTTGAACCCCTATAGGCGGGTTTCCACCACTGGGGGAGCTACCCCCAGCGAAATTATGAGTCATCGCTCCAGTTATTCATCACAACTGTCAGCAAACCCATTTCTAATCACGCTCTATAACTGGAGCCCGCTAGTCTACCAGGTTAGCCTAAACCCCCGTGTAAACCTAATTATGATCAGACTTACTGTTTGCGCATCTTCTGTGCTTTCTTTCTTCTTCTCATCTTCTTCTTGCGCCATTTCCAACGCTGGTTACCGCGTTTCTTCCAGGCGCGTGAGCCTCTCTTCATGATGTCTCCTCTTTTTGAATGCGAATGCATTGGCGGGCCGGTCGGGATTCGAACCCGAGGCGTCTGGCTTAGAAGGCCAGCGCTATATCCTAGCTAAGCCACCGGCCCGCTTGGCACTTCATAACCTTATATGATTTAAAGGTAATGCCGGATGCCAATCATCCATTCTTAGTTCCCGACAATATAATAGCTATATAAAAAGGGAATTGGTCACGCCGATTTCGGCCGTGACCGATGTATGGATGGGGGCTGGATACCCCATCCTCACAACAGTGCTAGGATGACACTCTTGTTCGAATCGAGGAATGCCTTCAGCATATCGTACACCGAACCGTGTCCGCTGAAGATCGAGATACCCTCGGCGATACAGATGATACCCAATATCATCAGCACGGGCCACATGTTGAATATCTTCGCGAACATGAGCGTGAGGTCCTGAAGGAACATCAACATCAGGTAGACGATGGCACCGGCCACGAACGACACCACGATCCTCGGCCATCCCGATGCCAATGCTTCCAAATTACCCGTAAGGCCACCGAGGAAGATGTACACCACGACCATGGCGAAGAATGCGAACACGACCGCGAACTTCACATCACGGAACGGTCTGATGATCAGTGCGAAACACGCTACGACCACTATGATCAACGTGCTCATGGTCCCCTTCAATGACGAAGTCACACAGAGAACGGCTGTGACGGCACCCACCAGCACCCCCAATAGCATGACTAGCTTGTAGTTGATGCCGTCCTTGTCCTTGACATACAGATATGCTATCAATATGGCCAATACCCCTGCCAATATCAGGGCCATCTCCGGCACATGATAACTGTTCAAAGTCTCACTCAGGGCTGCCCAATCGATACCTGAGGAGGTCTCACCTTCTGACATATCCTACGGAACGCTCTATTGATATTTATTGATTAGATACCGAGCAGACGTGCCATATTGTTACCCAGAAGATCCTTCTTGATGGTGTCGTTGCCCCATTTGCCATTCCTTATGATGTCCAGGAAACGGTACATGTTCGTGTGATCTTCATACAACGGGAAATCCGTTCCGAACACCACCCTCTTGGGATATCTCGATGTGACGGCATCCAATCTCTTGTCTATCATCGTGATATCCTCTGCTGCCCATCCCTGCAATGCGGAACAGTCGGTGTAGATGTTCTCATGTTCATCCATCAGCGGGAACAGTTCGTCGTGGAACTTCCCGCCCAGATGGGCTATGATCACTTTCATCTCGGGATGTCTCTCCGCCACCTTGGCGAAGCTGCTGGGGTGGCAGTACCTCTCATCCAAAGGAGGGAGTGCCATACCCGCATGGGATGTGACTATCAACCCATACTCCTCCACCCTTCCCCAGAATTGATCGTATCTGTCATCATCGGGATAGAATCCCGTCGCCGGATAGACCTTCAATCCCTTGGGATCGTATTTGGATACCATGTTGTCAAGCATCTCGATCGCATCCCTTCTGTTCGGATCGATACCGATGAACGGGATGAAACGGTCGTCCACGGAACAGCGTTGGAAGACCCAATCCATGTACTCGTAATTGGTCATACGCCCTTCGTTTATGAGACCGAAATCCGTGGCCAATACCACGGCGTAATCCACATGGTTGGCATCCATCATGCTGATCGGTTCGTCGATCTTCACATCATAATCCGGGAACGGGTAGTCCTCGTCCAATCTGAAATCCAGGATCCCGTCGAGCCCCAGCTCCTTCAGTTTGGACAACGGTCCGAGATATCTCCTTACGGCCTCGTCGGGAAGGCACCGTCTTTCCCACATGTGTATGTGAGCATCTATCAGCATACGCTGGACAACACATCCGGCGGATAAAATGCTTCCATCTTCAAATGTCAGTTGATACGTCAACCATATATACTAAGTTGATATGTCAACTCCTATGAGAAGATGTGATGTGGATATCAATCCACAGGCGATGAAGAACTTCATCGAAAGACGCGTATCACCGATCTCGGAATCCATGGGTCTAAAACGTACCCACGGTCAGTTCCTGATGGTGATACACGATAACGAGGGCACATCCCTGAAGGAATTATCGGAGGATATGTTCGTCGATAAGGCACTGACGACCCGTGTCGTCAGATTGCTGATCGCCAACGGGTTCATCGTGGATATGAACGAGGGTTCCCGCGAGTACAGCCTCTATCTCACCGAGAAGGGAAGGAAGGCCGTCAAGAGCATAGGCGAAGCGATAGACGGTGCATGGGAGGAGCTCCTCAGCGACCTCACCGATGAGGAGAGGGAGACACTTGCCCGTATCGATCTGAAGATCAAACAGAAGCTCAAGGACGATATGGAGGCCCGCAGATGATATTCAGATACCTCAGGAAGAAGGATTGGGGACTGATCGGATTCATCGTGGCCTTCGTCTGCGTGCAGGTGTACCTCGACCTCGAGATACCGGGCTACATGACGAGCATAACCGAGACCATCTCTACAGGTGGTTCGGTGGATTCCGTCATATCCGACGGTTGGAAGATGCTCGCATGTGCGTTCGGTTCGCTCTTCGCATCCGTCATTTGCGGATTCATAGCGGCATACATCGCGGCAAGCCTGTCCGCCACCCTCCGTAAGAAGCAGTTCGATAATGTGGAGAACTTCTCTCTGGAGGAGATCAACAGGTTCTCCATACCATCGCTCATCACGCGTTCCACCAACGATGTCACACAGATACAGATGGCCGTCGCAATGGGATTGCAGGTGGTCATAAAGGCACCGATCCTCGCGATCTGGGCGATATCGAAGATCCTCGGCAAGA
Source organism: Eggerthellaceae bacterium (assembly GCA_963651945.1). Taxonomy (GTDB): domain Archaea; phylum Thermoplasmatota; class Thermoplasmata; order Methanomassiliicoccales; family Methanomethylophilaceae; genus Methanarcanum. The sequence continues at coordinate 7,190 of CAVJRF010000023.1, read as the reverse complement.
ATCTCGAATGGAGTATCGTCACGGCCATCGCCGTGGTCGTACTGATCGTATGCATCGGATGCGTCATGTTGTTCGTCGTACCGAGATTCAAGAGGATCCAGTGGCTCAGTGATGATCTCAACCGCGTCACGAAGGAGAACCTCAACGGACTCCGTGTCGTACACGCATACAACGCGGAGAACTACCAGGAGAAGAAGTTCGATGTCGCCAACGACGACATCACCAATACCCATGTGACCATAACGCGTGCGTTGGCTGTCATGTCGCCGCTCATGAGCACGGTCATGAGCTTCCTGTCGCTCGCCATCTATTGGTTGGGAGCGTACATCATCGACAGGTCCGAGGGTATGGGCAAGTTCACCGAATTCTCCAACATGATCGTGTTCTCGTCGTATGCGATGCAGATCATCATGGCATTCCTGATGTTGGTAATCATCTTCATGATCGTCCCCCGTGCGATGGTCGCTGCCAAGAGGATACAGGAGGTCATCGATACGGAACCGTCCATAACCGACGGTGCATCCGTCAACACATCCGACGAGAAGGGAACGATATCCTTCAAGGATGTATCGTTCAAATATCCGGGATCCGGGGACTACGTACTGAAGGACATATCCTTCGACGCCAGGAAAGGGCAGACCGTGGCATTCATCGGTGCCACGGGAAGCGGTAAGACCACATTGGTCAACCTCATCCCACGTTTCTACGACGTGAGCGAAGGGAAGGTCCTGGTGGACGGCATGGATGTCAGGGATTACAAGCTCAAGGATCTCCGCGACAGGATCGGATACGTTCCGCAGAAGGCGGTCATGTTCAATCAGACCATCTCGGATAACGTCAAGTACGGGGATACCAGCGACGACCGCACCGATGACGATGTCATGAGGGCGGTGTCCATCGCCCAGGGTAAGGACTTCGTCGAGAAGGGAGAGGGAGGATACCAGAGGATGGTCTCCGAGGGAGGTACCAACCTCTCGGGCGGTCAGAAACAGCGTATAGCCATCGCACGTGCCGTATGCAGGGATCCGGAGATCTACATCTTCGACGATTCCTTCTCCGCATTGGATTACAGGACGGACCGTCAACTCCGCGATGCGCTCAAACGCGAGACGAAGGATGCGACCACGCTCATAGTCGCACAGAGGATCGGTACCATCATCGATGCCGATGATATCATCGTCCTCGATGAAGGTAAGGTAGTGGGCCAAGGGACGCACGATCAGTTGATGCAATCATGCGATGTGTATCGTGAGATCGCATATTCACAGTTGTCAGAGGAGGAGTTGAGATGAGTCCGCCACACAGACACGGACCCGGATTCGACAGGCCCAAGGGAGAGAAACCCAAGGATCTGGTACAGTCATGGAAGAGACTCTTCGGCTACATGGACAGATACCGCAAGTACATCGTACTCGCGATAATACTCTCCATGATAGGTACGGTACTCTCGCTGCTCGGACCCAACGTGCTCAGGGACATGACCAACATCATGACCGACAACATCATGACCGGCATACCGTTGGACGAGATCGGAAGATACGGTGTGATACTCACCGTCATCTACCTCGTGAGTGCGGTGTTGATGCTCGTACAGGGTCTGATACTCGCAACGGTCACACAGAGGACCGCAGGTAACCTCCGCAGGGACATCTCCAGGAAGATCAACCGTATACCGCTGAGCTACTTCGACAAGACATCCACGGGAGACATCATGAGCCGTGTCACCAACGACGCGGATACCATGGGTCAGTCCATGAACCAGGCCATAGGTATGCTGGTGTCATCCGTTACGCTATTCATCGGTTCGATCGTCATGATGACGGTCACCAACGTGCTCATGATGATCACCGCCGTGGTATCATCCCTGGCAGGAATAGCGCTGATGGGTATCATAATGTCGAGGTCCCAGAAGTACTTCGACAGGCAGCAGGACGACCTCGGTAGGATGAACGGTCATATCGCCGAGACATACGGTGCCCACAATATAGTCAAGGCATACAACGGAGAGGAACAGGCCACCGAGAGTTTCAACGGTATCAACGACAGTCTTGCGAAGAGCGCGTTCTTCTCGCAGTTCCTCAGCGGACTCATGATGCCGCTGATGAGCTTCATCGGGAACTTCGGATATGTGGCGGTGTGCGTCGTGGGTGCGATACTCGTACTCGACGGTAAGACCGACATAGGTACGATAGTCGCGTTCATGATCTACGTCAGGTTGTTCACACAGCCCCTGGCACAGATGTCGCAGGCCTTCACCAGCATGCAGTCCGTCGCAGCAGGTTCCGAGCGTGTGTTCGAGTTCCTCGATACACCGGAGCTCTCCGACGAGTCGATGCTCACCAAGCGTATCAACGCCAAAGGTAGGGTGGAGTTCAAGGATGTCCATTTCGGATATGTGGAAGGAGAGGAAACGATCCACGGATTCTCCGCTTCCGTCGAACCGGGACAGAAGATCGCCATCGTAGGGCCGACGGGTGCCGGTAAGACCACCATGGTCAACCTCCTGATGAAGTTCTACGACGTCACCAGCGGAGATATACTCCTCGACGGGGTATCGATCAAGGACATCCCGAGAGAGAACGTGCACGAGCAGTTCTGCATGGTACTCCAGGATACCTGGCTCTTCGAAGGCACGATCAAGGAGAACATAGTGTACTGCAGGGAGAATGTCAGTGACGAGGAGGTCATCGAGGCATGTAAGGCCGTCGGCATACACCACTTCATCACCACCCTCCCCGATGGATACGATACCAAGCTCGGAAGCACCGCTACGCTCTCCGCCGGTCAGAGGCAGCAGATCACCATCGCACGTGCGATGATCGACAAATCACCGCTCCTCATATTGGACGAGGCCACAAGCTCCGTCGATACGAGGACGGAAAGGATCATTCAGGAGGCCATGGACCGTCTCGCCGAGAACAGGACATCGTTCGTGATCGCCCACCGTCTCTCGACGATCAAGAACTCCGACCTCATCCTCGTGATGAATGAGGGTTCGATCATCGAACAGGGTACGCATGAGGAACTTCTTGCGAAGGGAGGGTTCTACGAAGGGCTCTACAACAGCCAATTCGAGGAAACCGAGGAATGAAACGAGGGGTGCATCCCTGAAGGGATGCATCATCTCCCCTTCATATATTATTCAAAACTAGAATGAGAGGAGGCCCTCTCTCACACTATTAAATCATTACCCTTATATTCGATTAACAAATACAAAAATCCATGAGCGATTTTAAAGCTTCAATCGATTCATATTTCAGAATCACCGAGAGAGGCTCGACGTTCGGTACGGAACTAAGGGGAGGAGTGATCACATTCCTCGCCATGGCCTATATCCTGATCGTCAACCCCAACATCCTCGGTCCCGCTGCACCGGGCTACACGACCGAGCAGCTATTCACTGCTACCGCGATGGCAGCCATCATCGCATGTATCCTGATGGGTATCTACTCCAGATTCCCGGTCGCGCTAGCGCCCGGTATGGGTGTGAACGCATTCCTGTCGTACACCATCTGTCTGGGAATGGGATTCACATTCGAACAGGGTCTGATGATCGTCTTCATCTCGGGTATCCTGTTCCTGCTCCTCACGGTCTCCGGATGGAGGGAGAGGATCCTCGACGAGATCCCCGGTTCGATGAAACTCGCCATCTCGGCAGGTATCGGTTTCTTCATCTCCGTCGTTGGTCTCTACAACGCAGGTATCATCGTTCACGGTAACGGCAGTGCAATGGCCATCGGTGACCTCGGTGACCCCGGAGTCCTCCTGTCACTGTTCTGTCTTCTCTTGACGCTCGTCCTTTGGTTCATGAAGAAATGGTACGCGGTCATCGTCGGTCTCATAGCGACATGGGTCGTCGGTATCATCATGGGTAACGCCGGAGCGACATCCGACCTCGTCGAGCAGGGTATCTACCTCATCCCCACATGGTCACCCGAATCGTTCGTGTCGACACCCGACTTCGGACTCTTCGGTGCGGTGTTCACCAACTTCGAGATGTTCGAGAACGCGATGTGGCCCTCATTCATCGCAGCCGCTGTCTCACTGTTCGTCGTCGACATGTTCGACACGGCCGGAACCCTCATCGGTGTCGGCGGTGCCGCAGGTATGATCGATGAGAACGGACACCTCAAGAACGGAAGCAAGGCACTCACGTGTGATGCTGTCGCTACCGTCGCGGGAGCCGTCTGCGGTACATCCACCACGACATCGTTCATCGAGTCCACGACAGGTATCAGTGCCGGTGCAAGGACAGGTATCATGCCGATCGTCGTCGGTATCCTGTTCATCGTCGCATTGTTCTTCTCCGGATTCTTCGGAACGTTCACATCCGCATGTACCGTCGGTGCACTCGTGCTCGTCGGTATCATGATGATCAAGAACGTCAAGGACATCGAGTGGGACGACCCCGTCATGTGCGCAATGGCATTCATGACGATCTTCATGATGGGTCTCTCCGGTTCGATCACCGACGGTATCGCATTCGGTATCTTCGCATTCGTGATCGGAAAGGTCGTGACGAAGAAGTCCAAGGAGATCACAGTCATCATCTGGGCACTCGCCATCATCTTCCTCATCTACTTCTTGCTGAAGATCATGATCGACAGGGGAATCCTGTTCAGCTGAACACTTTACCGGGGCTAACGCCCCGGACATTCCTTTTTTAGAATAATGCCGGAACGAACGGCCCCGTTCTCAAAAGATATTTAATAAGGCTTTACATGGGCCACGCATCATGACAGCGGAGGATAACGTCTCGATACTTCTAGGCAATCCGAAGGTCGCCATACGCAAGTTGGCCATCCCTCTGATCCTATCATTATTGGTATCGCAGGTCAACGTCCTCGCGGACCGTGCATGGTGCTCCGGTCTCGGAGTAGATGCGATGGCCGCCATCGCCGTCGTCATACCGATCTACATGACCATAGTCGGTCTCGGAAGCGGTCTCGGAGTGGGAGCATCCGCCATCATCTCCAGGATGATAGGTGCGGGCGACAAGGAGAAGGCATGCAATGCCGCGTCGCAGGCATTGCTGTTCGGATTGGTGTTCGCCATAGTCCTCACCCCCATATTGCTCATATCGCAGAGAGGCATCCTCACGATCCTCGGTGCCGGTGACGTCATCGATATGGCAGAATCATACCTCACAATCTACAGCATATGCGCCATAATCATCCTCATGAACGGTGCGATCGGTGGTATCCTGAACGGACAGGGTGCGACATCACTATCCACGGTCATGATGATCGTGATGGCGATATCGAACATCATCTTGGATCCCGTCTTCATCTATTGGCTTGACATGGGCGTACGCGGTGCGGCGATCGCCACCGTGATCGCCACGGTGTTCTCGCTGCTCATAGGGATATACTTCGTCATGAGCAGGAGGACCTACCTCACCATCGACCGTTCGCATATGAAGTATGAGAAGGAGCAGATGAGGATGGTCTCCGTAGCGGCCATACCTCAGATGATAGAATATGCCGTGATGTACGCCATGAATGCGGTGCTGAACGTGATCGTCATCAACACGGGCGGTTCCGAGGGACTCACCATATACTCCACACCGGACAACCTGATCGATCTGATCGTCATCCCGGCCATGGCCATAGGTTCCGCATTGGTGCCGGTCGCATCATCCGCCTTCGGTCAGAGGGATGCGGACAGGATGAAGGCATCCTTCCGTTACGCATTGATGCTATCTTTAGGCGCTGTGATCTGTCTCGCGATAATCACCGAGATATTCTCCGAACAGGCACTGTTCATCTTCACATACTCGGATGAGATGGCCGCGCTCAGACCCAAGATGGTCCATGCGCTCAGGATAATGTGCCTGTATTCGGCGTTGTTCGCGTTCACGCCCATATGTTCCGGTTATCTCCAGGCCATGGGGCGTCCGAATTACTCCGTGTTCTGTGCCGTATGGAGGAACCTCGCTCTGATAGGGTCGTTCATACTGCTCGCATCGTTCATGGACATGGACGGTATCTTCTGGGGACTCGTCCTCGGTCACTCCATCGGTGCCATGACCATCCTGGGTGTGGCATTGCTGACACAGAGGAATGTGGAGAAGGGCATGACCGTAGGGTCCTGAACGCATAGTCAACGACCTATGGATAATAGTTGATCCTAAAAACCATCATAAAAGCACCTATATATCGGCTCTTTATTCGTTATCCGATGAGTTGCGAAGAGGAGAAGAGGATCATCAAACATCTGACGGTGATCGGAGTAGGCGGGAACATAGTCCTCTCCCTGTTCAAGCTCTTCGCAGGTATCATCGGTAATTCTGCGGCCATGATCTCGGATGCCGCGCATTCTCTGTCGGATGTGTTCGCTACCGCGATAGCGTTCGTCGGTGCCAAGATCTCAAGGAAAGGTACGGATCACGAGCATCCGTACGGACACGAGCGTATCGAATGCATCGCATCACAGATCCTATCGATGATATTGATCGTGACCGCGATAGGCATCATGTATTCCGCCATCACGTCCATGATCAACGGAACGTATGTGGACAACACGCCCACCATCCTTCCCCTGATCGCGGCCATAGTCTCGATCGTCGTCAAGGAAGGGATGTTCTGGTATACTATGCACTATGCGAAGATGATCGACAGCGATGCGTTCAGGGCCGATGCTTGGCATCACAGGTCCGATGCGTTGTCATCGATCGGTGCATTGATCGGTATCGCACTTGCGATGATGGGCTACCCGATAGCCGATCCGATCGCGAGTTTGGTCATATCGATCTTCATCATCAAGGTGGCATGGGACATCCTCAACGATTCGTACAAGAAGATGTTGGACACCTCATGCGACGACAACACGGAGAACTCCCTGAGGGTCGTCATATGCAATGTGGATGGTGTGAAGAGCATAGACTCGATCCACACGAGACTGTTCGGTAACAGGATCTACGTCGATGTGGAGATAGCGGTCGACAGTAAGCTCACGGTCGAGGAAGGGCACAGGATCGCAGAGGAGGTCCACGACAGGATCGAAAGCGAGTTCTCCAAGGTCAAACATGTCATGGTACATGTGAATCCATTTTGATTACTATCCTGAGTTTGACAGTTACGCCTAATTGTTGACCTAGCTTCCGCTGGGATTGCACGTTATCCGCAGGTGCATTCCTCGTTCCCATTTACGGGAGAACGATGTCAGAAGGCGTCCAACGATGCCTGATT
>CAVJRF010000022.1:0-21504 GCA_963651945.1 Eggerthellaceae bacterium | reverse complement strand
AGTAATGTATATAGCACTACATATACCTGTCGTTCCCGGCTTTTCCGCACCGGATTTTGGCACAAGAACAGGAAATTTGATGACTTAACGCCGTTTCTTCAGACGAAGATAGATCGAACGCGCCACAGAATCAGTGTAGTGCTGAACATGCGTTCGACGTAGGTTAAAGTCTACTATTCAAGTAGACTTTAATTGTTTTTACACAACATATACTGTGTAAATGCATTGATTATTGAGAAAATCAATCAAAAATAATTGATTTTATTGCTAAATAGGTCATTTTCTTATTAAAAGTAAAGAATAGTAGGCTTTAAATGTAGACTTTAAGTAGACTTTAAATGTGGTAAGTTGACAAATCTATAGGTGATTGAGTTAGGCACATACACTATTGGAGTAAGTGGTGATTGTGTTCGGTTATTCGCTGAATTTATATTACAATGGGGCCACCAGTCTTCTTTTCTATGATACTTGTTTCAAAGACTTGTGATTTCAGTGACCCCATGACCTCACTGAAACGGGCCTAGTTTATACGCTGGCCATCGAAAGATCGGTGTGAACACCTTCGTGATCGGTCAATAATATGGCATAGATGGTGCTTATGCACCATTCAGAAATCGAAAGATCTGCATGTGAGTCGATGAAATACTTAGTACGTCATCGATTCAATGACTGTTCCGCATAGCTGCCGCTGATTCAATAGCATAAAACCGCGGCGGCTCTGCACCCTTCTACCGCGGATTCAGATCTCGTATGGCTTGAACAACAGACAGAGGAGCGAACAGACCATCAGTCTGAGGCACATACGTGCCTCCGCGAATTCTTCGCGGGGATCCCTAACTGTGAGATCCACCCAGCGTTTCATGGCATGATGGACGGTCTCGCAGACATGCCTCCGTCTCGCCAATTCCCCGGATATCCTCTTCCTCCTGGACATGTCAAGATTACGAAGGGACCATCCGACCAGTTCCGATTCCCCGTTCCTTGCCATATACCTCAGCATCTGTCCCGGAGGGACCTTATGCCTGGGAAAATCATCATTCCTGAAGAGGCGTCCGTAACGTCTCTTCACATTTTCCCACCCCGCCTCCTCGTGTTTCACGGATCCGGCACCCTTATTGATTGCCATCACCACACCGGTCTTCAGGAACACATCGGCATAGGTCTCCGCACAATCGTAATCGCCTACTCTCTGGACCGATGAACGAGAACGGCAGGAAGAGTCTGCGGATACGTCTTCGGAGATCTCACTACGGATATGCATCCGTGGGAAGTTTGCAAGTGACCCTCGACCACCGCCATCAAACCCCTTGCCTATTTTTTGCACCAGGTATTCATACTCCCTCGTCGATTCTAACAACGGTGATCATTTGACAGCAGATGAGAAGAAGAAAGTCAAGAAAAAGGACGAAGAGACCGTGGTCAAGGAGATGGATCTCCAGACCGATGATTACTTGACATTCCGCGAAGGAATGGAAGAGGGCGAGGAGATAGAAGAAGAGGAACCTGTCTTCATCGATGAGGAAGGGAACGTCCACCGCATCTACACCGAATACTGATCCTGGATTTGTCCACATACGAAATCTGTAGTATCGTTCTGATGATCGTTGGCGACTCTGCAGATTCCGTGAAACATCTTCTTCGGGATTGTGTTCGGTTATTCGCTGAATTTATATCACAATGGGACCACCAGTCTTGTTTTCTACGATACTTGTTTCAAAGACAGAAGTCTTTTGAAGTCCATATAGTCAAATAAAAGAACAACGATTAGAACGTAGATTCGAATGGTAACCGATATCGAAGAGTTGTCAAGACTCATCTCACCGATTGCTGCAAAATACGGCGTGAAGAGGGTATACGTCTTCGGCTCCAGGGCAAGAGGGGATTATACGGAGGACAGTGATTACGATCTGTCCATCGATCAAGGAGATCTTGTGAGATTGAAGGATTATCTGAATTTCATCGATGAATTGGAATCGGTATTGAATTGCAAGGTCGATGTGGTCTGCAGGGATGATGTGGGAAAGAGCGGATTCTACCAGTCAATGGTGTCATCGGAGATCCTCATCTATGGATGATAAGATCAGGTCACTTTGACAGAGATCCTTCCTCAATGCAATGTCATCTGTGCGTTGATGAGGAGATTCGGTGATTATATCGATGATTTCATTCCGATGAGGCATATGATCATAGCTGTACGTTCTCCCTGATGCAGATCGAAGAGCATGTGAAAAGGATCGATGTATGGCTGAATGACAATTGCAAAGATATTGATTGGAATTCCATCTGCAGGTTCAGGGATTTCGTTGCGCATAATTACGGTAAAGTAAGTAAGAGGATCGTTTGGAATATCATGACAGAGGATCTTCCGGTTATGATGAAGTCCATATCGGAATTGCTTGAATCTGTGAAATGATATTTCGGTGTGCTCAACCAACAATGGGGCCACCAGTCATTCTTCGGCTACTTCATCATTCTCCGATACAGGATCCTTCGCAGAAGGATGTCATTACACAATCTCTAGAGTTGATTGTTGCAATCTTATTTCAAGCGTTCTTCAGAACTAATTCCAAGGTATCGGAAAAAGAGAACATGAGTGTAGGCAGAGCAGTCCCTTCCAGGGACAACTTACCCACCTACATTAGAAACATGGATGTCTACAATATAAAGATTATTCACCGCAATACTCTGTTCGATAATTAATTCGCACGACCTCCGTCAAGACACATCCCGTCGATCGTTCCGTTCAAACGGATATCGTCACTCCGTTACCCGTCGTGCCGATGTTCTCGGCACGGATCGCCTTGTACATGTTGAAGATATCCATCCTCGTTATCAGGAGGCGCTTGATCCCTTTCTCGCCCATGACCCGTATGTTCTCCGGGAAGATACGCTTCAGGTCGCTGAAGACGCATTCGCATTTCCATCTGGTCCCATAGCCGCTGACCTGCACCCACTCGTCATACTGCAGACTGTTCCATAGCTTCGCGGCCTGACCCCTGTCGAAACAGCCGTTGCTCGTCGGGTTGGTATTCGATCTGAAGCTCGTTATGAACTTCTTCTTCATCTCCCTGCACAGGAATATCCAATTCTCATTGGTGCAATACGCATTATCCGCATACAACTCGCCGAAATCATGTCCCTTCTCCATGGCGGCCTTGACCAACACCTTCAGCATCGGTCCGTCACCGACCTCGTTATCGGTGATCGCATATGCCAAGACCTCGCCGGAATCCACATCGCAGAGGGCATGGATCTTCAACCAACCCCGGTCCTTCGGACCGGTATCCCACTTCTTCTTTCTCCATGTGTTGATGGACGACATGGATATCCCGGATGCATCGATACCGACACGCCTGACTCTGGTGGTGATGTTGTCATTGACACATATGGCCAATATGTGCCCCCCATACCTTTCCCTGAGCTCATCATCGATTCTGATGCCCCTACCTTCGATCAATTGATCGGCACGTTCGAGAAGTCTTGACGGGGAGGGAGATGCTATACCGATGGTCGCGAAAAGCCCCTTCGCGACCCCCGCGATCATGCGAAATGTGGAGTTGAAGGACACCATCATGATCAGGATGATCGCTATCATCGAATCCGAGAACTCATAAGGCCGACCCACCTTGTTGGCGTTTATCTCCTTCAATTCGGATCTGTACAGTTCACCCCAATTCAGAAGATCACCTATCCAATTTCCGAAATGGACCATCGAGATATTGTTAGCGAACTGCTCCGGACCGGTGACGGGTCTGGGAGGTGCCTTCTCTATGGTCTTCTCTGCGAAGGTGCCTGCAACCTTCACATCTTTGGGGGTCTGTCTCTTGCTAGAATTTTTATTGTTGTATCCATTACTTTTCTTCGTCATCCGAATCACTTGTTCCGGGTGGCCTCCCCTTTGCTTTGGGAAACAATGGGGGGAGTTTCCCTTTCTTCCGTACGTTCACCGCTTGTCTGGCTAATTACGTTCTCTGTAATTTACGTATGCATTATGTATATAAGTAGTTTCGCAAAAAATAAATAATAGAAATTTTGGAATGCCAAAAAATAACCTGCATCCTTCAAGAAAATTGGGGAGATGGAAACGGTATCGAACAGCAGAAGGGAAGGGGGATCCCGCGGGCGGCATCAATGTCTGGGGTTGGCGATTACGCCACATTCATAATTGCCGAACATAGTATCACCGCAAGACAGGGAATGACAAGAAATGATGTTCGATCAAACATCAATGAGAGGAATTGAGGACATCATTCATAACGATGCACAGGTCGATGAACAAGACCGATGGCATCAGACCTCGTCCAACACCTTGCAGACCTGTCCCTTCGCATATTCGAGATCGCCGCTGTTGTCAATAACGGCCCAACCATCCGATATACTGAGCATCCTCCTGCGGACGATCCTCAGCTTATCATCGGTCTCGAATATCTCCAGATTCTCCCCACGGCTCATTATACGTGACAGGGCCGTCTCCGGTTCCACGTCCACGAGTACCTTCACATCGGGCACCGGCAATATGCGCGTTATCACATCATACGCCAACTGACACATGCTGTCGGAGATGTATGCTACCGCCATGCTGTATCTCACGAAGATCACATCATCGTAATCCTCGTACTTCCTGCTGCGCACGGTTATGAGGGAATGCAGCACATCACATATGTAGAACAGGGTAGACATCATCACATGCGCCTTACTATCCCCTTCGAGGAATGCCCTCTCCAGCTTACCGATGATTATGTTCTTGTTGGGATGCTCTATGATCAGGACCTTCCTTCCCTTCGATTCCAGTTCGTCCTTGATGATGTTGGCGACGGTACTCTTGCCGCAACCATCCATACCATCGACGACGTACCAGACCATGTTATCACAGACCCAATGCGACCATGGCCAAAGCGACCGTGATCGGTGTCACGAGATTGTCGAACTGTCCGGGAGATATCGCTTCCGTCACCATGGATATCGATCCTGCGATGATGGCGACCGCCCAGAACGGTATCACGGCGATGCTGTTCCCTCTCGGATAGTATCCTACGGTCGTGAGCCATCCGTAGAAGAGGATAATCACTGCCGCCATGACGGCGGTGGCCACGAACACCCCGATGGAACCTTCCAGGGATTTTCCGTTGATTATCTTATGTCTGCCATACTTCCTGCCGATGATGCTGCCGAATGCATCACCGAATGTCATGGCCACGATACCGATGGTCGCCGCAGTCCAATGATCCCAGAAGAATATGACCATCACCGTGATCGTTATGGCATAGAAGAATAGCCCGGTCCTATGACCTTTGTTGACGGTCAGATCGTTCAGCTTATGGGTCGGCATGACCTTGTCGCCGAACATCGCAAGGAACAGGATTATCGCGAAGGGGACGGTGAAGAACACCAACATTATCCAACTCTCGGTGAACATCCACCATACGAAGACGAAAAAACCTACACCCATGTGGACGACCTTACGTACGTCACAATCGATGCCTCTCCTCTCCAATATGTTCGCTGTTATCAGCGATATGGCTATGATGCCGTACACCAAGGCCAATGCGATGATATCCTGGGTCTCCATGTGCAATCGCCGTACATACATAATCATAGAAAAACCCTTCAACGTCATCGGTTACGAATATCGCACCCGAGACGGCTTTTTGACGAAGTAAAACGATATTATAATGGGAATCCATCACTGAAGGTATGAACATGTATCTCCAGCTCTTCAGGACCGGCAATGCCGTGATGGGAGTGATAGGTGTGCTCGTGGCCTGTTTCATGGCCGCGGGATTGAACATCGCGGATGAGTACGTCAATCTGATCATCTCGGCAGTCGTCGTATTCATGTTCATATGCGGAGGGAACGCCATCAACGATTATGTCGATCATGAGATCGACAGGACGGCACATCCCGAACGCCCGATACCCTCCGGCAGGATGAAGAGGGAGAACGCACTGTATGCGGGACTGATAATGCTATTCGGTTCCGTTCTGGTATCCCTTCTGACGAGGGATCTCGAATGCATAATCATCGTGATCGTCGCCTGTGTGCTCATGATAGCATACGAGACATGCCTGAAACAGAGGGGATTGATCGGTAACATAACGATCGCCGTGCTCACGGGTATGATGTTCCTCCTGGGAGGTGCCGTTGTGGGCGCTGCGATGGACAACATCATCGTCGCCGCCATGGCATCATTGGTGACCGTCGGAAGGGAGATCACCAAGGATATCGAGGATATGAACTCAGATGAAGGAAGGGTTACGTTGCCGATGACGATCGGCGTGAGGAACGCTTCGTTCGTCGCAAGCGCGTTCTACATCGCAGGTCCGATACTCAGCATACAGCCGATGATCGCCGGGACATACGGTGTGCTCTATTACACAGTGATCATCGCGGACATCATGTTCGTGATGTGTGCGGTATACGTGTTCAAGGACCCGCATAAGAGTCAGAGATTGGCGAAGAAGGCCATGTTCGTGGCATTGATATCCTTCATTCTGGAAGTGTTCTGAAGGATGTATCATGGCCCCGAAGGGCCATGGATGATTCATTCCCTGCGGATGAGGAACTCGGCGATACCGAATCCCTTCTTACCATCCCACACGTATTCGGAGATGGTCTCCACGAGCATCATCTCGTTGTTGTTGCCCATGGGCAACATAGCGAATCTGATCACATTGCCTTGAACATCATATGATGTACCGGACATGTCCTTCATGCTCAACGTGAACGATGATGGCATACCGTTCTCGTAATCGAGATCGATATCGACCTCGTTCAACGGTTGGTTGTCACCCCTCGTGTAGAAGTAACCCGCATCCACATCCCCCATATCGGTGCAGAGCTTGGTGATGTTGAATGCCTCCTTCTCGAAGAAGACGGAGTTGATCCAAGCCCACATCTTGGGCGATCCCCAATCCCTCACACCGGCACTGAAGTCCCTCTCGCCGGTTCCGTGGATGTTGTAGGTCCTGTCACCGATGGTCAACGTACCGTCGGCGATACCGAACTGTTCCAAATGTTCCGATGCGACCTTGCTCGACATCTCCGCCTGGGCCTCGTTGACGCATCTCTTGTAATCCATCTCGGGATTCTTCGGCACCCATTGGATGTCCATCATAGCGGGTATCGGCTTGGGTTCCTTGGCCTTCATATCCACCACGACACCCTGATACTTCAACGACCATGCTCCCGACGGGAGTTTGGAGAACGTCAGTCCGCCGATCGAGTTCGGATCGCCCTCGCAGGCGGTGGCATGCCTGAAACCGTAGATGTCATCGGGAGTCATGATCACATAGAACAGACTCTTCTCGTTCTTGTTCGGTTTGTTACCGATCCTCATGAACGCCGTGAGATCGTTGGATTCGTCATGATAGTTGAAGTACAGACTCTCATTGTATTCGATATGGTCCTTCATTCCTTCTCCTCCAGATAGATTATGCCGTCGTTACCGTCGACGGTGACGGTCTGACCCGTCTTGAACAGTTTGGTCGCACCCATGACCGCCGTGACGGCGGGGATCCTGTATTCCCTGGAGATGACCGCCCCGTGTGAGAGTATACCTCCGGTCTCGGTGATCAATCCCCCGAGCCTCGAGAAGGCCGCGGTCCATCCGGGATCGGTGTTGCTCGTGACGAGGATATCACCATCCTCAATCTCCGATAATCCTTCGATGCTCTCGATCACATGTATCCTTCCGGTGACCACGCCGGGACTCGATGCGGTACCGTACACCAGGTTGGATGAGTCTATCGCGATCGTATCGTCGAAATCGATACCGTTCTTGACGAATTTAGGTGGCAAGATGTGGGTGTACTTGAAGAACTCGGCCTTACGTGCCTCTATATCCTTGACCGGTTCGGTGGAACCGGAGATGAAGATATCCAATGCCTCCTCCTCGAACAGGAAGAACACATCCTCCTTGGCAGGGATCACACCGCGTTCCGCCAGACGCCTTCCCATCTCCAATATGGCGAGACGTTCCCTGAAGAGTATGTGATCGAGATAGAACCTCTGATTCTCCCTGAATGTGAGGTACCTCTGTGCCAACTTGAGGACCACGCCGTAGAGGGCGCACCTGAACACACCGGTGATGCCACTCCTCCTGATCTTCTTCTTGACCTCCTTCTCCAATACGAGGCGTTCCTTACGCCTCTTCTGTTCCAATTCCTTCAGATCGGATTCGGATTGCGAAAGTAAGCGCACGACATCTATCACGTACGGTTTGTTCTCGCGCCATCTCGGATAGTACATCTCCCTGGTATTGGAACGGTGACCGTAGGTCTCGATGAAATCATCGAACTGTTCTTTCAGTTCATTGTCCTGTGATCCCAACCAATCCACGAACTCCTCGGATGTCATGGAATCGATCCTCTTCTTCAACTCGGGATCGTTCCTGACCGTCTTGGCCATCTCCGAATAACCGATGTTGGTCTCCACGGTCTTGTTGTTCTCCAATCCGGAGATCAATCCCGCATAATATGCCCCGTCCTTATCGTCGATCCATTTGATCAACCAGTTCTTTATCATCAGGTTGGTGGCGATAGAGTGTGATACCATCCCGTAACGGATGAGCTGATAATGTTTGATCGATGCCTTCTCCACCCCTTTGTAGAGGTCGAACAGTTCCTGATCCGTGAGCTTTGTGAGGTCGGTATCATCAAATTCCTTACAGACCTCCATGAATCCCTGTGCCCATTTCTTGTATGCACGGTCCGTACGGAGCATCGATCCGTCGGGATCCAGGAACATGACCCTGATCTGCGACCATAAGGCCTTCCCCATATGTGTGGGATATTTCGATATACGTTCCTGATCCTTTAACGGGAAATAGTTCAGCAGTTCCTTGGAACGTACGAATCTCGGATAATAGGAGAACACACGTTCCAACACCCATGTGTTGAAATATGCTCTCGATTTGTGGAGTTTGATCAACGGGCCGGATGTCAGGTCCTTGTAACCCATCATCTTGGCACCCTCGTGGTTCACGTATTTCGTGAGCATCTTTCCCATGACGTCGAAGAACATGGGTGTGGTGGCATCCGCCCAATACTCGTCACCGTATCCTCTTGTCCACAGGATATCGTCGTGTTCATCGGAATTCGTGATGGTGGTGATGTTCCTTGATTGCAATACATAGAGCACACCGTCCTCGACGGCCCATTCCACATCCTGAGGTGCCTTGAAATGCTCCTCCAACCTCAGACCGAGATCAAGGACCTCCCTTAGGAGATCGTCATCCGATGAGGACGAATCTATCTTGGAAGGTTCGATATCGATGAGCTGATTGGAACCGTCCCTGAGGAAGTATCCTTTGACCTTGTGCCTTATGTTCCTCTCCCTGACGGTACCGTCACGTCCCAATACGAATCTGTCCGGCGTGATCACACCGGAGGCGATGGATTCCCCGAGACCCCATGAGGACTCTATGACCACATCGTCACTCCCGTCCACGGGGTTGACGGTGAACATTACGCCGCTCGTGTCCGAGGAGACCATCCTCTGTACGACGACGGCCATACCGGTGGAGATGTGATCTATGCCTGTATCATGCCTGTACTTCACGGCACGCTCGTTCCAATAGGATGCCCAACAGAGGATCGCCATCCTGCACACATCTGCGGCCTTGATGAACAGGAACGTATCCTGCTGACCTGCGAAGCTCGCATCCGGAAGGTCCTCGGCAACGGCGGATGAACGAACCGCATAGTATGAGTCGCCATACTCCGAAAGTAATGAATCGATCTCATCCACGAGTGATGCGGGCATATCCTCGGAAGAGATCATGAAACGTATCCTCTCCGTACCTGCGGAGAGGGACCTCTCGTCATCGAAATCTATCTTCGATAGTTCGGCACCGATCCTCTCCCTGAGTCCGGTGTCCGTGATGAATGAATCGTACGCATCGACCGTAATCGCGAATGCGGGGGGTACTCTGAACCCATCCTTCGTCATCTGTGCAAGATTTATCGCCTTACCCCCGACCGTTTCGATGGATATCTCGGAGTCAGTAAGACGACTGACGTTCTTTTTGCCTGAATTTGGCATACGACAACGTGGTATTCGAAGATAAAAGAGTTAGCCCCTTGAGATCACTGAATCCTCCCCAGATGTGTATGAAATCGTATGGATTCATTGAAAAATATGCGATTTCATCGATGGAATGGGGGATTTGTATACGACGATTGTCGAAAGAAAACTATTGCAATCTTCGTAAACTTCTCACCCAGATAGAAAGAGCCACACTGATGTGGGTGGTATCCATCACCGATGATGCGAATGCATTAATAAGAACGCCATCCTTACGAATGTCCATGGCTCCTGTATTCCACTGGGTTAAGGTCAAGATCGTATGCTACGCTACAGAAGACGAGGATCTCCTCCATGATGTCGTCGTGAGACTCACGGGCATCGAGGATGACGAGGCATACGACGTGGACATCTCGGAAGGATTGCATGGCAACCCGATAACCGTGATCGATGCCAACCTCACCCACAACAAGGATTGCGAGAGAGTGTTCAAGAACCTCGGGAAGGATATACTGGAATCAATAGAACCCCAACTCGAGGAACGCATCGACGATGACGACATCTTCTACATGAGGTTGGATAAACAGAAGGCCGTCCTTGGGGAATATGAGTTATCCCACAGCGGTGATGTGATATCGATCACGGCCAAGATCGCGGCACATCCAGCCAAGAAGGAGATAGCGGTGGGCCTGATGAGGGATTACCTCATCAAGCTCATTCGCTCTGATGCTCCTCAGGTTTCACAGTGACCTGCACCATCTTCACACGACGGTTCTTCACGGATCTGACGATCATCTTCATGCGATCGTTCTCGATCCTGTCACCCTTCACCGGTACACGACCCAGTTTGTACTGTATGTATCCGCTGACGGTGGGTTCGTCGTAATCGCCGAGGTCCAACTCGACGCCGATCTCCTGCATCAGGTCGTCGATGTTCGTGTCGCCGAGAACGGCATACGTACCGTCCTCCTCGCGCATGATGAAATGCTGCACCTCGTCGCTCTCGTCCCATATCTCTCCGACGAGCTCCTCGAGCACATCCTCCAACGAGACGATACCGACCGTTCCGCCGTAGGAATCCACGACGATGATCATCTGTACCATGGACCTCTGTATCTCGGTGAGTGCCTTGGCCACGGTGGTGTTCTCCGGGATGAATTTCACCGGACGCATGATGTCGACGATCTTCCCTTCGCCCTTCTCCCTGAAGTATGCGTTGTAGAAGTCCTTGGCGTAGATTACACCGAGGATGCTGTCGATCGTACCGTCGTAGACAGGGATCCTTGAGAATCCCGATGTGATGAATGTGTCCTTCAGCTCGTCCATGCTCGCCGACTTCTCGATACCGACAACATCCACACGGGGTGTGAGTATCTCCGTCACCTCCTTGTCGTCGAACTCTATCGCCGATTTGATCAGTTCGCTCTCGGTCTTCTCGAGCGTACCCTCGTCCTTGATCTGATCGATCATCACGACCAACTCATCCTCCGTCAGCGTGACATCGTCCTCGGTGACGTTGGTGTGCGTCATCTTGTTGATCATCTTGAAGAAGAACGTGATAGGCGTCAATACGATGATCATGAAGTTGAGCAGACCACCGAGTGCCATGGCGTATCTCTCCGCATTCGTCTTCGCCAGCTTCTTGGGAGTGATCTCTCCGCACAGTAGGATGACGACGAACATGAAGACCGTCGCATATGCGACACCCATTCCGCCGAACAACGTCGTGAACAACCATGTACAGATTGACGATGAGAGGATGTTGACCAGATTGTTACCCACGAGGATCGTGGTGATGAGCTTGTCATAATCTTCCAGGAGCTTCAATGCCCTGGCAGCCTTCTTGTTACCCTCGTTCGCATAGTTCTTGAGCCTTATCTTGTTGGAGCTGGTGAATGCAGTCTCTGATGCCGAGAAGAATGCGGATAACAAGACCAATATAATTAAGACGACCGCAAAAGCTGCGAACGTCATCGACTGAGTATCCATCTATTAAATCCCTGCCATATCGGAAGGCCATCCGCCTTCCTCTTGATCCGTAAGGATACTCGACCCATGATTGGACTACTTTATAAATTATTCTCAGGGCCGACCTCTGAGTTCCTGCCATGTGATGGAAAGAAGCGGTGACTGGATGGGTGGTGCTCCGCTATGCATATGCACCCGGATCCGCGACATGATGCATATTGTATGATCATTGATCCGGGTACCGTTACTTCCATTCCCTTATTTTTATTTACTAGAGTTTTAAATAATAAGTTCGACTACAAGGATGATAGATTATCATGGCCGACCAATTCAAATATGAAATCATCGAGATGATCGCCGTATTGTCCGAATCCAACAAAGGATGGACCAAAGAACTCAACCTCATCAGCTGGAATGATAAGGATCCCAAATACGACATCAGGGAATGGTCACCCGACAGAAGCAAGATGAGCAAAGGTATCACGCTTACACCCGAAGAGACCGCTGTCCTCAAGAAGGCATTGGACTCCAGGGAAGAACTCTGAAACCACAACATCCTGTCCATGCGACAGGATCAAAACCCTTCAACAATTCTGAGCAGGGATTATGTCAGCCAGGATGGACTATCTCCAACATTTCCTCGATTGCGTGGATTTCGTATCCTCCGGAAGGAGAGGTGCCATATCCGAGGACAGAAGACTCGTCGCCGAGTACGATCCCACATACTACGACATCCTGCAGAAGCATCTGAGGAATCCCGACCAACGGGTTAGGATAGAGATCATAACGCTCCTCACCAACCTGAGAGAAAGGCAGGCGATCGGTGATATCAAGGAACTCAGAATGATATCCAACGAGAACGTCAGCAACGCATGTGTCGGTTTCCTGTATACCATGGACACATCGGACGATTACATCCCGGATCTTATCGATACCCTCAAGCACAAACGCGGTTCCGAGTTCAGGAATGCCGCCGCGAGGATGCGTTCCGTAGGGAGGGAGCAGGATATACCCGAGCTACGGAAGATCTACGGACAGGTGGACGGGGAGATGAGGGAACAGATGAGGGACTGTCTCGAAGGGATAATAGACCGCATACCCAGTCTGTCCAAGAAGAAGCGTATGCTCCTCTCCGTGCCCGTGTTCCCCGATGAGGATAAATTCATGAAGTTCGCCGACGACACCATCGTCTATCTCGACATAAGGTACAGAGATAATGTCAGCGAGAAGGATACCATCTCGTCGAACATGTACAACAACATCGCCAAGGCACTGAAGAAGATACAGATCAGGCTCTTCAACGAAGAGGTGAATCTGAGATATTACTCAGATGAGGCGAGATCGGCATACGATGAGGTCAACGACCTGTTCGTATGGGCATTGCATGACATCAAGACGAAGAAGGTGTCCATGGATGTGCCGAAGGCAGAGATGAACGCACCGGACTGCGGCCGTTGCGGGAACAGGATGACCTACGGCAAGAACGGATGGAGATGTCCCATCTGCGGCAACAGTCTCTGACCGTGTATATTTTTATAATGTACCCGCGTAACCCGTCCCATCGGACAAGATAGTTCCGATTATGGAGAGACTCGTGATGATAAAACAAGTCCGCAACAATTATGCAGCACCTGTGATAGAGAAGGAGATCCGCGATTATTGGGACTCCGAAGACGCATACCACAAGACCAAGGATGCACGTAAGGACGGAGAGAGATTCTACTTCGTCGACGGTCCGCCGTACACATCGGGCCATGTGCACATGGGTACCGCCCTGAACAAGACGATCAAGGATATCCTGATCAGATACTGGAGGATGAACGGATACAACGTCCGCGATCAGCCGGGATTCGATATGCACGGATTGCCGATCGAGGTCCAGGTGGAGAAGAAGATCTCCGTACCCGGAAGGGTCAACAGAGAGGGTAAACCGGACGAGGTCGGTGTCAGATCCAAGAAGGAGATCGAGGAGATCATAGGGATCGACAACTTCGTCAACACCTGTAAGGAGCATGCACTGTCACTGCAGAAGGACATGACCGAGGAGTTCAAGGACCTCGGAGTGTGGATGGATTGGGAGCATCCCTATCAGACCATCAGGAACGATTACATCGAATCCGCATGGTGGACCATACAGAAGGCCAACGAGAAGGGATTGTTGGATTCCTCCAGCAGGGTGGTCACATGGTGCCCCAGGTGCGAGACCGCACTTGCCGAGGCGGAGATAGAGTATTGGGACGAGACCGATCCGTCGGTCATGGTGAAGTTCCCGTTGGTGGACGACCCGTCCACATCGCTCCTGATATGGACCACCACACCGTGGACACTTCCCGCGAATGCTGCGGTCGCGGCACATCCCGAGATGACCTATGCGAAGGTCGCATTCAGGAAGGAGGGGGAGACGGAGAACATCATCTGCATGGAGTCGCAGATCGATTACATCAAACAGAAGGGCGGATTCGACGATCTCGAGATCATCGAGAGATACAAGGGATCGGACATGGTCGGCATGGCCTACGTACCGCCGTTCGATATCGACGAGAGATATCTCAAGAGGACGGAGTACGTCTACAAGGTCGTCACCGCAGATTACGTCGAACAGGACAACACGGGATTGGTCCACACCGCACCCGGATTCGGTCCGGACGATTACGATACGGGAAAGAGATTCGGCATCGCACCCTTCTGTCCCGTGGACGGATCGGGAAGATACACGGAAGAGTTCCCGATGATGGTCGGACGCAAGGTCAAGACCGTCAACGAGGATGTGATCAAATACCTCAAGGAGAAGGGATTATTGCTCAACTCCGAGAAGATCAAGCACAGATACGGTCACTGCTGGAGATGCAAGACACCCATCATCTACAGGAACACGAGGCAGTGGTTCCTCGCGGTCCCCAAGGTCAAGGAGAGGATGCTCCAGGAGATCGACAGGGTGAAATGGGTCCCCGATTGGGCCGGTTCCACCAGGGAGAAGAACTGGGTGGACGGTGCGAGGGACTGGTGCATCTCGAGGCAGAGGTACTGGGGTATCCCGCTCCCCGTATGGGAATGCAAATGCGGCGAAAGGAAGATCATCGGTCAGGTCTCCGAACTGAAGGACGGGGACGGTTACACCGAAGGAATGGATATACACAGGCCGTGGATCGATAAGGTCACGTTCAAATGCCCCAAGTGCGGCGGAACGATGACGAGAGCATCGGATATCCTCGACGTGTGGTTCGATTCCGGTGTGGCGGCATGGGCATCGCTCGGATATCCTGCCAAGAAGGATGAGTTCGAGAAGTGGTGGCCCTGCAGGTTCATCGTCGAGGCCCACGATCAGACCAGAGGATGGTTCTACTCCCAGTTGGGAGCAGGTGTGATGTCATTCGACAGGGCACCGTACGATGAGGTCATGATGCACGCGTGGATGCTCGACACCAAGGGACAGAAGATGTCCAAGTCATTGGGTAACGTCGTCGAGCCCAAAGAGGTCGCTTCGGAGTTCGGTGCGGATGCGATGAGACTGTACTCGGTGAGGGCGAACGCACCCTGGGACGATACATGCTTCCAGTGGGATGTGAAGAAGAACCCGCCGATGAAGGAAGGTCCCAAGAACGCATGGAAGGTGCTGAACACCTATTGGAACGTGGTGAAGTTCGCATCCATGTACATGGAGATCGATGACTTCGATCCCGAGAAGTACACGCCGGAAGTGATGAAGGATCACTTCAGGTACGAGGACAGATGGATGTTCTCGCGCACCGAGAGGATGAAGGCGGCCGTACGCGACGGTATCGATTCCAGGGAACTGCACAAGGCGGCACGTGCCATAGAGGATTACATCTTGGAAGATCTGTCCAAATGGTACGTCAAGCTCATCAGGGACCGCAGCTGGACCGAGGACGAGGACTCGCAGAACGATAAGTTGGCATCATACTGCACACTGTACTATGCGATCATGCAGACCGCCATAGTCATGGCACCGATCACACCCCACATCAGCGAGGAGATCTACCAGCACATGGGCGGTAAGAAGGTCACAGTGCACATGGAGGATTGGCCCGTACCCAACGAGGCATTCATCGCCGATGATATCGAAGCGAACATGAGCATCATCCAGGAGCTCGTGGAGATAATCGCCACCGAGAGGGCGAAGATGGGCAGTAAGCTCAGATGGCCCCTCAAGAGGGTCTCGATCGTCGGTAAATCCGCGGAATCCTACGATGCGGTAAAGATGTTCGAGGATGTATTGAAACAGCAGGGTAACGTGAAGAGCATCGAATACATCTCGCCCGACATGCTGCCGCGTGATAAGGAGGCTGTGAAATACACCGACGGTCAGATCGTCATCGACTTCGATGTCACGCCCGAGATCGAAGCGGAAGGATACACCAGGGAGCTCATCAGAAGGATCCAGCAGATGCGTAAGGACATGAAACTGAATGTCGAGCAGTATATCGAGATCCAGGTCAGTGCCGATGAGATGCTCACCAAGTACTTCGAGACGTGGAAGGACTTCATCTCCAACGAGGTCAGAGCGAAGTCCATGTCATTCGCCGCAGAACCGACCGGTGATGAGGTGAAGACCTGGGATGTCACCGGTAAGGACATCACCATAGGTGTGAAGAGACTTTGAAGGTGGTGGGGCAACCCACCACCTATATTCTTTTTCAGACATCCTTCGGACGGAGGATGTATCTTATCGCTTCGTTGGCGAGCGTCATACCGAATATCGCAGGTATGGTGGATAACGAACCCAACACGCTCTTCCCGTGCTCGTCACGGTCCATCTCCACGTGGATTGGTTTCTCTTCAGAATAAACGGATGTTATGTTCTTCGTATCCAAATCCCTCAACTCATGCCTTATCCTCGCTGCCAACGGACAGACCTTGGTGTCCATGACGTTCGCGATACGTATCTTCCCCGCATCCATGTGCAATGCGGCACCCATGGACGAGAACGTGACGATATCGTTCATAGCGGCATATCTGAGCAACGATACCTTATGCTGTATCGTATCGATGGCATCCACCAGCACATCCGGCCTCCTCTCCATGAATGTGGAGATAGTTTCCTCGGAGACGAACATCCGCTCCGCGGTGATGTCGATATCGGGATTGATCGATCTCGCACGTTCGATCGCCACCTCCGCCTTGGGACGTCCGATCGTGTCCACGGTCGCAAGTATCTGCCTGTTAAGGTTAGAATCATTGAACACATCCGCGTCTATGACCTTGATGTGCCCCACACCTGCCCTGACCAGCCCTTCCAGCGCATAACCGCCGACGGCACCCACTCCGGCAAGGACCACATAGGCATCCCCGAGAGCGTTCACACCGTCCTCTCCGATCAGTATCCCCGTTCTTTGACTGATACCATCCGTCATCGGTGTCGAATCCTATGATCACATAGATAATCATTGTGCGACCGTGCATTTGCTTGAAAAACGATCATCGACGGCAGAACTTATCTACTTACGGGATTATGCGATGTATGCATCCCATAATGTCCGCCCCCACAGGGTGTTCTATTCGGATGCTATAGAGGATATATATCATGGCCTACGGCGACAGGAATTTCAGGAACAGACCACCGCGCGAATTCTTCAAGACCACATGCTCCGCATGCGGCAAGGAATGTGAGGTCCCTTTCAAACCCACGGAAGGGAAACCGGTGTA
Source organism: Eggerthellaceae bacterium (assembly GCA_963651945.1). Taxonomy (GTDB): domain Archaea; phylum Thermoplasmatota; class Thermoplasmata; order Methanomassiliicoccales; family Methanomethylophilaceae; genus Methanarcanum. Next base: position 3,848 of record CAVJRF010000022.1, on the reverse strand, counting down.
CTGTAAGGAATGCTATGCGATCTATGCTCCTCCGAGAGAGGACAGGCGCAGAAGATTCTGATCCCGAATGGGGGAGACCCCATTTCCATTATTTTCTATTCTTGGCCGATATCTTCAGGTTGAAGATCAGACCCTTGAAACCAATTATCACGCCGGCGACACCTACGCATATCAATATGATCGCAGGTATCTTCAATTCGAGGATGTAGAGACCGAGGCCGATGCAGAACAGCATGACACCGATGTAGAATATCGTCCTCATGCCGCGCTTGTCATACCACATGTACATCACACCCTATCGTCGATGATATATGTTTGCGTATCCGCGGGTATGACGGTCATGATGACACCTTTGCAAAGGACAATCTAAGATGAATGAACGTGTCGCACCGCATACGGGTGCGACGTTTCAGAACGATCAGTCGTCGTAGGTGTATTCCCTGGGCTTCTTGATCTTGTTGTACACAAGTATAGAAACGAGGTAGACCACACTGACACCGATGATGTATGCGAACTCTGCGTACTCCATTGTAATCGACTCCCCCATCGCATAAATGGTATTTATCGGTTCAGTCGACAATGCCGTCCTTGACCTCGGTCAGGTGCTGGACGTACATCATTATCGTGTCGTGCTTGTACAAAGGTGTGGATGTACAGACGTATTCCTTGCCGGTCCTCGGGATGATCTTGATCCTCTTGTCCCTCGTCGCCCCGCTGGAGTACAACAATACGTCGCAATCCTCGCAGGGATTCGTCCTTCCGAACAGTTTGTAACATCTCTTGCCTATGGAGCCCTCCAACGACACCCCGAAGGCGTTCAGACCGGCACGGTTGATCCATACTATGGTGTGGTCCGTGTCAAGGATGATTATTATGTCGTCTATCTCGTCAAGTACGATATTCAGCAGGGATTCGGAAAAATCATTCTCGACCATAGCTATCGTGAATGGATTCGTTTGTGGATATAAAAACAATCCCGAATGGTCCGGGATGTGTGGTGTGTGATTGATTATAAAAAGAAAAGAGGGGCCCTCCGGCACAGGGCCGGAGGATATCACCTCATGGGCGTTTCCTCGTGATGATCAATGCGAGCGCCGTCAACGTTATGATCGCAGAGAACGTCACCAACAGGAACTGACCGTTCGTGTCCAATCCCTTGGTCTTCGATCCGGTATCGGCAGTCCATTGGGCATAGAGTGTCGTATCCCCGGTTGGTTCGTATGTGCTCGTGACCTTTGTCCCTCCGCTGGCCGATGTGAACCAACCGTTGAAGGTGTATCCGTCCTTGGTCGTTGTAGGTAACGTACCGATCCGTTGACCTGCAGTTACGGATTTAGCCTCACATGAGGTACCGTCGGTCACGAACGTGATCGTGTATGTGGGGGAACTGGTTTTCTTCAATCTCCCATCACCGTCACCTGTGAATGTACATCCCTTCAAATTGGCAACCGTTTGTTCAAGTACGGTTGTACCGTCTGAGTCATAGAAAGTAAGGCCGTAGAACGCACTGTTACCTATAGACGTGACAGAATTTCCTATGATAAGCTCCGTGAGTCCAGTGCAACTAGCAAACGCACTCATGCCTATTTCGGTGACAGAGTTGGGAATCCTGATTGATGCCAGTACGTTACATCTAAAGAAGGCATTCGCACCAATTGATCCAAGACTGCTATTCTCCCCAATGGTCACAGTTGTAAGAGAAGTGCAATCCTGAAAAGCACTACTGCCAATGGATGTAACAGAATTGGGAATCGTTATATCACTGAGAGATTCACATTTGTAGAATACAGAATTTCCGATGGATGTAACAGAACCGGGAATTGTTACACCAGTAAGGCCGGTACACCCATAGAATGCACCCCATCCAATAGATCCGACAGTATCGGAGATCTCGATGGATGTAAGTGAGGTACACGTACGGAATGCATATGCTCCGATGGTAGTGACATTTCTCCCTATTATCACCTTTTTGATACTCGTATTACCGTTCCAGGGAGACTTGTTCTCATTATTATCATAGTCATACATCTCCCCTGACCCATCCCCCGTCTTTGATATGGTGAGTTTTCCATCAGCGTCAAGTGTGTATGTGACACCGTATCCACAATCATTCCTTGTCAATGTCTTATTGCCGATACCATTGAATTCGTATCCTGCCATATTCGCAACCGTTACCTCAAGTTGCTCACCGGCCGAGTTTCTGAAAGTGAGACCATGGAACGCACTCGTACCTATAGACGTGACGGAATTACCTATTGCAAGTTCTTTCAGCCCTTCGCAATTAGCAAACGCCACGTCACCTATACTAGTAACAGTGTTGGGAATTCTGATCGATGCCAGTAGGCTACACTTCCAGAAGGCATTCACACCAATTGATTCAAGGTTGCTATTCTCCCCTAAGATTACAGTTCTAAGCGAAGTGCAGCTATAAAATGTGCCTTTTTGGATGGTCTCGACAGAATCGGGAATCTTTATACTGGTAAGAGAAATGCATGAGGAGAATGCATATCCTCCAATGGATCCGACGGTATCGGGGATATCGATGGATTCAAGTTTTTTACATTGATAGAATGCACAATATCCGATGGTGGTGACCCCCGTCTCTATGATTACAGACTCAATACTCTCTTCTACACCATACCAAGGGGACGTTCCATCAGCATCATAGTCATACATACTTCCTGTCCCTGTTATAGTGAGAGTCTTTTGTTCTGCGTTAAGCGTCCACGTCAGATTCTCTCCGCACTTATTACTAGCCCAATGGGCATAGAGTGTCGTACTCTCGGTTGGTGTGTATGGGCTCGTGACCTTCGTGCCTTCGCTGGCCGATGTGAACCAACCTATGAAGACGTTTCCGTCCTTGGTCATCGTGGGTAATTGGATCGATTGACCTGCAGTTACGGTCTCAGGACCACATGGGGTGCCCTCACTTGAGGTACCGCCATTGGTTTCGAATGTGATCGTGTATGTGGGCGGTGTGAGATGGGTCGTCCTTTTCAATTTCTGCCCACTGCCTTCGTATATGTATCCTTTCAAACCATCAGCCGTTTTGACAAGCTCGGTTGTACCATCCGTATCATAGAAAGTAAAGCCACTGAACGCACTTCCATCTATGTGCGTGACAGAGTAGGGTATTCTGATGTATTTCAGTCCAGTACACTGGATAAAAGCGTTGTCGCTGATTGTCGTGACGGCATCTGGAATCTTTATTTCCTTGAGAGAACTACATTCAAGGAATGCGCCAGACCCAATTGTCTTGAGGGATGTAGGGAGGTTAACAGTCTTGATTGAGCTACAGTTAAAGAATGCACGCTGTCCGATAGTGGTGACCCCCTCCCCTATGTTGACGGTTTCTATATTACTCCTGTAATCATACCAGGGGCCATGGCCACCAGCATCGGCGTTTTGCATAGCTCCTGTCCCTGTTATGCTGAGAATTTTCGTTCCTGTATCAAGCGTCCATGTCACATTGTTTCCATCGATTCCATAATCGCCGGAATATGTTTCAGCATCCGATTCATCGGCCGCACCAATCAATAGAGAACAACCGACGATCAACAAAGCAAGAACGATTGTTGCTGTCAAAAAGTCACGAGAGAGGTGTGAACGACATCCGTCCCCCTCCCTGTACCACTGCTATGATCGGTCACATCATGTCCCGATCTGCTCTTCGATAACATTTGAATCACCATTAAGTCTCCGATCGTTGCCGGAGCGTCTATTTTAAGCTACATAGCTTATGTTCTATTGAAAGGCACATCCGTTGATGTTACTTAATGTTTGGCGACCGAATAACTGTGTTCGGTAATTAGACCTCCGCGTATTTCTTCCTGATATCTTTGTATAGA
>CAVJRF010000021.1:0-21726 GCA_963651945.1 Eggerthellaceae bacterium | reverse complement strand
CAGGGAGACATCGGTAGGGGCATGGGTGCTTTGGGACATACTCTTCTACAGGGTGAAGGAGGCACTGGACAGGTTGGTACTCGACGATATCGATATGATATCCGTCGACGAGACCTCGTTCAGGAAAGGGCACGATTACGTCACGGTCGTGAGCGACCGGAGGAGGAGATTGGTGTTCATGTGTCACGGCAAGGGTTCCGACTCATTGGCCAGATTCTGTGACTGGCTCACATCCCACGGAGGGGATCCGAAGAGGATCACCGTGGCCTGTGCCGACATGAGCACGGCATTCGAAGGAGGTATCTCCCGATACCTCCCGAATGCATCACAGGTCTTCGATAAGTTCCATGTCATCAAACTCCTGAACGATGATATGAACGTCATCCGAAAGAGACTGATCAGGGAGACACCGAAGGAGGATAGAGGAAAGCTCAGCGATATCAGATTCACGCTCTTCAAACGTCAGGACGGGATGAACGAAGAGGATATGGAGAGATACGAGACGATCAGGATGGTGAATCCGGAACTCGCATTGGCATATGACATGAAGGAATCGTTCTGCAGGATATATGAGCAGGATGACAAGGGTGCCGCCATGGAGTTCTTCAAAGGATGGTATGATTGGGTGATCGAGGATGGTTGCAGAGAGATGAGGATCAGGGCGAAGAAACTGCACGAGAAGATCGGGAAGATCGTCTCATGGTACGACCATCCGGTCACCAATGCCTTCGCCGAGGGTCTGAACTCGAAGATACAGAAGGTCAAGGCGGACGGTTGCGGCTTCACCAACGTGGAGAATTTCATCGATCTCTGTTACTTCAGATTCGGAAACCTCGATATCAGCCTCACGGAAAGGTATCATGGCGGAGCCATATCCCCTTCCGCAGGCGAACGGAGTGAGCCGAGGATAACCAAAAGGCGAGCGAAGCGAGTCCTTTTGCTTGGAATACGCACCACCGAAACCCCTTTTATTCTACCCCACTATTTCCAAGAGCGCCTTTTCTACACAAGTTTTATATATTAACGAGATTCATGAGGAACTGTGGGAAAAGGTTAGCTTTGTAGAGTGCATCCCATCCCTTCTGACTGGCTAACCTTTTCCTATAAACTTCCACGATTGGTCATTTTTCTAAGTGATAATCTTTATAACAAGTAATACTGTCAAGGTGGGCAATGGTCTTAGATGGATTGGGAAAATCTCTCAGAGGTGCAATAAACCGTATCACAGGAGCCACCTCTATCGATGAAGCACTCATCAAGGATGTTGTCAAGGATCTCCAGCGTGCATTGTTACAGGCTGATGTCAATGTCCAACTCGTACTCGAACTCACCAAAAGGATAGAGACTAGGGCATTAGAGGAGAAACCGGCAGCGAATAAGACCCCCAAGGACCATGTCATCAACATCATCTACGAGGAACTCGTCAATCTCGTGGATAACGGCGAAGGATTGAAGATCGCACCTCAGACCATCATGATGGTCGGTCTCTACGGTCAGGGTAAGACCACGACCACAGGTAAGCTCGCCAACATCTTCAACAAGAAGGGTTTCACCGTCGGACTCATCGGAGCCGATGTCTACAGGCCTGCCGCATTGGATCAGCTCAAACAGTTGGGCGAGAAGATCGGTGTGGAGGTATACGGTGAACCGGGAGAGAAGGACGCCGCCAAGATCGTCAAGGACGGTATGGCCAAGTTCAAGGACAAGAAGGTGATCATCATCGATACCTCGGGACGTCATGCCCTCGAGGATGATCTTATCCAAGAGCTCAAGGACATCTCCGCGGTAGCGAAACCCGACGAGAGGTTCCTCGTCCTCGATTCACAGGTAGGACAGCAGGCAGGACCTCAGGCCGAAGCTTTCCATAACGCAGTGGGTGTCACAGGCGTCATACTCACCAAGATGGATGGTACGGCAAAGGGAGGAGGTGCATTGAGTGCCGTATCCAAGACACACGCAAGGATCGTATGTCTCGGTACCGGAGAGCACATCCGCGATCTCGAACCCTTCAATGCGAACAAATTCATCTCCCGTCTCCTGGGAATGGGTGACATCACCGCATTGGTGGATATCGCCAAGACGGAGATCGGAGAGGACCAGGATGTGATGGATGCCGGAAAGAACATCATGTCCGGTAAGTTCACACTCAACGACATGTATCAACAGCTGAAGGCCATGAGCAAGATGGGCCCCCTTCAGAAGGTCATGTCACTCATACCCGGAATGTCCAAATTCGAGGACAAGATGGATTACGAGGCCACACAGGCCAAGTTGCAGAAGTACAGATACATCATGGACTCCATGACAAGTGACGAGAAGGATGATCCGTCCATCATCAAGGCATCCCGTGTACAGAGGATCGCCAAGGGATCGGGAACATCGATCCACGATGTCAGGGAGTTGCTGAAACAGTACAACACATCCAAGAAGGCCATCAAAGGCGTCATGGGTAACCGTAAGATGAGAAAACAGATGATGAAACAGATGGGCATGTCGGACCTCTCAGAGCTCGAGAATGAACTCACAGAGGAATGATCATGATCAGATTCATCGTTCTCGGACACCGTGCATTCACTACAGGCGATTTCAAGCTCGATGATATCTGCGGCGGTGCCGGGAGGTTGGATGTCCTATGCAGATGTGTCAATTCTGCATTCTTCCTCAGTCACGATCTCAGGAAGGATTCGGAGATCTATCTCATCCTCGAAGGTGGATCCGATGCACCGAAGACGGTCAGATTCTACGGGCCCGATCTGAAGTACCTCAACCCCGACGAGAGGAGTACGGCTTCGCTGATAAGGAACGCACTTCTCAAGAAACTGAAAGGTAAGGATGAGGTGAGATCGTCACCCGGTGTGTACATCTCTAGAAAATCCTTCGAAGATATCATGAAGGAACTCTCCGACAAATGCAGGTTCGTCTATCTCAGAGAGGATGGGGAGGATGTAAGGGAATACGATTTCCCGGAAGAACCGTGCTACATCCTCGGAGACGATAGGGATCCCACCGAGGAAGAGGAGAGGATCATGTCCGAGTATCCGTATGATAAGATCAATCTCGGACCTGTCAGCTATCACGCTAACCACTGCATGGTCATCGTTTTGAACGAGATGGACCGCAGAACAATAAGTAAGGAGGAATGATCATGGCGGAACCCACAGAGAGGATACCTCAGCACAGACACTGCATCTATTGCGGGAAGGCATTCATTGACGGTAACGGAAGATACTGCTCCGACAAATGCAAGGAGACCAAGAAGGAGGAGCTCACCAAGAGCAAGAACAAACTCCTCCTGATGTGGTTGGCAGCGGTCGGTGTCATGGTCATCGCCATCGTCATAGGAAGATTATGATCGCAGCTGTAGCGGGGACCTTCAACGTCCTCCATGACGGTCATAAGGCATTGTTGACGAGAGCATTCTCGCTCTCCGAACACGTACGCATTGGCATAACATCCGACAGGATGGCATCCGACACCGTACGTACAAGGATCAACCCGTTCTATCTCAGGGAGAAGGCCATCGAGGAATACCTGAGATCACTGAACAAGGAAGCGGAGATATTCCTCATCGACGATATGTACGGCCCCAAGGACAGGATGGCCGATGTCGATGTATTGGTGGTGTCCGAAGAGACGTTCGAGAACGGCAGGAAGGTCGTCGAATGGAGGTCGGGTTTCTCGGACAGACCGTTGGAATTGTCGGTGGTCAGCCTTGTTAAGAGGAAGGACGGGAACAAGATCTCATCCACGGACATCATGGACGGGGTATGTTCCCGTGACGGTTCCACAGATGCGGTGGATATCGCGGTCGGTTCTCTGAATCCTGTGAAGATAGAGGCGGTCAGGAACGTCATGGAGAGGATCTATGGCAGCGTCAGGATATTCGCCGTGGATTCCAAGAGCGGTGTCCCCGAACAACCCTTCGAAGGTGAAACCGTTCAAGGTGCCATCAACAGGGCCAAAGGTGCGATCGGCAACCACAGGATGGCTGTCGGTATCGAAGCAGGTGTCTTCGAAAGATATGACGGATTGTATGATGTACAGCACTGTGCCATCATCGACAGCGACGGGAAGATCACCATCGGCATGGGTTCGGGATTCAGATACCCGGATAAGGTCACGGAACTCGTTCGTAACGGCAGGACCGTGGGCGAAGCGATGAAGATGATATACTCCGGAAAGGACATCGGAAAGGAACAGGGTGCGATAGGCATACTGAGCAAAGGTCTCCTCGACAGGAGGGAACTGACGGAACAATCCGTGCTCAATGCGATGCTCCCAAGGATATGGGATGAATGATGTCGGACGGTTGCAGTGGCGGATCATGCTCCACAGGGAGCTGTCAATCCGATCAGGACAGATTACCGCCGGGCATGTTGTCGAATTACAATCTCGATCAGGACACCGGCCTCGGGACGTTGGTCTGGGCCGAGACTAATGAATCTGGAATCGATGATTCCGTCATCAGACTCATAGGAAAGATAAGATCCGATACGAACGACAGGATCTTCGCCATGATCACCGGTCCTGCAGAGATCAGACCATTGTATGATGTACTGTTTTCATACGGCGTGGATACGATATACCACGTCAGATCCAAAGCACTCGAGAATTATGATACGGGTCTCTATGCAGATGCATTGTCCGATATCGCGAAGAGGATCGATCCGATGTTCATCACATTATCCGCCACGAAGAAAGGCAATGAGGTGGCAGGATTGACAGGCTCAAGATTGGGAAGGGATGTGGATATCGGTGCAGACGACATACCGAATATCGATGACGTGATGACCGTCAAGGATCCCAGAAAGGGATCGGTATCGACAGTTGTTGGTCACGCGAAATCCCCGATCATCACCACGGTCGATTCATCAGGATTTGATACACCGAAGAAGATAGATGGCAGGAAAGGTACCGTTATCAGCAGACCTTTCACTGCATCAAGGACTTGACGGTGGAATAGACGATATCCGCATGTCCGTCCACCTTCACCTTATACCAACAGGCCTCGACCTTACCATCCTTGCCGATGACGAATGTGGAACGGATGGTACCTTCGACCTCCTTACCGTACATCATCTTCTTACCCCAGGCACCGACCTGTTCCATGAGCTTATGTTCCGTATCGGACAGAAGCTTGAACCCGAGGTCGTTCTTGACCTTGAAGTTCGTATGCGATTTCGGCGTGTCCTTACTGATACCGAAGATCGGTACGTTCCTTATCATCAACTTGGCATACACCTCGTTGAATCCAAGGGCCTCCTTGGTACAGCCCGAGGTGCAGTCCTTCGGATAGAAGTAGACGATGTATCTTATGCCCTCCAGGAACTTGGAATCGAACGGTTCACCGTTCTCATCCGGAAGTACGAAGTGGGGGAAGGTATCGCCTACGTTCAACATCAGAACAATCCTCCGGACAGCTTCTCGATGAATGGTTGTAAATTGAGTTCGAACATCATGACGGGGTGGTTGATATCGAAATCGATGACAACCTGCGGTGACACCTCTCCGAAGTATCCGACCTGCTTACCGTCGACGATGACCTCCGCACCCCTTCCGTCTATGAAAAGATCGTACTCGGACGGCCTCAGCTCATACTCCACACCGATCTCTCTGAGAACGGCCTCGGAATATGATTTGATCTCTGTGAAGGAGATCTTCGAGTTCATCTCCGCAAGGCAGAGGTTGCGCTGTTTGACGGCATTGACGATCACATCGCTTATCTCGAACATCCTCTGTGGGAGATCGCGGCGCTTGTTACGCCTGAACAGCCTCATGAGACTGGGGAAGAGCGAATACCTGAGGCATGTGTGATCCTCGGTGATCGGGTTCATGACCGTGACGACATCCTTCTCCGGGAGGCCGGCGTTGGTGAACTCGTCCTTCTCGTTGCTCAATGTGAGTGTGACGGCTTCCGTAAATCCCAATCCTATGATCACGTCACGGAGCTTCTCGGAGAATGCGGTCACATCGGAAAGCTTACCCGCGGTCTGTGTGACCATGTGCGACGAACCGTACTTCTCGAAACCGTATCCGGTGGCGACATCCTCGTAGAGATCGACCGTGTGCATTATGTCCATCCTAGTACAGGGGACCTCCACGTGTACCGTATCACCGTCGACGAGTGCATCGAGACCCATCTTGTTCAGCGAATGAACCATCTCTTCATCAGACATAGGTATTCCGAGGAATCTGTCACATTCTGCTTTGGAGAACTCCCAGCTCGAGGGCGAGAGGTCGGGCGATACGAATTCCTTACCTTCATCGTGCATGTTCACCGATACGATCCTTCCGCCACGCTCCGCCATCGCCGTGGAGATGATGTCGAGCGCACCCTTGACCGTCTTCAGATCGTTGCCTGTGACGTCTATGAAGAGGTTCTTGGTCTCTGTGGTGACCGTTGTGAGCGCACCGTTGATGATGGGCGGGAACGAGAGGACGTTACCTTTCGCATCCGTGATCAGCGGGTATTTATCGTAATCTTTCAGGAGGTGTGCGTATGCGACACCTTTCTCGTGTTTCTGGAGGATCTCCTCCAGGTCCCACTCCTCATCCTTGGCGAGGGGGACGAATCTCACATCGTGGGGACCTACTGCCTTGTATGTGAACGGAGGTTCGACCTTGTCGATATCATGTATGCCTATGGCGATCTTCGATCTCTTCCTTCCGATGGTTATGTGCAGCTTCTCCTGCATCTCCATGATCGATTTGAGGAGCGTGTCATCTATCTCGACACCGAGGACGACGGCACAGCGGAAGTAGGGCCTGACATCCTTCACACTGTCATCGACGAACACATCGATATCACTGTCCTCGACCTCGTACTCCATCATACCGGGTTCGATATCGAGAAATGCCCTCATACCCCTCGCGAGACCCTCCACGGAGTAGAGATCGGGTCTGTCGGGGAAGAATTCCACGGACATGTCGTCCACCTCACCCTCTGTATCGTGCATATCCGCACCGATCATGGGTATCCTCTCAAGGAGCGTCTTCCTCGGTACTTCCTCACCGAGCATCGAGCAAAGGTCGTGATAATCGAAGTTGATTACAGGCATACGTGCGCGTATGCGTGCCCGCTATTAATAATATCGATTCAGTGACCGAGTTGTTTGTGTGCCTCTGCCAACTGACCTGCGGCCTGTGCACCCAATGTGGACAACTCCCCTGCAAGAACGGTGACTGCGACGATCTCTCCGAACTTCACCGCCATACCGTCACCGAGACAACCGATCATCCTGAGGGCCGCCTGTTGCGAAGGCAATCTGGTACCTCCGCCGACGGTACCGATCTCCACCGCAGGTAACCTGACGGCTATGTAGAGATCGCCATCGACATCCTCGCATGTGGTCATACAAAGACTGCCTTCCACGACGTGTGCGGGATCCTGTCCCGTCGCTATGTACAATGCGGCGACCATGTTAGCCGCGTGTGCGTTGAATCCGAACGAACCTGCCATCGCACTGCCTACGAGATTCTTTCTCGTGTTAAGTTCCACGATCGCCTGTGTCGTGGAATGTAACTTCTTCTCCACGATGTCCTTAGGTATCTTGCATTCGGCGATGACGTACTTACCGCGTCCGCGGATGAGATTGATCGATGCGGGTTTCTTATCCGTGCACATATTCCCTGAAACGGACACCGTGACAGCGCCTGTCTCCTTGGAGATGAGCTTGCATATCGCCTCGGATGCTATCGTCGCCATGTTCATTCCCATGGCATCCCCGGTACGGAACGATAATCTCAAATGAAGGTTCCTGCCGTTGGGGAACGTCTCGATCTCCACCAATTGACCGTGACTCGTTGTGGATGAGACGACTTCATCTATCTCGTGCGTATGCTTGGCGATCCATTCGATCACCTTCACACAATGGTCTATGCCGTCCACACGGAACACGGGGGCCCTGGTCATCATGTCATCGAACACCTTGACACGGGAACCGCCGGATGCGGTTATGACCGACATACCCCTTGAGACGGAGGCTACCAATGCGCCTTCGGTCGTAGCTAGCGGGATCAGGAACGGTCCCTGTGCCAGATCACCGTTGATCAATACAGGTCCGGCGAATCCGAGAGGGATCTGCGTCACACCGATCATGTTCTCGATGTTCTTGGATGCTATCGAGGGGTCGAACGTATAATCGGTCAGTTCGGTGAGCTTCTCGCCGGTGAGTTCCTCCACGGCCTTGAATCTCTCCTCGACATCCTTGCGTTCGTATCCTCTGTTCTTCAATCCGTCCTGTACGGCCATGGGTTCTCCATCACATTCTGTGTATTAAATTCTCGTACGACGACAATACGCACGATAACGCGAATCCGAAGAATGCTCCCGTCAATATCCTGGATATCGCGACATCCGCTCCCGTATCGTGTTGGATGCCCCAATCCATCATCAGTACGACGAATGCGCAGATAGCCATCACGATAGATGTCCTGAGATCGATCCTCTTCGATGTTCCAGTGTATGAGAACAACAGACCGATCAATGCGCCGGATAGGATGGATACATCCCTCATGCAGAACGCCATCTGATTCCCGTTCAATACAAACGATCTCGACATGATCTGCGGACAGAACACATCCCCGAGAAGATAGGTGATCATCGTCAGTATGTCCGAACCTGACCACATATCCAGATGGTCGATCGCACCGACGGAACCGTCCAATGACGTCAATGTTCCGGAAGGGTTGATGAAAGGTGTGATGATCAGCATGAACGATGCGGATGCTATCAGGATCAAGAGGACATCCTTCCAACGCATGTTACCACCACACCTATCGATTTTAAAGACTTATCCTCGAACACAACGTGAACACGGCCATCGATATCGCCGTCATAAGTGTGAACCTCATCTCCATGTTCACGAAACCGCATTCGCATGTGAGATTTGCCGAAAGCACGGCTATCAATGCAGTGAGCTCTATCAGATATATCGTCAGGACGGTGGATATGTCGTCGAAGAACACGGTCCCGGTCATCTCCGATATCGGCCCCAACATCACCACACTCATCGCCAATATCAACGGTGCGAATGCTGCGGCCGTTCCGGTCATCATGTCCATCATGCTCTTCAGCCTGTTACCGATATCCTTCCTCACGGAGTCCTGATTCTGCAACTGATGTGCGATGGAGGTCGCCAACCTACCGGCATTGCGGATGTCCTTCTTCGATGCGTTGTATACATCACAGTAGGAATCGGACATGAATCTCGAGATCGGATCCAATATCGTCCCTATCGCTGTGGATACATCTCCTCTGCACAGTACCAGCTCCCTTTCGATCCTCTCCGTGATGTGCGCCATATCCTTCCTCGAGGAGAACGAGGTCACCAAGGCCGTATCGAAGTTGTCGCCCATCGACAACCTGTTACCCAACTCGAACATCGCATCCATCAGTAACGCCTCATCCTTACGTCTCTTCGACTCGCGCATCACCCTCGTGAGCATGATCGATGTTGAGACGACGCCTGCGATGATGAACGAGTACGCTATCGAATCCGATCTTTCGATACCTTCGCTCTCGAATAGGAAGAACAATGGTATCGCCGACAGCATCGGGATCAGATACACAAGATCGAGTTTCGAACCCATACCCGAGATGAACGGGTTCTTCTTCCTCATCGTCACGATCATGGATGCCACGACGAAGGGAATGAACACAAGGATCACCATCGTGATCATATTCGGATCCAGAGAATCCACGGCGAACTGACCCCCGATGCTCAGCATCGGAAGTATGGAGATGAGGATCATCGGCAACATGATCCCCAGACCGAAGATCAGCGTACAAGGGCTGTTGAGACCGGAGCTGTATTCGTCACCGATCTCCTTCAGTCCCTTCAGTACGATGGTCTCCGCATCCTTCATCATCGACTTCCTATCGTTCGGATCCAATGACTCCGATGCCGTCATCATCAGATTCATCGCTCTTCTGAACGGTGCCGCCTCCGCAGGCAGCATGACGAGCATACGGTTGATGTTCTCCTTGATGTCCGGCTCCTGTCTGCAATCCGCATCCATGATCACATCGTTGAACAATGCTCTCGATAATATCGGTCCGTTCTCCGACACGTCCCTGACCGCCATCTCGAACGAACCTCCGGAGGATAGTGTGACGGACATCATGCCGATGATCGTCGGTGCCTCGTTCATCAACTTGTACGGATTGATCATCTGTCATCGACCCCGAGCTTCCTCCTGAAGGAGGATACTATCTCGTCGGCATCGGTTATCCCCGACGAGATGCATTTAGAGAGGTGATCGTTGGCCAATATGATCCATTCCGGACTGTTGTAACCGTCGCTGACATCCTTACCCAATCTTGATAACAATGCCCTCAGCTCCGCCCTTGCCGTTATCTCCTGCTCCACATCCCTCCTTGTCATGGATGTGGATTCCATGATACGTCTCATCGGCGGTGCCTCATACAGTCCATTATCGACCGTGATGAATTCTCCCATGGCATCAGAGGTCGATACGAACTCGACTATCTTCCTGGATTGTTTGTTCGTTCCCCTCTCCTTCTTCGTTCCCATCACGATCAAGAAATCGGTGGCCATGAAGGATTCCGGAGGTATCCCTATATCGTGTACGACACGTTCGTAGACACCTTTCGCGGTGTCGCCGTGTATCGTACCCATGATCGAGCTGCCGGCACGTCCTGCCCTCATGCTCTGGTACAGTGTCCTTGCCTCCTCGCCTCTGACCTCACCCAGGATTATGGCGGATTCTCCCAATCTCAGTGATACCCTCAATGCCTCATCGGCCCTCTTGCTCACGTCACCGTTGATCCTGTCATCGATCAGCATGGACTGTACCTTGTATCCCATGGACCTCATGACATCGCCCGGGAGTTCAAGAGTATCTTCTATCGTCAGGATACGCTGATCAATCGGCATCTCGAACAGCATCGCGGACAGTAGGGAACTCTTACCCGCACCCCTCGCACCGCATACGAGGAATGTACAACGGTTGTCCACCAGGAATGAGATCAATCCCGCATCCCGCGGTCCTATGGTACCGTTACCGATCAGTCTCGTCAGTGTCCACGGCGTGGTCGAATGCTTCCTTATGGCGACCGAGTTCCCGTTCGGACTCATCGGATAACCCACGACCGTCGCCCTCGCCTGATTGTCGTACATATTGGTCTCGAGGACGGGTGACGATTCGCAATACGGAAGTCCGCTCTCGCGCATCAGCATGTTGATCAGATTACCGACCTCCCTCTCATCCGCTACGAGATTGGTCCTGCATCTGATGTGCGTGTTGTATCCGCTGACATTGTTCAGTGTCACATACACACGGTTCTTCCCGCAGGGTGCATCGATGTAGATATCCTCCAGCCTCGGATCCTCCAGCAACGGTTCAAAGATCCCTATACCTATAGTGTACCTTATGACGACATCGCACAGTTCCCTGATGACATACTCGAACGGACGGCTCTCCGATACCGATGAGTCGATGACCTCACGGTTCCTGATCAGATATTCCTCGGCCGATCTTCTGACGTCGTTGGTGTTGAAACGACCGCCGTTCTTGCGATATTGGTCCCTCACGTAGGATATCGTGCTCTCCACCAATCTCGTCAACGATAATGGATAGGTGTACTCGTTCGGGACCACGTTATATTCTATCTCCCCATCGTCCGTGTCACCAATCGTTATTCTGCAATGTTCCGTCCTGTACCTCTCCAGTACGGCGATGTCCGCATCATCGCCTATCATCCACGTATCCGCATACGACGGTTTGACCTTGCAGTATCTTCTGTTGATGGTCGATAGTATCTCATGCATCGACCTTCCCTTGAACGTTACATCATCACCCTGTGTGACCACATCCGAGTGATCGCTCACGATGGGGACACCATTCGAATCCTCTATCCTCCCGTCATCGGGAGATACGGTGGTCTTGACTATGCGTGGCATCGTCAGACCCCCACTATCCTGTTCGCGACGAACAGGATCTCATCCTTCAATGATGATATGTCATCGTGCATCACATCCAACGATGCCTTCGCCGCGTTCCTGCACTGTTCATATGTCTTGCAATCGACCACTATCGCATCGATCTGCTGCATCACGGATTCCACGCCCTCGACGGTCAGATTGGACCACAGCATCTCCGTCACGGAATGTTTGGACAATGCGCAATCCTTGCATCTCTTCTCGTCAAGTAAAGTACTGCATGAATCCGGTACGATGGTCATCGATCTGCGTACGATCTTCGCCGCATCCCCTCCGAACTGTATGTCCTCCGCAGAACGGAACACTATCTCGTCGAAATCGTGATCCGATAACTTCCCGTGACAACATCTCAGACAGACGGTGGATGAGATATCGGGTGCATGTTCGCATTCCCTGCAATCGATCATTGTGTCGTACGTATCGAGTACGACCTCCGGGACCTTACGTTTGAACCTATCCTTCAATGTCATGAAGGATGATTCGCAGTGGTACGGTATATCAATGGGAGACTACAGTTAATGAGTTAATAGGTCGCGCTCAAGGCAGGCGCCCTATGTTCTCCTTGATGTAATCTATGAATCTGCGGCTTGCGACGGGCATGGTATCCATGTCCGTGTACCCGATGGATATCGTCCTGTACAACGGGGGATCGAGATGCATCGCCTTCACATCGTAATGCGTCTCCATCAATACCAGCTCCGCAAGGATGCTGACGGCCATGCCCAACTCGACCATCCTCATTATCGTGTAGTCATCATGGATCCTGAACTTGATGTTCGGTTCCAATCCTTCTTTGGAGAATGCCTCCAGGACCTCACTGTATGCTCCCGTATCCAACAGGATGAAGAGTTCCTCCGATATGTCGCTCAATCTGACCGAATCCTTGGAACATAATCTGTGATCCGACGGCAGGATGGCGAGCATCTCCCCGTCCTTCAGTTCCTCCGTAGTTATACCGGAAACGGCGGGTCTCGCCAGGAATCCGAAATCGACGTCACCGCTCTTTATCCATTCCTCGATCGATGTGTAATCCCCCTGTCTGAATACGAACTTCACATTGGGATACATCCTTTGGAATCCGATGATCAGCTCGGGCAACCAATGGCATGTGATGCTCGCCAAGGTACCTATGGTAACGGAACCTTTCACAAGGTGGTTGATCTCCTCCGCCTGTTCCATCACCGCTTCGTATTGTCTGATCATCCTCTCGATGAACGGATACATATCCTTCCCTTCCGGAGTGAGTTCGATACCGTTCCTGGAACGCCTCAATAGGATGATACCCAACTCATCCTCCAGGGATGAGATGGACTGACTGATGGAAGACTGCGTACAACCCATCGATCTCGCGGCCTTCGTGAAACTGCCGTAAGATAGGACACGTTGTAACGAGATGTATCTCTTCATCGATTTGTATTAGGAATTCTAATATTAAAATTAGTGATACATCGATTTTAATAAATATCATCCGCCTGTACAGACCGTATCAAAAGCCCATATCGCAGATATGGGTCGAACATTGGTTCAAATGGTCGACGTCTACGAGATAGTCAACGCTATACAGCCGGTCAATGATTGGGTCTGGTACATAGCATTCGTATTCATCATTGGACTAGGCATCTACTTCACGTACAGGATCAAGCTCCTTCAGATCCTGAAGGTCAAAGAGACCTCGCGCCTAGCCCTATCGGGATCGAAAGAGGGTAAGCATACAGATAACATCACATCATTCGAAGCCTTCTGCATCGGATTAGGTGCACGTATCGGTGTAGGTAACATCGCGGGAGTCGCTTCCGCTATCGTTGCCGGAGGACCCGGTGCGGTGTTCTGGATGTGGATCTTCGCCATCATCGGTTCCGGAACCAGTTTCATGGAATCCACGTTGGCCCAGATCTATAAGGAGAAGAAATCAGACGGTAACTTCCATGGCGGTCCCGCGTATTACGCTACTAAGGGACTCAAGAACAGGAAGTTGGGAATCCTATTGGCATTATTGACCGTGATAACGTTCGGTATCGGATTCGTCGGCGTACAGGCCAGTAACGCATCCGCCGCTCTTGTCGGTGCATTCTCGTTCGACAACGCCAAGATAGTATACGGAGTGATCATAGCGGTTGCCTCGGCTCTCGTCATCTTCGGCGGATTGAAGAAGATCGGTAAGTTCTCGTCACGTGTCGTCCCTATCATGGCAGTGCTGTGGTTCCTCTTCGCCATCGTCGCGATATGCTTCAACATCGGTAATGTGGGAAATGCGATCTACATGATATTCCACGATGCGTTCAGCGCACCCTCTCTGATGGGTGGTGCCATCGGTACCGTGATCATGAACGGACTCAGGAGAGGCGTCTTCTCCAACGAGGCCGGTCTCGGTTCCGTCGCCAACATCGCAGCGACAGCAGATACGACGCACCCCGTGAAACAGGGTATGATCCAATCCTTCGGTGTATTGGTCGATACGCTCGTCGTCTGTACGATCACAGCATTGGTCATCCTCTCATACGGTAGCTACGAGTCCATCTTGGCACTCGGTGTCACGGACTCAGAGCTTGTGCAGACCGTCATGGCATCCACACCGTTCGGTGATGCGGCAAAATTCATCATCGCCGCATTCATGGTGGTCTTCGCATTCACGAGTCTCATCGGATACTACACCATGAGCGAATCCAACATCCGTTTCATCAAGGATGATAAGAGGATCGTGCTCGGCATCCGTGCCCTGATCGTCGCAGTGGCATTCATATCCTGCGTATTGGGTGCGGCTCTCATGGATATCGTTTGTAATACGTTCATGGCAGCGATGGGTATCGTCAACATGATCGCCGTCGCCCTATTGAGCAAGAGGGTCTACGAGGCCTACAAGGATTATTGCGATCAGAAGAAGAAAGGTGTCGAAGAACCCGTATTCCATAGAAGTGTCCTGAGCAACAGCGAAGGTGTCACCGAGTGGGAATGAAACATTAACATGATGGATGTCGGAACCCGTCGCTCAAGTGACGGGTCCCGACAGCCTCCGATGTGATGCATAGAGGAGGCATCTTCATACCGATCCCCAAGGATTTGGAAGATCGATTCTAAGATGCAGAACGAATTCGATACCCAATGTTCTGTACAGAGAGTAGTACAGGGCGTAATTGCAGTGAACGTATCAGGAACATGATGACCGGACCATGTGGTCACCGATGCCTTCGATGAGGACCTGGATTCGAAGATGCAGAAGGTCGGAGCGGATGGATGAAGGATCTCATCGATCTCGCAGCCTTCGTGAAACTGCCGTGGGATGGGACACGTTGTGATGTGATGTATCTCTCCGTCAATTTGTATTAGGATATCTAATATTAAGATTAGTGATATCTCAATTTTCAATATATATCATCTGCTTCTACACATCCCGTCAAAAGCCCATATCATGGATGTGGGACGAACAGTGGTTCAAATGGTCAACGTCGACGAGATAATCAGCGCCATACAGCCGGTCAATGATTGGGCCTGGTACATAGCATTCGTATTCATCGTTGGACTAGGCATCTACTTCACATACAAGGTCAAATTCCTTCAGATCCTGAAGGTGAAGGAGACCTCGCGCCTAGCCCTATCGGGATCGAAAGAGGGTAAGCACACACACAAGATCACATCATTCGAAGCCTTCTGCATAGGATTGGGCGCACGTATCGGAGTAGGTAACATCGCGGGAGTCGCTTCCGCTATCGTCGCCGGAGGACCCGGTGCGGTGTTCTGGATGTGGATCTTCGCCATCATCGGTTCCGCAAGCAGCTTCATGGAATCCACGTTGGCCCAGATCTATAAGGAGAGGAAATCCGACGGTAACTTCCACGGCGGTCCCGCATATTACGCTACGAAGGGACTCAAGAACAGGAAGTTGGGTATCCTCCTAGCATTGCTGACCGTGATCACGTTCGGTATCGGATTCGTCGGTGTACAGGCCAGTAACGCATCTGCCGCACTCGTCGGTGCATTCTCGTTCGACAACGCCAAGATCGTTTACGGAGCGATCATCGCGATCGCAGCCGCAGTCATCATCTTCGGCGGATTGAAGAAGATCGGTAAGTTCTCGTCACAGGTCGTTCCCATCATGGCATTGCTATGGATCGTCTTCGCCATCGTCGCGATATGCTTCAACATCGGTAACGTGGGAAATGCATTCTACATGATATTCCACGATGCATTCAACGCACCCTCCCTGATCGGTGGTGCCATCGGTACCGTCATCATGAGCGGACTCAGGAGAGGTGTCTTCTCCAACGAGGCCGGTCTCGGTTCCGTCGCGAACATCGCCGCTACCGCAGATACCAAACACCCTGTGAAACAGGGTATGATCCAATCCTTCGGTGTATTGGTCGATACACTCATCGTCTGTTCCATCACGGCATTGGTCATCCTCTCATACGGCAGCTACGAATCCATCATGGCGCTCGGTGTCACGAAATCAGCACTCGTACAGACGGTCATGGCATCCACACCGTACGGTGATGCTGCAAGGTTCATCATCGCCGGATTCATGATGATCTTCGCATTCACGAGTCTCATCGGATACTACACCATGAGCGAATCCAACATCCGTTTCATCAAGGATGACAAGAAAGTGGTGTTCGCCATACGTATCCTGATCATCGCAGTCGCATTCGTATCCTGCGTATTGGGTGCGGATCTCATGGAGATAGTCTGCGATACGTTCATGGCGGCAATGGGTGCCGTCAACATGATCGCCGTCGCCCTATTGAGCAAGAGGGTCTACGAAGCCTACAAGGATTATTGCGATCAGAAGAAGAAAGGTGTCGAAGAACCCATATTCCATAAGAGCGTCCTAAGCAACAGCGAAGGCGTCACCGAGTGGGAATGAAACATTAACAGGATGGATGTCGGAACCCGTTATGTCAAGTAACGGGTCCGACCGCCTCCGATGTGATATACTGAGGAGGTCTCTTTCTGCCAATCTCCAGAGGATAAGGAGATCGTGGCGTGACACTAAGGGCGGGGTCCCCCCACCCTATAGCTTGTCGGTTTCCAATGTATCAATCGAAGCTACAGTGAAGATCACACAACCCGGTATGCACAGAGTGACCATCTTTGGACTGAAGATGGATCTCATGACAGGCGATCGATTCTATGAAACGGAACCGATTCGATACCCGATGTTTTGAACGGACCGCAATTGCGATGAACCGTATTAAGAACAACATGATCAGACCGTTCCGTCACCAATGCCTTCATTGAAGGCCCGAACTCGAAGATATGGAAGACCAAGCAGATGATGAAGGATCCCACGATCTATATCGCTTCAAATTCGGAGACCTCGATCTCGGTCACACGAAGGACATCGTGACGGATCATATCTTTTCCCGCAGACGAACGGAATGAGTCCTTTTACTTGGGATACGCCCCACAGAAACCCCTCATTCTACCCATCAATTCCCAAAAGTATCAAATAAATGGTTGTGGGGCCGAAGCCCCTGGAAGATGGACCCAAAGGTCCAGTTTGTGAACTCCTCATGCGGTGTTCGTTGGAGTCAAGACGTAATAGCCATCTTGCAATACGAACCCGTATCCTTCAGGAGTACTACATTTGTCGCTATCGTATACATCAGACGCAATTTTCAGGCTTGCACCCGACAGCACTCCCTCCACGTTCACCTTTTCGTAGGTCACTCCGCTCTCGATAGTCAGGGACTGAGTTGTTCCAGTGCCCTTGTCCTTGGCGATGTCAACCTCTATGGTTCCCTTGATGTCAGAGCTTCCAGACACAGTAACTTCCGGGCCAACATATGTACTGAAGGCCCCATAGACATCGAACGCAACGCCATTCAACGGAGGAATTATGGTCGAGTTGACGATACTGACTGTTCCATTGTTGTTTGACAATGTGTAACACCCCTCCACAAGATTGGATCCGTCAACGGTCATTCCATCAAGCGTTAGATCGGAGTAGTTCTGAATGACCATCTTGTATTGCGGACTTGTCGATGTCTTCAGCGTACCATTTTTGAAGACTATCGTTGAATCCTTGAGTAACTGGAACGCTTGGCTTTCGGTTTTATAAGATCCAACAGGCTTCCCGTTCATAAGATATGTGTACCCATTGAAATCGACAATGATGCTCGATCCCGACTCGACTTTTATTCCGTTTCCAGATGAATCGCGAAGGACCTCAATAGTGACGGGGCCCTCGGTGGCTGGGGTGGGATCCTGAGCCGCTGCGAAAGCGCTCTCAAGGTTAGCGTAGTAGATATCTCCGATCTTGGCTGCAGCTTGGACGACGGTCCAGACCGTGTCCGTTTCTCCAGTCTCAGAATAAGATATATATCCGTCCGCACAGAAGTTGGTTTCAGCACCTTCTGCCTTACAATCCTGGGGATTGAAGTTGTAGAATGTACCGCCTTCAACGGTTATCTTGGCTGTTCCGGCCTTGTAGTATTCGTCTTTGCAATTGAGCACGAACTCATATGATTTTTCTTTATCCGGATACAACTGCTTGATGGAGAACGAACCGTCTTCGATAATCGCCTCTCCATCATGCACATAGACCGCATGGATGTTCCCTATGAATGTTCCGTTCTCAACGGTGCACTTGCCTTTTTCCCAGACACTGACTGCATAGCAGTCATCCTCCTTGGCATCAAAGGTTCCTTCTCCGGTTATGGTGAGGTTACCGCCCCTAATCTCAATCAAAGCATTCCAAGTCTCACCGGCATCCTTTTCGTAGATGTCTGTGGTATTGTAGATCTTCTTCCCATTCATATCCAAGTACGTTTTCGACTTAACAACGATTGGTTCAGAGATATCGAGGTCGTTGAGGATCTTGATCTTACTCACGCCCGCATTCAATGCTACCTTAAGATCATCCACATCGCTCACAGACAATACATCAGTATAGGCAACGTACTCTGAGAAGTGGTTGGTGCTGAATGTGATCTTGGTGTACTTCGCATCAGCGAATGTGGACTCGAAGGTTTCGCCGTCCACGCTCCATTCATAGGTTACACCCGTAGGTTGATCCGCATTTCCGTTGTAATAGATACCGTCGTATGCGCCCTTCAGAACGGTCGTGATTACGACCGATGTATCGAATTCGGTGATCTTGTTACCGGATGCATTGGTAAGGGTCAGGTCGATGGATGCTTTCTTCTCGGAATCATCCGTGGTTATGGCCACATTAAACTTTGAAGCGCTCTCGGGGAGCGAGGTGGCCTTGACCGATATCTTCGTCGATGCATCTTCGACGGTGGCAGATTGTTCGGAAACCTCCGAGCTCAATGCCAGGGCATTGGGGTTGGCGGACTGTGTGATGTAGTTGGTGAACACGAGCTTGTCGCTGATTCCCTGCTCCAGCTTGGTGATGCTGACAGACACCGAATATGTCACATCCAATGTCTTCGAATCATCAGACTGGTATGTTCCCAGTATGCTGGTCCTGTCTATCACGCCCGACATGACCTTCGTAGTGGCCGTGATCCCCGTAGGGATAGATACATTGAGGAGGTACCTCACGTCGATATTTGCCTTGTATTCGACATCATATGAGATCGTAATCTGCGGATTGTCGGGATCCACTGTCGCCATATCCAGCGCCAGATCGGCCGAGGCCGTCCCACCGTAGGAGATGGAAAAAGCACTCGGGACCTTTTCCTTAGAAACCTTCTCGACTCCGCCGACCGTCACTTTGAAGTTCGTTGCCGAAACATCAAGATATCCGGTATCGATCGTGATGTCGGTCTGCTCCGTGTCGGACCACCATGAATAGGTGATACCAGAGATGGCAGAGAGAGCGAGGGCTATGACCACAATGGATGCCAATATTGCTTTCATTGTTGTTTTCATTCGTATTCCTTCTTTGTTCTTTACGGGCGAAGCCCGTACGGACCATTCACCTCCAATCAGGTGCTGTGATGGTCCCTCTAAACGGTTTGATGATGTGCGCTTTCGAGAGGATGCGATGCATCCGTGCGCATTGCATTGTAATAGGATGGGGCCGAAGCCCCCATGGAAATTGGACCTATGGTCCGTTTAGGTCCAGACCGCAAAGCGGTCGGAGTACTCTTGTGCCAGATCAACTCATGCAGAATTTGCATCTACCGTCCAGGTACCATCAGGATCCTCAGTAGCCTTATAGCCATCGGCTACAAAGTTGACATTCGCTTTCGCACCTCCTGTCGTTTTGAACAAAATGCTCGAGGGATTGAAATTGAATTCTCCTCCCTCTATGAATCTCGCACTTTCTGTCAGCGTAATCGTCCAGTTACTGGTGGATCCGCTAATTCCGTAATGGTCATCACTGAGATCGGCAAGACAGAAGAAACCTTCTGCATCTTCACTTCTGGTCATTTCGAAAGATCCTCCGGCGACAGACAACTTCGCAGCAGTACTCATGCAGAAGAAATATGCTTTGCCGGAGCCAGAGATCGTGAGATTGAATTCTCCGCCATTAACCCCTACACTCCCAGTTGCATCTGCACCGATCTTCACCATGGTCATTTCTACATCAGTAGAGATCCCATTGAAGGTTCCTCCATTTATCGTAATAGTTCCGTCTGATTCTTCAGATATTATTATCTGCTGAGAACTAGCACCGGAGTTTTTCAGGATGTTGAATGTTCCTCCATTGATGGTCGTATTAGAATAGACACTGTATATGCAGTAATCTTTCTCGGAGTTGAATTCTCCTCCGTCGATTTGCACCGTTGTCATTTCGGTCTTCAGAACACGATCACCTGTTGATGTAAACGTTCCATTCTTAATGGTCACTTTCCCACTGTCACAATAACCAACGCCGCTTTCAACGTTCTGTGCAATCAGAACTGCGTTTTTAGCAACATACGTCCCACCGTCGATGGTCAGATCGGCATTCGACGATCTATAACCGTAGAATATATATCCCGATCCAGAAACTTTCGAATTGGCATCCCCAGTTATTGTAAATTTCGACGTATAGACGAATCCATAGTCTCCCGTAAAGGTAATCTGATGGCCATTGAGGTTCAGGGTCGCATCTTTCGAAACGAACAGATAATCAGAGTATGATGCATCCTTTAGGAGCGTGATTTTGCTACCGGGAGCGGTTCCATCGTTGATAGCGCCTATAGCCTCGGCCAGACTCGCATATCTTGCAGAACCTATGGTGGCCTGGGTACCATCGACGACCACGAACGGGGAGAATTCCAACGCATAGATGGTAACGACTCCGTCTGCGTATTCGTAATACTCGTCAGTACCTACTGTTGCCTCGCTCTTCTCCTTCAAAACATTATCGCCATGATAGACCTTGAGCGTTCCAAGCACCTCGGTGCTTAGCTCACCGACATTCATCTCGATCTTGAAGTACTGCTGTGTCTCCTCTTCCGTACCGGGAACGATATACACCGATCTGGTGATCTCGACTCCTGCGAGGAAAGTTCCCGCAGAAGACGCCACTGACATTGAGGAGTCCGTCTTCACCTGAGAGGCGGTCAAAGCCTTTGCGGTGACGGAAACGCTTGATGCGGTCACGTCTGTGGTCGTCGTCGACTTCGGGAGGGTCACTTTGATGTTGGCGGTACTCTCGGCAGACTTGACCTCCAGAACAGTATCCGCAGTTGCTGTGCCAAGGCTGATCGTCTTCGTGGCGGCGATCTCTGCCGATGCCACGTTCATCTGGATGGCCTGGACTGCCAGAATTATGGTGTACTGTTTGTCACCGTAATCGCTTACGGTTGCGCCTTCTTTGAATTTGATGGTCACATCGACCCCACTTGCTGAGCTTCCGAGCATGTAT
>CAVJRF010000020.1:0-23386 GCA_963651945.1 Eggerthellaceae bacterium | reverse complement strand
GCATCAATGTCTGGGGTTGGCGATTACGCCACATTCATAATTGCCGAACATAGTAATACCAACGATAAATAATATATTAACATCAGAGCATTAGGAGTGGCATGGGTCATTTCAAAGTCAGAGATATCATGACGACGGATGTCGTAACACTTTCACCGAACAACACTGTCAGAGAGGCCGTGAGGAAGCTAGCCGTGGAGAACCTCCAGGGCGCCCCTGTCGTCGATGACAACAACCACATGGTCGGTATCGTGAGTCAGAATGATATCCTTGGACTGATCCTGAATCACAGCAAGATGCTACAGAAGAAGGGAGTGGCATCGGGCAGTCTCCTCGCATCCTATATCGACGGTGAGAACATCACCGATCCCGAGGTCGCGAAGGCCACCGAGGCCATAGCCAACACCAAGGTCGGTGACATAATGGTCCGCACCGTCCTGATGACAAGCCCCGATGACCTTGTATTATCGCTTCTCAAGGCCATGGTGGATATGGACGTCAGCCGTGTCCCCGTCGTGGACAGGGGAGTGCTGTTGGGTATCGTATCGAGAGGGGACATCCTGTTCTCCATATACAAGAAGAAGCTCATCTGATTCGAAAGGCGTTCCGGGATGAGCGTAGAGGTACACATACTCGCAAGCGGCAGCGACGGTAATTGCACCGTGGTCAAACATGATGACAGAGCCGTGGTCATCGATGCGGGGTTGAGCTGTAAGAGGCTGCTCTCGTTGATGGACGTCAACGGGTTGGACAAGGAATGCATAGATGCCATACTGATAACCCATGAACATACGGATCACACATCCGGTGCGGGTGTCCTGGCGAGGAAGTTGGATGTTCCGATCATGTGCAACGAGAGGACGTTCAAAGCATGTGATTTCGGTGATGTCAGATATTCTCCGATATCGATGATGAATGCGTTCAATATCGCCGATATGAACATCATATCTCTCCCCACATCCCACGATGCCGCCGAACCGTCGGCATATCTCATGGATGCGGACGGGTTCAAGGTCCTGGTGGCGACGGACACGGGAAGGATACTCTATCCCGTGGAGCATGCATTGGAGGAGGCCGACATCGCGGTCATAGAATCGAACTATGACAAGAGGATGTTGAACGAAGGTCCGTATCCGATCAGTCTGAAGCGTCATATCGACAGTGATATCGGCCATATGTCGAACGTCGATACAGGGGAGATCCTGAAGAGGACGATGAAGAACCCCAACAGAAGGATATTCTTGGCACATCTGAGCAGACATAACAACACGCCCGATATAGCCAGGGAGACCGTCTCGGAGATAACCGGGATAAAGAGATTCCAGATCGATTGCCTGGAGTGTAAGGGCGACACACGCATCATGCATGATTGACGATCTTCGCCAGATTCCTGTTGACCAGTACCTTGGCGAGCATCTGCGGCATGCGGACAATATCCTCTTTTTTGAGTGAATAGGTACGATCGATACCCGATATGTCCTCGTCAAGGTCCTCGAGGATACGTACGACCACCATGCCCATGGGGTCGATATCGGCAGGCGGTACGGGTTCATCCTTGGGCATGACGGGTGCAGGTTCACTGACCGTCTCTTCGGGTACGTCGATGACTATGTTACGGGGATCCTCATCCTCGTCCTCGGGTATCTCCGAGAAACCATCGTCTATCGGGATCGCATCGGATTCGGGAGGTACGATCACCTCCATCTCCGGGACATCGCTGTCACCTTCGGTGACGTTCTCCACTGTCATGCCTATGATGGTAGGCGTCTCCTTCTTCGGTTCGGGTATGACATCCGGTTGGGTTATATCCGGTATCGTCACCTTCTTCTTCCTTTCGAGGAGTGCCCAATGGGCCTTCGCCGCATCCACGAGCGCATCATACAATTCCTGCTCCTCCGGCGTCAGCATGTCGGTGACGTTGTTGCTGCCCATGCCCGCCCTCAAGGCGAGCTCGAAGATCTTCTTCATACGCTGTTGGACGATGTTCTTCATGGCGACGAGGGTCTTCTTCTTCATGTCGGATGCACCGTCGAACAGGATGGAGTCGGCATTGGAGCGGATCAATCTCTCGCATTCCTCCGCCTTCTTCTCATATAGGTCGGCCATCGCATGGTACAGATCCTTCCTCACGGCCGACAGGCTACCGCTACCCTTCTCTACCCTGCTCAGTGATGTGAGGTCGCTGTAGTCCATTTCGTCCGATCCGATGGCCATATGCGCTTCAATGGGATGTCCGTTATTTTACCTTTGGTATCGACGGTCTCCGGATTACGCATATGCGATGCCGATGGGATGTCATCGATATCCTGATGAGATGTATGATAGAAGATGTCGAATGCTCCGTGAAGGAGCACCCGACTATGGGCGGGAACGGTGTCATCCACCGTTCCCAGTAAAAGAGCCAGATATCTCACTGTTCCGTTGCGGATATCTGTTTGTCCTTCTCTTTCATGTACCTGTCCGCCGCGATCGTGTAGTACGCATCAGCGGACGAGTTGAGAGCGGTCTCGAACGAATCCTGGATGACTCCGATGATGAATCCGATCGCGACCATCTGCATGGCGACCGTGTCGGAGATACCGAACAGCGAACATGCCATGGGGATCAGGAGCAATGAACCGCCTGCGATACCGGATGCACCGCATGCGCCTATCGTTGCAATGATCGACAATGCGATGGCCAGCCAGATGGGTATGTCCATGCCGAGTGTGGCCGCAGCGACCATGGTCATCACCGTGATGGTTATGGCGGCACCGTTCATGTTGATGGTGGCACCGAGGGGGATCGAGACGGAATAGAACTCATCCTCAACATCCATCTTCTCGCAGAGCTTCATGTTCATGGGGATGTTGGCCGCCGAACTCCTTGTGAAGAACGCGGAGACAGCGGAGTCACGCAGACACACGAAGAGAAGGGGATAGGGATTCTTCCTCAACAGGTATGCGACGATCGCCGGGTTGGTGATGAATGCGACGATCAGCATGCATGAGACGAGGATAAGGATCAATTGCCCATACTCGGTGAAGATCTCCATACCGTTGGTGGATACCGCAGTGTACACGAGACCCATGATACCGAAGGGTGCGAAGCTGATGATCAGTTTGACGATGTCCGTGATCAACATGCTGAGATCGTTGACGACCTCTTTCGTGGAGTTGGAGCAGAATGCCTTGATGATCAATCCGCTGAGGATGGCCCAGAACAGGATACCGAGATAGTTGCCTGAGGTCAGAGCCGTGATCGGATTCGCTACGATGTTCATCAGGAGGTTGTAGATGACCTCGCTGATATCGGTGGTCGAGTCTCCCGATGCGCTCGGGATGTCCAATGTGACCGTGACGTGGAATATCGAACATGCGACGACCGCGACAACCGCTGCTATGATTGTACTTATGAGGTACAACGCGATGATGAGGCGGAAGTGGTTCTTGTATGTCGATGTTGATTTTGCCAGGGAATTCAGAACTAGGATGAAGACCAAGAATGGAGCGATCGCTTTGAGTGCTCCGATGAACATGTCACCGATAGCAGATATCAATAGCACATTTGGTATCAACAATGCTAGGGTGATACCTATGATCAGACCTACGATGATCCTCAAGATGAGACTGATGGAATTCCATTTTTCATACATCTCCTTGAGTGTCATGTTGCTCGGGTAAGGTGGGAAATGTTCATATATGTATTGGTACGGACATCTTGTCAATGTGTTAGTTCCATTATGTCATCATGTACACATGGATGCCATATATCGGACATGAGAATCCATGCGACGGGTTTGAATCAATCTTATACGGATGATACATATGACGTATCATGGACATATCCGAGGCCGTACGCAGTGTCAGCGGAGGGACGGAGGTGGAGATCTCCGTATCACCGAGATCCGACAGACCCGGTGCCGATGGCGTGGATGAATGGAGGAAGAGACTGACCGTGAGGGTCAGGGCACCTCCGTTGGACGGTAGGGCGAACAAGGATGTGGAGGAACTCTTCAGGGAACTGACGGGATTCAGATGCACTATCGTACGCGGACAGACCAGCAGACAGAAGACCGTCCTGGTGAATGGGGATATGGATGCGGTATTGGTCCGTCTGAGGGATGCCTTTGAACGATGACGAGAGACTGGAACGGTTGGATGGGATCCTGGATGAGATCCAATCCATGTCATCCGATCACATCGTATTGGTCGAGGGGAAGAACGACCGTAAGGCATTGATCGAGTTGGGATTATCCGTCGATACGATCGAGATACAGAAGGATGGAGGCCCTCTGCGTGCGGCGGAGATGGTGTACGGATCCAAGAAGAAGGCGATCATCCTCACGGATTGGGATGACAGGGGCGACAGGTGGGCGAAGGACCTATCCGAACAGTTGTCTGCATTGTGCGTACCATATGATCTGAACATCCGCAGGGAGTTGAGGGATGTGTGCATCAAGGACATAAAGGATGTCGAGAGCCTTCATTCACTGTATGCGAGATTGGAGAATGGCCGTAGGTGAGTCCCCTCCATCTCCGGTACGGATGTCTTTATATTTCGGAAATCGATGTCAACTTACACAGATTTCCGAAGATGATATCATGGCAATCCCAAGGGACAGATACCTGAATAGATTGATAGCAAGGAAGCACAACGGCATGGTGAAGGTGATCACCGGTGTCCGCAGATGCGGGAAATCCTATCTCTTATTCAATCTGTTCAGGGAGCATCTGATACAATCCGGCGTCGATGATGGGCACATCATATCGATCGCATTGGATTCGGAAGAGAATCTGGTATTGCAGGACGTGAGGGCACTTCACGAGAGGATAGTCTCGCACATTCACGATGATTCCATGCACTATGTCCTCCTGGACGAGATACAGCTCGCCGAAGGATTCGAGTCGATGCTGAACTCCCTCCTGAGGAGGGAGAATATCGACATCTATGTGACAGGCTCGAATTCCAGATTCCTGTCATCGGACATCATCACGGAATTCAGGGGCAGAGGGGATGAGGTGAACGTCAGACCGCTATCATTCTCGGAATTCCTCGCTGCTTTCGACGGGGATAGGAACCAAGCATTGACGGAATACATGGACTACGGTGGACTCCCTGAGCTCGTTAGGATGGGTACGGATGGGCAGAAAGCATCCTATCTCATATCGTTGATGAGGACGACCTATCTGATGGATATCGTCGAACGTAACGATATCAGGACACCGTATCTGTTGGACAATCTTGTGGATGTGCTGTCATCGTCGGCATGTTCTCTGGTCAATCCGACGAAGATCAAGGATACGATGATCACGAGCGGTTACAGGTCCGCCGATGAGGACACCATCATGAGGTATATCGGGTTCCTGGAGGATGCATTCCTGTTCGAGAGGGCTCAGAGATACGATGTCAAAGGGAGGAGATACATCGGAGCATTGGAGAAGTACTACCCCGTGGACCACGGGATATCCAATGCGAGACTGAACTTCCGTCAGACGATGGACCGCCCCCATATCATGGAGAACATTATCTACAACGAGCTACGCTCGAGAGGTTACGCCGTGGATGTAGGCGTGGTCAGATTCAGGAAGAGCGTGGATGGGAGGATGACCCAGATGACCGCCGAGGTGGATTTCGTTGCCAGGAAGGGGAGTGCGGTCACATACATACAGTCGGCCTACCGTATCGACGATCCGGACAAGAGGGAACAGGAACTCAGGTCATTGAGGAAGATCAACGATTCGTTCAAGAAGATGGTCATCGTCGGCGATGATATGATGCCCAACAGGGATGATGACGGTATATTGTTCATCGGCCTGATGCAATTCCTTCTGGATGAGAAGAGTCTCGATCTATGATATTCGGGAATCGATGTCAACTTACACATTTTTCCGATTATGTTCTCAGAACCATGACATAGGTGATGTGGTCGACGTCTTTGCAACATCGAACCCGTGACGATCCCTCCATACGCCCATTATATAAGTGAGCAGGCATTAGCGAAGGGTGATGAACAATCCTTTATTCGTAGTGCTCGAAGGCATAGACGGTTCCGGGAAGACGTCCGCCATATCCAAGGTGAGGGAACATTTGGAATCCTTGGGGCACAAGGTCATGATCACGATGGAACCGACCAAGGGTGCGATAGGCAATCTCGTGGCCGAGACCGATGATCTCACGCCCGAATCGGAGGCATTGCTCTTCACAGCTGACAGGGCATGTCATACGAAGGAGATATCGGGATGGTTGGAGGAGGGATACGATGTCATCTGCGACAGATACTATGCCTCCACATTGGCGTATCAATCCGCTTCGGGACTGGACCGTGATTGGCTGTATTCGATCAATTCCAAGGTGATAATGGAACCCGATGTCCATATTCTGCTCGACATAGACCCGGAGGTCTCGCTGACACGTGTCGATAAGAGAGGGGAGAAGGTCAGCAGGTTCGAGAAGTTGGATTACCTTAGGAAGGTGAGGGCCGCCTATCTGGAGATAGCGGAGTCGTACGAACTCACCGTATTGGACGCATCAAGGAGTAAGGATGATGTACTGAAGGACATCATCGAACTGATCGACGGGAGGATATGATCATGCATCCGGCTGAGGAGATCTATTGTGAGAAGAGCAACAAGCTCAAAGGAAGGACGATCGTCATGGGGATCACCGGGAGCGTAGCGGCCGTGGAATGCTTCTCGGCCATACGCGAGCTGATAAGGCACGGTGCGAAGGTCATCCCCGTACTCACGGAGGCGGCGTGCGATTTCGTCACACCGCTATCCATGGAATATGCCTCCGGTAACGCCCCTGTGACAGAGCTCACCGGTGCCACCGAGCACGTGAGCCTGATGGGTTCGGATGCGGATGTGCTGCTGATATATCCGGCGACCGCGAACACCATATCGAAGATCGCGAACGGTATCGATGACACGCCCGTGACATCAATGGCGACCGTGGCATTGGGCTCGGGACTGCCGATAGCGATAGCACCCGCGATGCATGATGCCATGTTCAGGAATCCCGCCGTGCAGAAGAACGTGGAACAGTTGAGATCGTGGGGCGTCACATTCATAGGTCCGAAGACCGTGGGTCCGAGGGCGAAGGTGGCCTCCAAGGAGGAGGTCATCGCTTCGGTGTTCAGATTGTTATCGAAGGACGATCTCGCAGGCAAGAGGATATTGGTCATAGGTGGAAGGTCCGAGGAACCGATAGATTCCATGAGGATAGTCACCAACCGTTCCACCGGCCTCATGGCGGTGAGGATCGCCGACAGGGCGATGGAACGCGGAGCGGATGTGGAGCTGTGGATGGGCGGTTGCAGCGTCCCGATCCCGGATTACATGAACGTGAGGAGATTCGATTCCGTATCCGATCTCATCGGGATGATCGATTCCATCGACAGGGACATCGTGATCGTCCCGGCCGCACTCTCGGACTTCGCACCTGCGGAGAAGGTGTCGGGGAAGATATCGAGCAGGGAGGGATTCGATCTCGAGTTGAGACCCGTCCCAAAGGTACTCCCGTTACTGTGCAAGAAATGCAGATATGTCATCGGATTCAAGGCGGAATCCGGACTCTCCGAGGATGAGCTGGTGAAGAGAGCCAGATCGCGCATGGATGAGTATGGCCTCTATGCGATAGTCGCCAATGATATAGATTCCGCAGGAAGGACATCATCGTCCGCGATAATCATAACGCCGAACGGTCAGAACAACATATCCGGACCCAAGGACAACATCGCGGATTCCATATTGGACCAGTGTTCGAGGATAGCATGACATCCGTCTTCTGCCCCGGACACATAACATGTTTCTTCGAACCGTACAGGTCGAATGCGATCATGGAGACGGGCTCCAGAGGAGTGGGCATAAGGCTGTCCAAGGGAACGACGGTCACGTTGGAGGAACGTTCCGACGATGAGCTGAGGATGACTATGGACGGGAAGGAATGTCGCTGTGATATCACGAGGGCCGCCATATTGATGACGTCCTCCAGAGGTTACGACGTGACGATAGAGAACGATCTTCCCGTAGGTCAGGGATTCGGGATGTCCGCATCCGGTGCGATCGCCGCGGCATATTGCGCATGTGTATTCGAAGGGAAACCATTGTCCACCGCATTCCTGAATGCGCACATCGCAGAGGTCGTCGGCGGAGGGGGATTGGGAGACGTATCCGCACTGATGTGCCAATCTCATGTGCCGATAAGGGTCGAACCCGGATTACCTCCGGAGGGCGAGCTGAAGGACTCCGGATTGAGATTCGAAAGATTGTCCATGGCCGTGTTGGGCGGACCGTTGGACACCGGTTCCACATTGGGTGACAAGGCCACGGCGAAGAGGATAGGCGAGGCGGGTTCCAGACGCGTGAAGGAATTCGTCGCGGATCCGAGCATGGATTTCCTGTTCGAACTATCAAGATCATTCTCGAAGGATGTGGGGCTGGAGACTCCGGCCATGAAGAAGCTGTTGGCCGAGATACCGAACGCGGGCATGTGCATGCTGGGTCACAGCATATTCTCCGATTGCTCCAAAGATGTATTGGAGGACAGGGGATTCGAGGTATTCGAATGCTCGTCCGTGGATACGATGCCGTTCATCTGTAAAGAGTGAACAGTCTTTCGTCGCAATCGACGTCCCACAGACCGATCCTCGCACCGCAGTCCAACCAACCGTGTGCGTAGTTCACGGCGGCGAATGCCGTGACGAAGTCACCGTTCGCACGGAACGTGAGTGCATCGTTGTAATAGCATTGGGCCATCTCTAGGAAACTGTCCGATAGGTCCCTGGCGAACGAGCGGTCCGGTGTGACCACCCTGAGCTTGTCCAGGGCCTCCTTGGTTATCCCGAGGTATCTGTCTATCTTCTCTTCAGTGATCGTATCGTTCATCAGTCATCACCCAATATCTTCACGCCTGCTCCGCCGTGTCTGCTCT
Source organism: Eggerthellaceae bacterium (assembly GCA_963651945.1). Taxonomy (GTDB): domain Archaea; phylum Thermoplasmatota; class Thermoplasmata; order Methanomassiliicoccales; family Methanomethylophilaceae; genus Methanarcanum. The sequence goes on along the minus strand of CAVJRF010000020.1, from coordinate 14,473 downwards.
CCCTAGGTCTGACCTCCACGAGCAGAGGGGATTCTATCCCTGCTCCGACCACCATCGCCATGCCTATGGGCATGGATTGGATGTCGTCGCTCATACCTGTGGTCAATCCCTCGATGGATGCGGTGATCGCCTTGAGATCGTTGGGATTAGTGACCTTGAGGATTATCTGTGTTCCGCATTGGCTGAGCACGTTCTTATCGATCTTGGCGGGCCTTTGGCTTATCACCATGAGTCCGAGACCGAACTTCCTCCCTTCGGATGCTATCGTCGCCAAGGGTTTGGAGGACATCACATGCTCCGCCTGAGGGCAGTAGTTATGCGCTTCCTCCACGACGAACATCATCGGCGGGATGGAACCCTTCTTCCTGAGTTCGAACATGAATGTGGCGAGACGTTTCACGATCAACTGCTGAATGTCCGGAGGTACGCCTTTCAGATTGATGATGGTGGTCTTCCCGTTCTCCACCAGTTCATCGATGCGGTTACCCCTCTTGGCGAATATGCCCATACTCTCGATATATTCCAATTCGGTTATGAGCACGGCGTTCTTCGCCCCTCCGTCCTCCTTCAGGACGTTGATCAGGTCGGTGACGGAGTATAGCTCCCCTTCCTCCCTCAATGTCTCTATGGCCCTCTTCGTGGGCGGGAGGAAGGACCTCATGTCGGTCTTCCTCATCAATTCCAATATCTCCCTCGGTTCGAGGGATTTGAATGTGAATTTCAAGGGCCTGATGGGACCGTTCGTATCATCGGTGACACCGAACTCCTTGATGTGGTCGGCATACCCATGCGGTTCCACGTTGAATCTCGCATCCCCTGCCTTACCCGCATCGCGCATCGCACCGTATTCGCCGTGGGGGTCGATGATCATGCAGGTGACGTTGTGCTTCATCAATTCCTCGATGATATCGCCCGACATGTAGCTCTTACCGCCGCCGGTCTTGGCCAATATGCATGCATGTCTCTGTATCAGTTCGTTGATGTTCAACGCTACGGGGATGCCGTGTCCGTGCAGCAGACCGATGTATCCGTCGGTCTTCGGATTGACCCTCAGTCCAAGTATGGATTTGACGAGTTCCTGGTCCGCACGCGTCACCTTGGAGCCTGCCCTGAATGTGGTCCTGGGGGTCATCAACAATCCTCTGTTGTCCCTGTATCCTATGACGTCGATGTGTGCGCTGATGACATCCTCTATCCTGTCGATGTCCGCATTGTTGGCATCCTCCAGGGTGAGATTGGATTTCCTCACCAGTGTCCCGACCTGACATAGCACGGGACCGTAGTCGTCATGCACCACGGATACGTATTCGGAGCGTTCGAGATGCTCCGCACATACGCGACAGTCGAAGTATGATGTCCCTGCCTTCCCGTAGATGGTACCGACGACCTCGCCGGATACGTATGGGATCTCATCGATCACGACCTCCTCGAATCCCTCTATCCTGGAATCCTCCTCGACGACGGTCTTGGAATTCTCGATACCGGACAAAGGTTCACAGGTGGTCTGTGTGCATTCCCGATCAATGAATCCCGAGTCCCCGTGCAGATACTGTTTCATTATCTGCTTCTTCCTGTCGGTACCCCTCTTATCTAACATGTCATGCATCCCGATGGTCAATCACAGATGTGCGTTATATTTCTAATGTCCGACATACGGTCCGGACACCTGTGAGTCCGATGTCCTCACATGTCCTCAGGGAACATCGAACTCACAGGCAGGGACCATACCAGCGCATACTTACCAATTAAGTATAAGAGAGGGCACGGATTACGGACAGGCATGATAGTCGTAGGCGGTTCGACATCCAGAGACCTTGCGAAAGAGATCGCATCGATCATTGGTTGCAGATACATCGAGGCTGCCACCGTCAGGTTCCCCGACGGTGAGTGTTACACAAGGATCGTAGAAGAGAGACTGGATGACGATGTCGCGATCGTCCAGAACACATATCCCGATGAGAACCTGGTGGAGATGTTCCTCATCCAGGATGCCGTCAGGAGAGCGGGTGCCAAGAGTGTCACCCTCGTCATACCTTACTTCGGATATGCGAGGCAGGACCGCGTGTTCAAGGACGGCGAACCCGAATCCGCCAAGGTCATGTGCGAGCTCCTGTCCAGGGTATGCGACTATGTCATAACCGTCGATCTCCACAAGGAAGCCGTATTGGATGCGTTCGGATGTCCGCACAAGGATGTGAAGGCCGCCGACGCCATGGGCGATTACTTCAAAGGCAAGGATATCGACATGGTGTTCTCACCCGACATCGGTGCCGCAGGACGCGCCAAGATGGTAGGGGAGAGGATGGGTGTACCGTACGACCATCTGGAGAAGAAGAGACTGTCCGGTACGGAGGTCGTCATCCAACCCGCCAAATCGGATGTCAAAGGTAAGAGCGTGCTCATCGTGGACGATATGATCTCCACCGGTGGAACGATAATGACCGCCACCACACAGCTCAAGGCAGCAGGAGCGAGGAAGGTCACGGTCGCCTGTACGCACGGTGTGTACGTGAACAATGCATTGGAGAGGTTGAAGGCATCGGATATCGATGATCTGCTCTCCTGCAACACACTGATGTCGGAGACGTCGCGCATACCTGTCGCAGGTATGATAGCCGACGCGATCAAGGAGAGGTATTGACATGGATAAGACAGCCGAGAATTACAACGAATGGTATCTCGATATCGTCGAGAAAGCGGGACTCTCCGATAAGAGGTACCCGATCAAGGGAATGAACGTGTGGACACCCTATGGTTGGAAGATCATGAGGAACATCGACACCTACATCCGCGAGGAGTTCGACAAGGATCACGATGAGGTATCATTCCCTCTCCTGATCCCGGAGACGGAGTTCAAGAAGGAGAAGGACCACATCAAGGGATTCGATTCCGAGGTGTATTGGGTCACACATGCCGGATTGGATGAGTTGGATGTCAGACTCGTCGTGAGACCTACGAGTGAGACCGCCATGTACCCCATGTTCTCGCTATGGGTGAGGTCCCATCAGGACCTCCCGTTGAGGATCTATCAGATCGTGAACACCTTCCGTTACGAGACTAAGCAGACGCGTCCGTTCATAAGGGTCAGGGAGATCCATTTCTTCGAGTCGCACACATGTCACGATTCGGAGGAGGATGCACAGGACCAGATCGAAGCGGACATAGAGATACTCAAGAGCTTCATGAAGAAGCTCTGTCTTCCGTATTATCTTCTCAAACGTACGGATTGGGATAAGTTCCCCGGTGCGCATTACACCGTGGGTATCGATACCGTCGTACCCAATCTCAGGACACTGCAGTTGGGTTCCATCCACCATTACAGGACGAACTTCTCCGTGCCGTATGATATAACATACGAGGACGAGAACGGGGAGCACAAATACGTCCACCAGACCACGTTCGGTATGTCGGAGAGGCTGTTGGGTGCCGTCATCTCCGTGCACGGGGATGAGAAGGGATTGTGCCTCCCGCCGGCTATCGCACCGTTCCAGATGGTCATCATCCCCATCCTCGGTAAGAACAACACCGTGGACGTGTCCGCTGAAGCTAAGAAGCTGGAATCGCAGCTCAAGGAAGCGGGATTCCGTGTGAAGCTCGATGACCGTGACGTACGTCCCGGCAGCAAGTACTACGACTGGGAGATCAAAGGTGTCCCGCTGAGATTGGAGCTCGGTGCGAGGGATATCGAGAACGGTGTGGTATCGTTCGCAAGGCGTGACACGGGAGAGAAGGGGACCATAGACATGAAGTCCCTTGTTCCCGGAGTACAGTTGGTACTGGATGATATAATCAAGAACCTCTCCGACAGGGCATGGAAGTTCCAGATGGATGCAATCACCGATCTGAAATCCATGGACGATGTTCCGAAGGACACGGATGATGCGAAACTCCACGTGTACAGGTTCGGTTGGTGCGGATGTCCGGAATGCGGACATAAGTTCGAGGACGAGCACAACATCAAGATCCTCGGTACACCTTATATCCCGGAGGAATACGACGGGGAATGCATCGTGTGCGGTAAGAAGGTCACAACGCCTGCTTACGCAGCACGTACGATGTGATCGCTCACGGGGGATCCAATCCCCCATGGGCATCAATGCAGGAACGATTTCGCTTCCGAATAGATCCTGTCCGCGGTATCCTTGGATATCCAATCGGGTTCCAACTGTTTCAATTGAAGATCGTACTTCTTCACGAACTTCTCGCATTCTTCCTGGAAATGTTCCTGGTCACCTATGCCGGTGTCGATCTTCAACGCATATTTGTAATCGGCGAGATCGAGCATGAACTTCATGTATTCCTGTTGGGTCATCCCGGTGGCCTCTATACCCTGGAAGAGCTCCTGTTTGGAGAAGAATTCGTCCTGACTGCAGGCCATGGCGGGCGTGAGATACATGACACCGGGGTATCTCCTCACCAGTTTCAGATAATTGTCGGAACCTCCCAATGGGACGCATATGCAATCGTCGCATACTCTCCCGTCCGGACCCTTGAAGATGGTGACGGGCGTCTTGAGCGTCTCCTTGCACCAATCCATGATGCCGAACAATCCGTTGCCGCATAATCCGTAATACAGGGCGATACCGTCCACCTTGCCGTCTATGCGTATGAGTTCGTCCTTGATCGCCTCGCCGAGATGCTTCGGGTCGGAATGGAGTCCCATATCCATCATCCATATCACTATGGAATATCCTTCGTCGGCGATCCTGACGGAGCCTTTGAGGAAATCGCCCTCGTCTATCCCGATGTAATCTATGTTGTGATGTTTGAGTTTCGGTATCAGCGTGGTCGTGTTCCTGTTCCTGAGGAGATAGACCTTCTTCTCCTCCGGATCCTTGAGGATGCTGTATACCATCTCATCCTCCAGGATAGGACAGGCGATCATCGCCAGCGTTCCGTGTGTCATGCCCTGTGAATCTGGATGTGGGTTTATATCGGTTAAGTATCACCGATGATACTTACCACGTATCGATCTTGAAATCCATGTCGCCGTCGGTCTCCTTCCTTATCCTTTCCGATATGGAGTCGACGGTGTTCTTCAGGAGTTCGTGCGCCCTCTGGATGTTGCCTATGTCCTGCTTCACCATGAGGTCGCCGTGCATGGCGACGGAGTCGTTGATTATGTTCATCGCGATGCAGAGGTTCTCGACGAAGGATGCGCTGCGGGCGATCCTGTCCATATCCTCCTTGGTGTACTTGATCGGGGATTCGGTCTGTTCCATGGATGAGGGATATGGGAGGATGGGATAAAGGGTTGTTCATCGGTGTTCAGAGATACACCATCAGACCTTCGTACCTGTCGCTGTACTCGGCGACGAACTTCTTCTTCGTACCTAAAACTTCGGGATTGTATGGTTACATCATGGTAGCACTATTCTCCCTGCCACGGGCTCCTCGAGCCCGAAGAGGGAGAATATCTCCTTCACCGTTTTCGAAGGTTGGGTCAGGCGAACATAACCCGGACTTACGATCACCATCAGCGTACCAAGGGTCTTCATCATCCCGTTCACGGAGAGGCCACATACGTTGTCCTTCCTCTTCTTCGTGTTCAGGATGTCCTTCTCATGATCCCTCAGTAGATTCTGAATGCGTATCCTCATGATCAACGAGATCATCTTGATGAAGAAATCGTTCACTCATCAGCCGTATCGAGTACCCAATCGATCCATCCCTTAACGGTGGATGCTCTACGTTCAGCAGTCTTCCATTTGTTGATTTTCGGATTATTGTCAAAAATCCAACGTGCAATATCTTCCTTAACTGGTGGGCCAGAATCCAAGTACTCAAGGAGAAAATGATTAAAGATTTTGTGCCGTGAGATCAGCTCTATCATCCTCAGTTTCCTCGTGATTAGATCGCTCCTGAGGAAATCCTCTCCTGCGCAAGTTAGATAGTTTTGAATGGGCCGCCCCCCAGTTCTTCTTACGAGGCCGAGATACTCACAGGCATTGCCATAATAACTACCCTGCCTATCTGCTACGGCCATCTGATAGGCGATATCTGAATCTGTTATGCCGGGCGCATCTTGTATTATAGATAAGGTGTCGAATACCTTTTGTATCGAATTGGCCTGTGGGAAAATATGATCTTTCTCATCAGTAACAATCGTTGACCCGTGGACTTTTTCAGAAATCTGATTGATTGAGATCCCTTTCAACAAATGGTGTTTCGTGGCCGAAACCAATTCGAATGAATTATAGTTTAATGGATCCCGTACACTGTATACATGTGTGTACAGACAACCATCGGCTGAGTACGTCATAAAAACATTAAGTATTTCCTTTTCAGTCTGTTCATAAAGCAACCTATAGGGATAGTACAGCTGTCTTGTTAAAAAATCCAACCTTTGAGACTTTTTAGCCTCGATATTGATTACATAGTCATCTGATTCGAAAACCCCGTCCATTTCAAGTTGTGAGCTTTCAACTGAAAGATGATAGGGGTTTGTTTTATCACTCAAATTATCGATAGTAAACTCGAATCCGGACGTAGACTCTCTGCCAAAATTTGTCATCACCAATTCTTGTCCAGACGCTATTGAACTGAGTATGCCGTAATTATGTGCCGTTAAAATCATACTCGATTCCTTTTTCAAGTTAAACGGATTGAGAGTATCGAAAACACGCTCTGTTGCGATACGTTCTTCCTTGATCTCAGCGTATGAAATATTCTTAAACGCATCAAAATGACCGATTACATATTTGCCCCGGGTCTTGTACGGAAGGATGAAAAGATTATTTTTATCAAGAATCGACGGTATTTTTTTACTGGAGTCAATACTGGCCATTAATCTAGCTTCACGCATACATTCTTCGTTGAAAACTTTGGATGAGACTTCATACACGCCATCCCGTTTGATCTTATCCAGAATTGGGTGATTCTTAAAAAGAAGATCCCAAGCAATATCATTCTTGGTACGATTGCTTGAGTCTATATCGAATTCAGCGGTTTCGATGTTTGTTACCAATTTCTCACCAGCACCTCTGTGATTTTGCCACGACCTGCAACGTTAGAGTCGATAGGTCTCTTCGCTCCATTGTATTCAATAGTAAAATCTGGGATTTCCCTAGAGATGGAACCGATGAAATCTGTCCTATCATTGCTTAGCAAACATTTGACCCCCATCAGTCAGATCACACATATGGTCTCATTCTTATTCATCCTGACAAGAGTGATGGCGAATAAATATATGAGCACTTACGCCTGAGGGTTCGTGCAAAACTACCACCCTCTGCATACTAACAATCGCATGTATACTACTAGTAGCTACGTAGTGGTTTTAACTCAGGCCTAAAATGTCAACACCTCTCGTTAATCTCCACCATAGGTTCGCGTCTTTTCGAAGTTTTAATCACAATCTTCGAGGGCATCAACGGGCCGGAGGGCTAGAATCCGTGTAGCTCAAAGCTGGGAGTTTCGGTTTTGTTTTTATGCGATATGTACTCGGCCAATAACGTCCTATTGTTTTATTTTTAAGTTTAGAGATCTTGATATATTTGTATTATATCATTCCTAATATGGAAGTATGTGATACGGAGCTATCCTTCAATTATATAACGCTGAAAGAAGCATCAAAAAGGTGGAATTTGACTGCTAGACGTATCTCAGACTATTGTAAACAAGGACGTATCCCTGGAGCCGTTCTGACACCAGGAAAAATGTGGCTTATTCCAAAGGATGCCGATAAACCAATGGATGCTCGTACCTGTGAATATACTTCTGAAACCAGTGTGAAGGTAAAACCATTCATCAAATGGGCTGGCGGAAAGGGACAGCTACTTCCAGAGATCAGAAAGGTCTATCCACCGGAGTTAGGAAAAAGCATTAGAAAGTATGCAGAACCATTCATTGGTGGCGGGGCGGTATTATTCGATATAGTAAGCAGATATGATCTCGATGAGATTTATATCAGTGATATAAACAAGGAGCTAATCAATGCATATCGCACGATAAGAGATAAGTCGGATGAGCTTCTGGATGCGCTTGATAAATTACAAGGAAAACATCTTTCTTACGATGATTGTGAAAGGAAGACATTCTTTTATAAGAATAGGGACAGATATAATGAATTGAAGATTTCATATGATGGTTCACTGAATGTGGAGTTGGCTTCACTTTTCATTTATCTCAATAAGACTTGTTTCAATGGATTGTATAGGGTTAATAGTAAAGGTCTCTACAATACGCCATCAGGAAGATATAAAAATCCATTAATATGTGACAAAGAGAACATAATTAATGTTTCAGAATGTCTGCAGAAGGTGAATATTGTATGTGGAGACTATAAGGAATCTATTGATTTTATCGATGAAAATACCTTTGTCTATTTCGATCCACCATATAGACCACTCACTGCGACGGCAAGTTTTACAGCTTATACGGAAGGATTATTCAACGATGATAATCAACGTGAATTGGCACAATATGTGAAGACACTTTCCGATAAAGGTGCAAAGGTGGCAATAAGCAATTCGGATCCAAAGAATTCTAACGACAACGATGAATTTTTTGACGAATTGTATTGTGAACATAACATATCTCGTATCTCCGCAAATCGTGCTATCAATTCTAAAGCAACTGGAAGAGGGAAGATTAATGAACTCTTGATTACAAATTATTGAATGATGTGGGCCCCCACATCATTCTTTGAAGAAGTCTAAGGAGCTATTCTTCACATCATTTGTATTCGAATATGGTTTTTCGAAGATAAACAGGTGTTCATGCATTGTCAATAGGAAATCGGCCCCAGCATATTTTGCAAGATATCTATCGCTTTCACAATTCCATTCTCTCTTGATGATGTCTTCTTTTAGAATGAAACCTTCTTTGAGGTATTCTATCATCATTTTAGTCGATATTGGAACATAATGGCTCTTGTTGTGAGTATCTCCAATTAAAATAGCACAAAATGCGCCTGGTTTTAAGACCCTATACATCTCTTTTATTGCTTTCTTATATTCTCTGAAGAACAATCTGTAATCTGTGATTTGAGATAGATCGCCATCGATACAGGGCGCATACCTAATGATGTTTGTATATGGTGGGTGTGTAGCAATCAAATCTATTGATTCATCGGCAATAAGATTGAGATTTCTTGCATCACCAACATATGTCTTATGTTCTGTGTTTGTTAATTCTTTTACTGCATCATCTGGAAAATGCAGTCTGTCTTTTGTGATCTGGATGGCTCCGGGATTTATATCAACAGAAATTGAGTTTCTCCCAAGCAATTTACATTCTACTGGAGTAGTTCCTCCTCCAACCATGGGATCTAAAACAGTGTTGCCAGGTTTAGAGTAACGTTCGATAACATTTCTGACAACCCATGGGGACCAATTCCCTCTATACTGCGGGGTGTGAGAAGCCCAATCGCCACGCTCAGGAAAACTCCAGACTGTAGTTTTTTGGGCTTTATATTCTGGCGGCTGTAATACAAATTCTTTTGTTTTTTTGTATTGTCTCCAAGGAACGATCTTTTTGTTATCAACAACTATGTCATCGTCTGTATGTTTGAGTATCTCGTGCATTTCTATATAGTCCATTTCGCGACCCAATAATGTCCATAGGTTGCATGTGATAGTATAGCCGAATCCTGGTAGATGCATAATGTCGTAGAAGTTTGCATCTATGAGCTTTTCACGGCTATCGTATCCATGCTCTATGAGGATTTTTTCTTTTTTTGGACCGATTCCGCGAAGACCAAATAGAGACATGGTGGTAGGTAAAAACGAACAATAATAAAAGCCTACGAGTGAATACTGAGAAATATGGCCCATAAGGATTTTGACAAATGGATTTCTAATTTCAGGGATTCTATTGCAGGGTATAGTTACTATGTGGACTTTAACAAGATCGTGAACAACGTCGAAAAGATCAAAGTAGAATTAAACATTTTAAACTCTCTAATAGGTTCTAAGAACATCCGTCAAGAATTTTGCAATTTAGCGAGGAGGTATCCGGAGATACTCACATGCATCCCACTATTGATTGCCGTAAGAGCCAGCGAAATCTCGATTACTGACGAAGGCAAGAGTTTTGACTATAATTTCAAAAAGCCGAATTATACAGTTGAACAATATGCCGAATTTATGGATAGGGTTGGCCTATTCGATATGATGAGCAATCATATTACCAACAATCTCTACGATTATGCGTTGGGGATAGAGACGGGGTTGGATTCCAACGGTAGAAAGAATCGCGGGGGCCATTTAATGGAAGATCTCGTAGAAAAATATCTTAGAAAGACTGGGAAGACATATCATAAAGAGATGTATCTTGAGGAGGTTGAGAAAAGATATGGTTTAGATCTTTCAACAATATCCAACAATGGCGGTTCAACGAAAAGGTTTGATTTCATCCTCGAGGGAAAGGGCTGCGTATACGGGATTGAGGTTAATTTCTACACTGGTGGTGGCTCTAAGCTGAATGAGACTGCTCGTAGCTATAAAATGTTGGCCGAGGAAGCTAACACATTGAAAGGTTTCAAGTTTGTTTGGATAACCGATGGTAAGGGATGGCATACTACGAAGGGCAATCTGAAGGAGACGTTTGATGTCATGGAGCATATCTACTGCATTAAGGAGCTGCAGGAGTCTGTTCTTGATGAGCTGTGCTAACGAGGGCATTCAATATTAAACAATCTCTCGATTAGCATTTGTTTCTGTTCAGATAGTTTATTCGATGAGTCTTTCAAGCGAATCAGCCATAAGTACTGCGATATCATCCGCCTCGTTGTCTGAGGTGATGTGGATGTTATAAAGATGTTCTATGCCAGCGTTGGCATAAGCATCACAAATTTTTATCACATCCCCTAAGTTCCTTAGTATCTCAATCCCAGAGCGAGATATAGCAAGCGACTTCAATATCCACAACTTTCTTTCGGAGCCTGCACCTAATGTTGTAGTGAGAGAAAGATCCATTTTATTGGACGAGGGAATCTCTTTGTATTCTTTGAAGAAGTACCCGAGTGCTGCGGCCATGACATATATGTCCGTTTTGGAATGGTTGTGAAAAATACTGTTTTCATCCGAGACAATTTGATTGTACATGTAATTCTTTTCTTTGTCTATTCTCGTTGTTGCTCTCTGATCAGTCATAGTTAACCACCTTCGACGTTCTTGTTTTGATATTGTGTTCGATCTTATACTCTGCACCGACACTCACTTTTAGTTTGTCCCTCACGGTGTCTGTATATTCAGTGTCTGTTGCAAGCATTATGACCTGTGTTTCCGAGAGATAATTTGGTAATGATGATGCAATGTTGTCGCGGGGAACGCCCGATATTCTGCCAAGCGGTGTATCAATGATTACTGGTGCAGAGTATCCGCTTACAGAATATAGTGCGGCTGTGAATGAAAGTGCTAGTACCTGTTTTTCTCCTGCAGACAGGTCCCCTAGACATTCATTGCCGAACGCACTGAGTACAGATATCTTGTATTGGTTTCCTATATCATTGATATGAACATCGGAAAAAGCATCCTTTTTCCATATCATGCTAAAGAAATAACTGCGTGTTTTTTCTTCTAATTTTTCTCTGACATCATCTAGGATGGATTCCTTGATATTTGTGAAACAATCCTTTAGTTCGTTAGCAAATTTGTACTGTTCTCTAAGGTGGTTGATTCTGGCATCGGAGGTTTGATACCTACTGTATTTTTCTTCAAGCTCTACGATCTCTTGTTCTAAGTTAACAATTTTGTTGCCGAGCACTCCTTTGCGAGTGTTGAGCCTTTGAAGTTCACTCTGTTTTTGTTTTCTTTCTTCTTCTTTTTGTCTAATGTCTTCAATATCATATTTTGAAAGTTTATCAGATTCTTTTTCTATCTCGTCGGACAAAGTACTAAGTTTTTCTTCATAGTCCTGTTTCTTTTGTAGAAGGGCGGCATATCTGTCAACAAAATTTTTCTCATTTAACATATTCTGAATGACATATCTGCCCTCAGTTGCTTTATACGAGATGTCACTTGGCATTATTTGTTCCAATAACTTCTCAACATTATGACGGCAGTCAGAGCCCTCTGCCAGTTCTCTCCCGCATATGCATGTTCCTTTTTCTAAGAGATCTTTTAGAAACACATCTTTTATGTTGGGAGGTAGAACTCCCCTCTCGGTCTCTTCTTCAATTAATTTTTCAGAATACGAGAGAGCTTGAATGGATAGCAAAATTGGTGCACACTCGGAGACAAGAGTACGAATGTTGGTCTCGTTGGAGTGTTGGTTTATAACAACATCCTTACGTTGTTCTTCGAGAGTGGTATAATGTTTCTGTATACTCTTAACAACGACATCGGAGTTGTTTTCTAAATACTTGTTAATCTTTTCAATATCGTGCTCAGCATCGATGATTTTTATCCCTATTTCTCTTTTTTCAGTCTCTGCCTTTTCTTTTTCTTCTTTTTTATCAGCGATGTCATCCAAATTAATTATGGAATCGGGTTCAAGTTTTTTAATTTCTGAGTTGATGTCGCGAATCGTAGCATTGAGTGTATCTATCGAGTTTTGGAGAATGTCAATTTGAGCTATTTTTTGGACATTATGTTTTACTTTGGAGGTGTCATCGAAATATTCGGTCATCTTCTCTCCATCAAAGAAGAAGAAGCCTCTCAGATCCTTCGGGATAAAATGTTTCTCTATGAACCACTCGGGATTTGAGATTCTTTTTGTCCCTGTTTGATTAGAAATCTCAAAAACTTTTAACTGAGGTAGACTGGATGTTACCCGACCGTTATGTTTTGAATATTCTATTTCTCTTGAAACAGTAAACTCGACTCTGTCCTTGCCCATCTTCAACAAGACGTAGACGCGTGTCGTATCTCCTTCAGTTAATTCTTGAAGGGATAACTCATTGATAATCTCCCTCCCCTCGTTATTCTCTGATTTGAACATCTCATCCCCATATAGGCACCAGTTGATTGCGTTCATGAGATTCGATTTACCACAGCCATTATCTCCCTGGATAATGGTAAAATTCTTTTCTTGATCGTGAGAGAATATGATGGTGTTGCAATCCTTATATTGACGATAATTTTCTATTATAACTTCGAATATCTTCAACGAGACTGCCCCCTTGCTATTATTTCGCGGCATCTTTTTACTTTGATTTTCTTGACATCTTTTTGATCTCCGATTTGTATCTCTGAAATAAACAGGTCTTTCATTGCTTTCTTATATCTTTCTTCGATAGGTAGGGATTCAATCTTATCAAGTACCAGTGTGTTTTCTGCCATTACTATTCCTCCTCTAAATCAATTGAAAACATCTCTATAATTTTCTCAATTTTGGTGGTGTTTTCTTCTTTATTCAGCGAATAGTCTGAAAATTCTTTGAATCTCCTGTATTCTGACTTGAAGATTTGTATTTCCGTCTCAAGATCAGGTGTGCTGGTGCGAGGGACGACCACGAAATCATAGATGTTTGCATATTCCTTGCTGTCATATCTTCTGAGGACACGTCCTCTTCTTTGGATGTATTCTCTCGGATTGCCCGTGCTCGCCATTATTATTGCATTGCGTGTCGCCGGAACATCTACGCCCTCATCCAGACACTTGATCGCGACAATAACGTCGATTTCTCCAATTGCAAATTCATGAAGTATTTCATGCCTCTCATCTGTTTTCTCCTCTGCAGTAAATCTTCTAGAACGTACCCATATGTTGTTCAATTCCGAAATCACTCTTTCGCGGGAACGGATATTTTCATCCTCAGAGTCCTTCCCATCAGAGCAGTAGATGAGACAATGATCGAGAATCCCCATTGTCTTGTACTCGGGTAATAACTGGACCAGTGTGGATATTTTTGATGCAGCGTTCTTAATGATTCTGGAGCGGTTTATTAACAAACTTTCCATATATGATCTCTGTTCAGGCGTTAGATTGTCATTATCGATGTATTTTGCAATCTTGCTGCTAAATTCAGCATATTTACTTAGTTCACTGTCATTGATGTTGACAAAAATTGGATAATAGTAGTACGGCGTTAGATAGGTTTTGCCTGTGTCTGGATTAACTTCAGCTATTGCTCTTTGGAGTGAGAATGAATAGACCTCTTTCTCAAAATATGTTTGAATATAGTTCGTACCTTCATCATCGAGATAGCGGGCGGGCGTAGCACTTAGGCCTAAACGACAATCGTACTCATCCAATAACCCCTCGCGATTTTTATTCGAACCACAATTGTGAACTTCGTCTGCCACAAGTATCTTCTTTCCTTTCATTTGTTCTACGAATGAAATGAATTTCTCTGAGGATAATGTGTCATATGTCGTGATTAGAGTGATATTGTCAGTTACGCCAAACCTGTAATTGGTATATGCGGCCCTCGCCTCTTTTAACCAAATTTTTGAGCTATTAAATGCCCGTATGATTGTTAATTTGCGTTCTTTTGATACTTCGGATTCAAGCGTTTTTATCCATGGATCTTCAATTAGATGTTGGAGTGGAACAGCAACAACAAGAACAAATTTTCCACTTGTTTC
>CAVJRF010000019.1:11364-24384 GCA_963651945.1 Eggerthellaceae bacterium | reverse complement strand
TTCTGTATCTCGTCGAAGAATAGGTATGCTCCGTCAAGATCATCCATCTTTGAATTGACAGTTTCGATCAGATCGGTATATGTGGCGATCATGAGCTCCGCATCATCGAGGTTCATGGAGAGCATCCTGTCCTCGCTTACGCCGGATTGTCTCAGCTCATCGATGAACATCTCCATCAACGTCGATTTACCGCATCTGCGGATGCCGGTGATGACCTTTATGAATTGATGACCACGGGATTCTCTGAGCAGCGAGAGATAATGTTCCCTTGGGATCGGTGAGTCGCTCATATGATGTGTTATAGAACATCAGTTTATAAATGGTTTGTAATTTGATATGTTATATCATATCAAAATTGAAGATTGGATGTGTCGGGACGGACCCGACACATCACATTCAGCGCAGGACACCCATATCCGTGAGCTTCTCCGGCAGATACTTATCGGTCACATAGTTGAGACCGTATTTCGCCAGAGCCTGCTGCTCAGCCTTCTTCTTCATGTCGAGCATCGCCTGTATCTCGCTCACCCAGAACTCGTCCTTGAATCTCGGATCCGATAACTCAGCGTTGAGCGCACCGATATCCTTGTCCGACAGCTTATCCGTCGGGAGATCGTAGTTCAGGATATCCGACGCGGTGATACCGATGAACTGTGCCGTCGGTGTCGCAAGATAATCGGATATGTGTGCGGTCTTGATCGCACCGTATGCGACAGATGCGAAGATACGGAACGACCAGGGATCACCATCGGTGAACACGGTCACGGGTATGTTGTATTCCTCGTTCAGTCTCTTGATGAGACGTCTCGTCGACCTCGTAGGCTGACCGCTCAGGTGGATCAATGCACAGTTGTACTTCTCGGGGAACCTGTTCTCGATCAACCTGGCGAACATTCCTCCTGTCTCGATGGCCATGACGAAATCCACGCTCGGATCCACGATCTCGAAGGTCTCCTTCTCGACGGAGTACGGGATACCGAATCCCGTCTCGGCGACATCATCCATGCAGTTGAACTGACGCATACCCTTCCTGGTCATCGTCCTGAAGTTGATATCTCCATAGACGTGCGAACTGCCTTCTTCTGGTCTGAGTTTGAAATCCTCTCTCATACAGCTCGATACCGTCTCCAGATCCTCTGCCAGGAGGTTGCTCTCGTCCTGCGTGTGGAACTTGGCATGTCCCCATCCTTCGGATATGTAGTACATCTCCCTTAAGGTGGATGATTTGTTGTTCCTGATCATGTCCTCGATGAAATCCACCGTGTACACGGTCCTGAGCATCATCGTCGCACCCTGTACGGTCTTGGCCGTACGGTTGGTCTTGAGGCTGCCGTATTTCCATACGTCGTATCTCGGATCGAACTCGATGTTCTTCTTCGACCTGAGCGGGAGCGTCATCGTAGGGATGTCGCCCTGGTCCAATTGATTGTACAGTGAATCTATGATATCGGTGAGATTGTTCACCGCGGCCTGTTGTCTCTCATTCATCTCCAAGATCCTCGACCTCCTCTACCTCTTCTGCATCCGTGTCGTCAGCGACATAATCCGATTCCAACTCGGTGATCTCCATGCCTTTGATACCCCAATCGCCCGGGAGCATCTCCGCACCCATCACCATGACGGGGTTGATACCCGAGACATAGATGTCATCGGATGAGAACACATCTCCCATATCGCCGGAGAGTTCGAAGTTTATCTCCACGTGTTTCGCAGGCTGTATGGAAGGTATGGTCCATGTGGCCTTACCCTCGTCGTTCATCTCCGTGAAATATTCCCCGCTGAACAGGGTGAGGTTCACGGCATCCTTCGGGAGTTGGGCGTGAAGGCTCATCTTCCTCTCGGCTTGGGTGTAGTTGTATACGGTGTATGTGATCGAGCGCAGTTTCTTCTTCTTGTCCCTGCTCTCAGTGGGTTCTATCCACACCACGTTCATGATCTTCGATATGGTCATGTCGAGGTTCGGTACCGGTCTCTTCAGGAATGTTGCGGATTTCTCGGCGAATTCGGGAAGGATTTCCTGTACGATCTCGAACTTGGCATGGGTCTTCTTCCTTCTCTCCTCTTTGTTGAGGTGGCTCTTGAGGCTCCTCGCACAGAGTTTGAGTGCCAATTCTATCTCGCTCTGTATCTCGGGGAGGTCCGCGACCGCTTCCTTACCCTCGGATGTGAACGGGACCTTCGTGGATGCTATGTGCACCAAGATGATGGCGGGTCCGAAGGGTACGCCCTTACCGCCCCTCTGCTCCAATCCGTATCTTCTCCAATCGATGTTGGAGATCGCTTTGGTGATGGCACACGCACCGGGCTGGAACAGCAACGGTACGCGGTTGGCGAATCTGAGTATGCTCACGGGACTGTCCGACGGTATCTCTCCGCCGTACACTATTCCCGCCTCTACGATGAACGGGTTACCGTTGACCGATTTGGGTGCCCTCGTGACCGGCGGTGCGTAATAATCGGGACGGAGTCCCTCGAGGACGTGCATCAATCCCTTCTTGATGAGGGTGTCACCGATGGGTGACAGACAGTCCGTCGGAGGTGCCATGATCTTGACCGTTTCGATAGCCTTGATGATGTTCTTGCAATCATCGTGCTTCAGAGCGGACGGTTTCATCTCTCCCTTGATCCCGGCCTTCTCGATTATCTCGTCGGCAATCCTCGGGGTGACCCTGGAGAAATCGTTCGTCAGGAATGACTTCACCGTCTTCTGCTCGGATATCTGAGCGAGCTTCAGAAGACTGCCTATCTCCAATCCCGTAGGGTGGGGTTTGATCTCCTTGGATTTCTCCGGAAGGACATCCGTCGCCCTCTCGAATATGAATGTCTTCCCATCGGGGTCTATGAATGTGATCTTGGAATGGGGATTGACGATGGCCGTGTTCTTGAGGTACTCGAAAATGGATTGTTTACCTGTGATGTACCTTCCCTTGATCGTGTACTCGATGCTGGTCCCGTGCTCCTTCCCTTCCCAGGTGAACGGTTTGTCGTTGGTGATGATCGGTCTGTTGATCTTGGTGTCGATGATGATGTCCATTCCCCATGCGACCTCGTCATCCCCTTCGATCTTGGATTGGATGTGGGCAGGTTTTCCTGTCGTTATGTACCCGTACATGACGGTGGCGGAGATACCGATACCCTGCTGTCCTCTGGACTGCCTTAATGCATGGAATCTCGAACCGTAGAGCAGACGGCCGAAGACGTTACCCATCATCTTGTGAACGATACCGGGTCCGTTATCCTCCACGAGAACGGTATAATCGTCATCCGGATGACGTGTCATCTTCACGAATATATCCGGTAATATGCCGGCCTCCTCACAGGCATCCAATGAGTTGTCCACGGCTTCCTTGATACCCATCAACAATGATTTCGAACGTGAGTCGAAGCCGAGGATATGTTTGTTCTTCTCGAAGAACTCCGTGACGGAGATCTCCTGTTGTTTCTTAGCCATCTTTTCGGCCGTGGGCGTGGTCTTGCTACCAGCCACAGGCCCCTTCTTTGTCACTTCGTCAGGGCACATCCAACGGGTGCGATGTTATCCATACTATAAATGTTCTTTTTATAGGGTCATCCGGACCGACGGATGTGGGACAGTGACAGTATCTGTGGTATATCTAAAGAAAAGATGATGGATGAAGGGGTTTGGGAAGAAGGAGTGGTGCTCACTCCTTCTTCTTCTCCACTATCACGGTCTCGTCGTCCTCGTCGAACTTCGCACCGCATTTCGGACATACGGATGAGTTACCGGGAACCTCCGCACCGCATTCGGAGCATTGGAAGTAATCATCCTTCTTGTGCCTGAGCTCGTCGGGCACATCAATGTACGCACCGCATTTCCTGCAGACGGTCTCACCTGGGAGTACTACTGTACCGCACTGTTTGCAGCGACCGTATCCCTTGGGGTAGAGACGTCCCTCCGCCTCCATCTTCGCCCTGGTGGACTCGAGGTTCTTGGATGCACGGAGCATGAAGAACGTGAGGATCAAGAACATCAGTGCGGAGAGCGACACAAGGTATGCGTTACCCATCAAAGCGCTCTTTATCACACATGAATCGGGACCGTTGACATAGAAACCGTTCTTGGTGACCGTACTCTTTCCATCCTCGCCGCCCTTCTCATAGATGTTGAAGTGGTACACGAGTACGACGTCGGACGAGACGTTGGATACCGTTGCGGTGTATTTGCCGTCGGAGACCGACATCGTCACATCATCCTTCTTCTCGTAGTTGTAGAAGTTGTAACATGTGAATCCGAGTGGTGCGACGTTCACCGTGATCTTGTCGACGTTGATGTTGCCGCTGTATGTTATGGTGATGTTGAGATCGCTGCCATCGATCGTCATACTGTCGATCGTCACGCCTTTGCTGTCGTAGGACTCCCAATTATCATTCGCATGTACGTTCGGAACCGAGAATGCGAACATACCTGCGGCGGTCACGATGATGAACACGCTTAGGGCCGTGATGAGCATCTTCTTGTTGTTGTCGCAGCCGAACCTCTTCATGATGATGTAGATCAATCCGGCGATGAGGACGAATCCCAAGCCGCACAGCGACTGCTCGACGTTGAAGTAGTACAGTATGATGGTACAGATCGATGAGATCAGTATACCCACGATGAGCCCGTAGGGGGTCTTCGCGAAATTTTTGAAACCGGTCAGCGGTTCTTTAACATCCATTGTTCGACGCATTACATGTCAATATATAAGCAGTCTGGAAAACCTGATGTCGATCCGATCCATGATTCTTCGTATCCGTTATCTTTCGATCACTCTGGACAGGCGAATGATCTACTGTGTCATTTGATATGAGCCAGACTATGAAAGTATATCGAAAATAGGGGTTTACCGTATTGGAATATCATCTCGATCAATGAGGAATCATGATCGCAATATCGAATCTCGAACTCGAGAACAGTCAGGAAGAATGGAAGGAGATATGGGATCCGTCACACCTCAGGGCGATCGTCGCATTCCATAATACGAACGGTGGCAGAATGATCATAGGTCGTAGGGATGATGGATCGTATGCGGGTCTGAAGGACCCCAAGGATGTCGCCAAGAAAGTATCCGATACGATACACAACAAACTGCACATGAACGTCGATGTGCACATCGAGGAATTCGATGGATTGAAATGTGTCGTTGTGGATGTTCCACCGGGTAAGAACATGACATCTCTTGACGGACGTTTCTATACGAGGGTCGGGAATACGAATCAGGAACTCGAGGGCGATGAGCTCAAATCGGCGATATTGGGTGATAAAGGGGTCCCGTGGATGGATCAGACCTGTAAGTTCACGAAAGAGGATCTATCAGAGGATTCGATAGAGTTCTTTATAAAGAATGGGAAGAAACACGGCCGTATCAGTGATTCCGTGGATCCCATAGACATCGACGGCGTACTGTCATCATACAATCTCGTCATCGATGGGAAATTGACATTGACCGCAGGGATCCTCTTTGGAAAGAAGCCCCGTCGCCTCAACGATGGGGCATTCCTCAAGATTGGAGAGTTCGATGAACACAATGTGCTGAGAAGGGAAAACTACGTTGAAGTTCCCGGAATTCAGATTCCAGAAGAGACCATACGCATCCTGTACGAAAGATACATTCAACCAAGATTTGGATATGGGGGGTTGACCGCTATGCGTTCGTTGGTAGATCTCTATCCAAGGGATGCACTTAGAGAGCTTTTGGTCAATGCCGTCGTCCATAAGGATTATCGTCTTCAGGAGCCGATAACCGTCGCCGTCTATCCGGATCGTATCGAGATATCTTGCTACGGGGGCCTTCCGACAGGTTGGGTCACGGACGATCTTTTTGAAAAACACATATCGGTGAGGCGCAATCGCACTTTAGCGACCGTCTTCCATGATGCCGGTTTCGTGGAGAATTGGGGTCAAGGTATAGAGAAGGTTGTTGCAGCATGTAATTCTAACAGGAATCCTCCACCAGAGTTCTATGTTGCTACAGGCGCCCTCTATGCAGTCATATACAAGAGAGAGAAGATTGACAACAATGAGGTTACGCAAGATGTAGTTGATGTGCCCGAAGTGGTAGAATCACCCGAAGTGACGGAAGAACAGGGCGCAATCGATACGATTGATGTTGCAGGACAGATAATTGGACTGATAATTGATGATCCTCGCATATCGATTACAGAGATGGCAAGAACTTTGTCGATGTCTAAGAGGAATGTGGAGAGGTACACATCCAAATTGGTCTTAGAAGGAAAGATAAGACGCGAAGGTAGTGCTAGAACTGGGAAATGGGTGATTTTGGATGGAGGTGTGTGACCATTGCACATCACCGACACATCACCGACACATCACCGACACATCACCGACACATCACCGACACATCACCGACACATCACCGACACATCACCGACACATCACCGACATATCACCGACATCGATGACATATCGTCATGTTCCCATCGTTCGCAAAAAATCAGGTCGCATTCGACCGCCATGTCGGCATCACGACCAATAGAATGTCGTTATCTGCATTGCCCTTAAATAGTCCGCATATATGCACATGATAAGGAGGGAATCGATGGCGATTGAGGATCAGATAAGAGAGCTCGAAGAGGAGATCTCCAAGACCAAGTACAACAAGGCCACCGAAGGGCATATCGGTAAGCTCAAGGCGAAGATTGCCCGTCTCCAGCAAGAGGATGAGAAGAGGAAATCATCCAAAGGGAACACCAAGGGTTTCTACGTCAAGAAGGCAGGTAATGCCACCGTCGCCTTGGTCGGTTTCCCGAGTGTCGGTAAATCCACACTCCTCAATCAATTGACAGGCGCCAAATCCGAGGTCGGAGCGTATCACTTCACCACATTGGATGTCGTGCCCGGTGTCATGCTCTACAACCACGCCAAGATCCAGATCCTGGATATGCCCGGACTCATCAAGGATGCCTCCAGGGGTAAAGGAAGGGGAAGGGAGGTCATCGCTGCAGCCAGATCCGCCGATGTCATCCTGTTGGTCGTGGATGTCTTCAATCCGGATATATCGGTCCTTTACAACGAGTTGTACAACGCGGCCATCCGTCTCAATCAGAAGAGGCCCGATGTCACCATCACCGGCGGCGATCAGGGCGGTATCATAGTCAAACCCACGGTCAAACTCACCAAGATAACCAAGGAGACGATCAAGGATATGACCGCCGCATACGGTCATGTGAATGCCACCGTCGTGGTACGTGAGGACATCAACGTCGAACAGATGCTCGACATCCTCGCAGGCAACCGTGTGTACATCAAGGCGATCATGGCCATCAACAAGGTCGATATCGTTCAGCACGATGAGTTGGACAAGGCGTTGGAATTGAACAGCATCTACAGATGCTTCCCTGTTTCGGCGGCCACGGGACTCGGTATGGAGGAGCTCAAACAGGGCCTCTACGACACGATCGACATGATCCGTATCTATCTCAAACCTCAGGGTCAGGAGGCGGATCTCGAAGTTCCGTTGATCGTCAAACGCGGTAACACCGTCGGTGACGTGTGCGAACTGATCCACAGACAGTTCCGTTCCAACTTCAGGTATGCGATGGTGTGGGGTAAGAGTGCCAAGTTCCCCGGACAGACCGTAGGTCTCGACCATGTCGTCATGGACGAGGACATCGTCTGCATCATCGTCAAGAAGAACTTCTGATGCCCGTATCGCGCATATGGGCAATCACACCATTATTATAGGGACAGGATGTTAGGACGACCCATGATCCAACGCCCGCGCGGAACAAGGGATTTCCTCCCAGATGATATGGAGAGGAGGAGACACTACGAAGGACTTCTGAGGGATGTCGCCAAGACATACGGTTTCAGGGAGATCGCAACACCGATCTTCGAGGAATCCGAGCTTTTCATATTGAGGTCCGGCCCGAACGTCCTCGGCGAACTGTACGCGTTCAAGGACAAGGGCGACAGGGAGATCGCTCTCCGTCCCGAGATGACCGCGCCTGCGATCCGTATGTTCGTCAACGAGATGAGCAACGATCCCAAGCCCATCAAGATGTTCTACTTCGGTCAATGTTTCAGATACGAGAGGCCGCAGAGCGGACGTTACAGGGAGTTCTTCCAATTCGGTGCGGAATTGATCGGTAATCCGAACGTGGAATCCGATGCGGAGGTCATCTCCATGGCCGGTGCGATGATAAGGGCATTCGGTCTGAAGAATTACAGGATCAGGATCGGACACATCGGTGTGCTCAGACAGAAGGTGTCCGATGCGGGCGTACCCAAGGAGAGGATGGCGGAGGTCCTTCAGAAGTTGGATAAGAAGAACTACGAAGAGGCCACACCGTTACTGAAGTCCATGGGCGTCACGGATGAAGCGATCGAGGATCTGTATGACCTTACGGAGACCGTCGGAGGACCGGAGGTCCTCGATAAGGTACCCGGAGAGGCAGGGGATTATCTCAGGAGACTGATCGAACTTCTCCGCGTCATGGGCGTCGAGGATCCCGAGATCGATCTCGGTGTCGTGAGGGGATTGGATTACTACACAGGCATCGTCTTCGAAGCCGAGGCTCCCGCTTTGGGTGCCGAGAAGCAGATCTGCGGAGGTGGATCGTACACATTATCGGAGCTCTTCGGCGGAGAGAAGGTCTTCTCCACGGGATTCGCCGTGGGTTTCGACAGGATACTTTTAGCGGCCGAGAAGGAAGGTC
Source organism: Eggerthellaceae bacterium (assembly GCA_963651945.1). Lineage (GTDB taxonomy): Archaea > Thermoplasmatota > Thermoplasmata > Methanomassiliicoccales > Methanomethylophilaceae > Methanarcanum. The sequence goes on along the minus strand of CAVJRF010000019.1, from coordinate 15,705 downwards.
AGACATACGAGAAGGAGGGCGTGGATGCATATGTCGTTCCCGTCTCCGATGATGTCAGATTGGAATCCGCCAAGATCGTAACGATGCTCCGTAACGAGGGACTCAGGGCGGATATCGACATCATGGGTCGTAAGATGGCGAAGGCCATGAAATACGCTTCACTCATCGGTGCGAGGAACGCAATCATCATCGGTGCCAAGGAATTGGAGACATGCTCGGTCACCGTCAGGGATATGGCATCGGGTGAGCAGAAGGTCGTCAAGATCGAGGATCTCGTAGAAGAGCTGAAGACAAGACAGTGAATCAGTTCCTATCCATGGTCTCGTTCAGGAGATGATCCGCTCTGGAGACCATGGGATTCTCCCTTCTCACATGTGTGAATCTCACATTCGGTATGAGCGATGAGAGTGCCTTCGCATCGTCATGGAGTTCCTTCATATCCGGTGACTTCACTTTGTATTCTCCTCTCATCTGTTTGATGACGAGTTCCGAATCCATCACGAACTCCACATCATCATCCTTCAATGCAAGTGCCTTGGTGATCGCACAGATCAACCCTCTGTACTCGGCATAGTTGTTTGTGTGGATACCCAAGAATTCGGTATATTCGTCGATGATCTTACCATCCCTGGTCACTACGACGGCGAATGCGGACTTGCCGGGATTCCCGCGGGAACCCCCGTCGGAATAGATCTTCAGGGACATCGGTAGATCAGCTCTTTCTTGATCCTGTTCTCATCATCCACAAGTACCACCTTGGCGTGGATCGGTTCATCGGTGAGTTCGAAACCCATTATGATGATCTTGTCGCCCAATTCGCAGAGATGTGCCGCAGCACCGTTCAACGCTATTGTGCCCGAACCTCTCTCCCCGGGCAGGGTGTACGTCTCGAAGCGGTTGCCGTTGTTCACATCGGCTATGAGCACCTTCTCTCCGACCCAGATGCCGGATCTCTCCATCAACTCGATATCGATCGTTATGCTACCTTCGTAGTCCAATCTCCTTTCCGTAACGGTCGCCCTATGGATCTTGCTGCGAATCACCGAACGCATATGATACAGCTATCTCGGAGGGATTTATATAAGCTGGTATGGAACCTAGTAATACTAATTTAGAAAATTTATTAACTATCATCGTCGATAGGGCTCACATGATTTCAAGGACATCAACGAAGGCCTGCATGGCATTGTTCATCGCAGGTCTGTTCATGCTATCGGCATTGGTGATCATACCCATCGATACGGATGCGGACTCGACATTCGAGATCACCGATCAGAAAGGCAACACGGTCACATTCGACGGACCCGTCGATCACATCATAACCATCGGTAAGGGTGTAACCGCCACGACCATCCAATTGGGTCAGGTCGACAAGATCGTCGTCGCGGACAAATACTCCAACACGGACACCTCAACGCTCTTCGATGCCCTCAGGGCCAAGGTCGAGGCAGGTACGGCCACCGCAGGCGGTACGATCTACTCATCCGGTTCCGACCTTCTGAAGAAGGAGATCGTCGATGCGGCGGATACGGGTAAGTTCGACAAGGAGAAGGATGTCATACTCCTCACCGGAGCAGACACATATCTCGTGAAGGGCGGTCTCATCGATTACTTCAAGGATCTCGGATTCAGGGTGCTCGCATGGAACGATGTCTACGAGTACAACGATATCATCGATCTCGTCGGTAAGATCTCGATGATCGTCACGGGCGAGGTAGCATCCGATGTCGACGACATGAAGGCCGTCGGCGAGAAGGTCAAGACCAAGCTCGGCGACGAAGGCATCAGTGAAGCACTGAAGACCAAGGCATTCTACGTAACATACAGCGGTAACACCTTCAAGGTAGGTAACAACGGATCCATCGCCACATCGATGATCCAGGCCGCCGGAGGCAATGTTATCACAGTGGATGCATCGAAGAGCAGTTCGACATACGAGGCGAATCTCACGGAGATAATCGAGAAGTACGGAACGGAAGTCGTCATCTTCGCCGACAACACGATCGCCAGCAGCGAGGATTATCTGGCACAGCTCAGAACAGCAGTCGGTGACAAGGTCAAGATCATAGCTCTGAACCCTCTGTGGAACAACTATTCCATCGAGAGTATGGAAGGCGTGAAGACCATGGCCGGCGCCATGTATCCCGATTACTTCCCCGAGTGGGACACATCGGGATCGAAGGACTCCGGTAACAACAATGTCGCAGTCTACATTTGCGCAGCGGTCGGTGCGGTCATATTGATCCTCTGTGCCGCAGTGTACTTCATGAGGCGCAACTGAAGTATTAAACATGAAAGCCGGGATTCAGGTACCGTGTCCAGAGGAAAGAAGATAGTCATAATGGTCGCATTCCTGACCATAGCAGCGATTATCTGTGCCTTCCTGGACCTATCCTGGATCTCGGCCAACAGATCCTACTCCTTCAAGGAGGTGTGGGACACGCTCACGGGCGGGGGCACGTGGGGTTCAAGGATAATCATCATAGATACCAACCTCCCGCGTGTCGTGATCGGCATATTCGTAGGTGCGGGATTGGCCATATCCGGTGCCGCTATGCAGGCGGTGTTCAGGAATCCGTTGGCATCCCCGTACATCCTGGGTCTTTCTTCGGGTGCATCCTTGGGTGCATGCATTTCGATGCTGTTCACCATCCCGCTCATCCCGATGATGCTCGTGACGCCCGTCATGGCATTCATAACATGTTTCCTCACAATGGTCATCGTCTACTCGATGGCACGTGTCGGAGGAGTGGTCAGGACGGAGACATTGATCCTGTCGGGAGTGGCAGTGTCATCATTGTTGTCGGCATTGGTATCGTTCCTCACGTTCATCTCGGGAGATAAGCTGGAAGGTATCGTCTTCTGGTCCATGGGAAGTCTCGGAGGTGCGGATTGGAACGAGATAGCGTTCTCCGCACCGGTCATTCTGGTATGTTCCATCCTATTGGTCATGCAGGCGAAATCCCTCAATGCGTTGATGTTGGGAGATGTGCATGCCATGGACCTCGGTGTCAATGTGAAGAATTGCAGACTGTTCGTACTCATCCTCACAACGGTCATAGTGGCATCCGCGGTCTCGTTCACCGGTGTGATCGGGTTCATAGGATTGGTGATACCTCACATACTGAGGATCGTATTAGGTCCCGACAACAGGATCATCATGCCCATAAGTCTGATCGCAGGATCCTCGTTCATATTGATCTGTGATTACCTCAGCAACATCATAGCTCCGCAGTACGGTACGTTGCCGATAGGTGTCGTCACGGCATTGATCGGTGCGCCCGTGTTCATCTACCTGCTCATCCGCAGGAAGAAGGAGGTTGGATGGAATTGACGCTCGAGACGGACGATGTTACATACAGATATGCGAAGAACGTCGTCCTCGACGGGATATCGTTCTCCGTCGCTAAGGGTGAGATCCTGGGTATATTGGGTCCGAACGGTTGCGGGAAGACCACATTGCTGAAGAATCTCAACAAGAACCTGAGTCCGGAGGGAGGTTGCGTGATGTTGGACGGCGACGATCTCGAGGACCTCAAGAAGAAGGACATCGCGAAGAAGATCGCGGTCGTTCCTCAGACCAACGAGATACACTTCTCGTTCACCGTCAGGGATATCATCTCCATGGGCAGGATGCCGTTCCAGGGTATGTTGGCGGCGGAATCCGAGGAGGACAAGAGGATCATCGACGATGCCATCAGACAGACCGGTCTTGAGAAGTTGGCGGACCGTCACATAAACACTATGAGCGGCGGAGAGCGTCAGCGTGTCATAATCGCAAGGGCGATCGCACAGACCCCGCAAATCATATTGATGGACGAGCCCACGTTGCATTTGGACATCAGTATGCAGTTCGATGCACTCAATCTCGTATACAGATTGGCGAAGGAGAACGGATTGACCGTTGTGATCGTTTCCCACGACCTGCCAATGGTCGCAAGGTACTGTGACAGGATACTGATGATACACGATCACAGGATCCATGCCATAGGGACTCCGGAGGAGGTACTCACGCCGGAGAATATGCGTGTGGTCTTCAACGTCGATGCCGAATTGAAGTTCGACGAGAAGACAGGGAGGAACACGGTCATCCTCCATGATTCCTACAGCAATCGTTGACGGGTATTCCGAATCTTACTTCGATGTCAACATTCGTTTTGTACATTGTCGACCGATATCTATCTTGGATTTGAAGTGCTTGTAACAGATGGGCGAGCCGTTTAGACCTAGCTTCGCAATCCAGAGGTTTCTTGTCTGACTGAGAGGAGGGTTCCGAAACAAACAAAATCCCGATGTTCCATGCTGTTCGCATGGCGCAATTCCTCGATACGGAATCACTGA
>CAVJRF010000019.1:0-11354 GCA_963651945.1 Eggerthellaceae bacterium | reverse complement strand
CTGCTTATAGGCCTGTCTGTAAGGAATGCTATAATGGCAATCGTGAATTGGTCAATTCAAAGTGTTCAGAGTTGTTGAAATTGATTAGATGATGCAATCTGATCGATAATCTCACTCGGGATTATTCGATGGCATGGACATTCTTTGACATGAATGACAAGAGCATCCGCTCATCTGAATAGAAATTTACAGAAGATGAGCGCCCCGGACGGAATTCGAATCCGTGTCGGAGCCTCGACAGGGCTCCATGATAGGCCACTACACTACCGGGGCGTATGTGGTAAGGATGAGTATATGGATTCTGTATTTAATCCTATCGAGGCTTAACATCGTTTAGCGATTCCTGGACAAAGCCAGATGTATTATACTAAGCAGAGAATCAGTCAATCATGGCAGATGACATAGTCGCTGACTATATGGTCAGGGATGTTGAGACGGTAGGTCCGGAGATGACCGTTAAGGAGGTCGTCGACAAGATATGCAATTCCAATTTCCATGGGTTCCCCATAACCGAGCGTGGATATCTTCTCGGGTTCGTCACGGCGAAGGAATTGCTGAGATTCGCCAACCGTCCCGAGGCCACCATGAGGGAGGTCATGAAGCGCGGTACCGTCTGTGTCATCGCTTCCATGAAGCTCAACGATGCGACACGTGTCCTGTTCAGATACGGATTGAGGAATCTGCCCGTTGTCGATGAGAACAAGAAGCTCATCGGTATCATCTCGAACATCGATATCGTTAGGTCTCAGATCGAGAAGAGCAGACCTTCGAAGGTCATGAGCGTGAAGACATTCTTGGAATCCCAGAACGGTCTCAGGATCAAGATCGTCAATATGGATGTCCCCATGAAGGACGTACGTCCCTCGCAGAAGGACGTCTACATGGACGAGCTCATCGGAAGGCAGTACGAAATCAAGAGAGGGCTCTACGAACCATTGATTTGTATCAAGAGACGTGGGGGATATCTTATCGTGGACGGTCATCACAGGGCCATGGCAGCATACCAGCTGGGTCTCGAGAGTTTCAAGGCCATCGTCCTCGAACCGAACAATCTCGATGTGACATTGGGATTGGAGAGGACCGCAGAGAAGTGGGGACTCCACACCTTGGATGATGTCAACATAATCGAGGGATCCAAGCATCCGTTCATACAGGTGACCACCATGCTGTTGCCGGATGAGTCCCTGGGAAGCCTTACCAAGAGATTGGAAGACTCCCAATGATGTATCTATGTATGATATCGAAAAGGACTGTACGTCGGTATAATTGAAATATCATGTGATTTCTGCACAGAACGATGGCATTGATGGGCGTTCTGGGCAACATCAGATACTGGGTCCTAGCGGGAGCTATCCTCGGACTCGTCGGAGGGGATGTGCTCGGTCACAGTTCGGGCGATTTCCTCACATTGATGCTCATCTTGCTGATGTGCTTCTCGCTCACAGGCCTCAGGTTCAGGAAGGAGGACGTCATCGAGAACAAGAAAGTCATCCTGATCTCGACATTGGTCAGTATATTCCTGTCGCCGATAATCACGCTGATCATCGGTACATTCTTCGATGATGTGTATTGGGAAGGTTGGGTGCTGTTGGCATGCGTACCGTGTGCGATAGCGGTCATCTCGGGTGCGCTGCTCATGGGTGCGGATACCAAACTGATGACATTGTCCGTCACGGCGATCTACGTCGTGGCCATAGCGTTCACACCCATCTCCGTGTCATTGCTGACAGGCGGTTCGGTGGATCCGTTCACGATCCTGAAGTATGTACTTCTATTCATCCTAGTGCCGATGATCGTATCCATACCCTTGGGTAAGATGAAGATACCGAAGTCGGTGAACACGATAGTCATCAACTTCTGTTTCCTCGCCATGGTGTTCGTTGCATTCGGTAAGTGCCGTGACACGATGATATCCGACCCCACAATAGTGCTGTTGATAGCGTTGGCCTGTTTCTTCAGGGTCCCGTTGATCCATCTCGTATCCGAGTTCGTGCTCAGGAAGATGAAGATGCCTGTGGAGAAGCGTATCCACTACATCCTGTTGTTGGCATGGAAGAACAGCGGGATGTCCTTGGCATTGTGCATAACGCTCGTTCCCGATTCGTCGGCCGTGCTGTTGCCCGGTTCGATATCCCTGATGTTCGAACTGATCTACATGATGTTCATGATCTGGTATTATGACAGATTGAGACCACAGCAGACCATGGTCGTCGAAAGTAGTTGAAAAAATAAATGTCGGGGGATGACCCCCGATGTTTCACTGTCTGTTCCTGAGTTCTCTCAATCCCTCGAGGATGATCTTCTGTTCCGTGGAAGCGATCATCCTCTTTGTCTTGACCACCGTATCGGGGTTGAGCGAGACGTAGTCGATACCCTCTCTCACGAGGAATTCCGTGAATTCGGGGTATACCGAGGGGCCCTGTCCGCAGATACCGACGGTGACACCGTTGGCGTGTGCGACCTTGATCAGGTGTTTGATCGCTCTCTTGACGGCATCGTTCCTCTCGTCGAAGTATCCCATGCGTCCGAGGATATCCGAATCCCTGTCGGCACCCATGGTGAGCTGCGTGAGATCGTTGGATCCGATGGAGAATCCGTCGCAGTACTTGGAGAACTCATCCGCCATGAAGATGTTGGCGGGGATCTCTGCCATGAAGTAGAGCTTGAAGTCCTTGCTCCTCTTGAGACCGATCTCGTTCATCATCGCCGTGATCTCCTCGACCTCTTCGATGGTCCTTATGAACGGGAGCATGACGCAGAGGTTCTTCATTCCCATCTCGGACCTTACCTTCTTGATCGCCCTGAGTTCGCACAGGAATGCATCCTTGTAGTCGGGTGAGACGTACCTCGAGCATCCCCTCCATCCGATCATGGGGTTGTCCTCGGATGGTTCGTAGTCGGAACCGCCCTTCATGTCGCGGTATTCGTTCGTCTTGAAGTCGGATGTCCTGAGGACGACCTTCCTGGGGTAGAATGCACGGCACACCTTCGCGATACCGTCCGCGAGCTTGTCGATCATCTCGTCCGAGCGTCCCTCTGCGATCATCGCCATCGGGTGTTCGCCGACGTAGTTGGTGAACAGGAACTCGGATCTCATCAATCCCACTCCGTCAACGGGTAACGCTGCGACCTCCTCGGCCTTCGTGGGGATGCTCATGTTGACCATGACGCCCGTACCGGTGACGGGTACGGATTCGGACATGACGACCTGTGTGGCAGTGGGTGCAGCCTCAGCGGAACCCTTCTTGGCGAGATCGCCTTTGTAGACAGTACCTGTGGTACCGTCGACGGTGATGACCTGTCCGTTCTTCAGGATGTTGGTGGCGTTGGTGGTACCGACGACACAGGGTGTTCCCAACTCCCTGGAGATGATGGCGGCGTGACATGTCATACCTCCCTCGTTGGTGACTATGGCCGCGGCCCTGCTCATCGCAGGTACCATGTCGGGCATCGTCATCGTGGTGACCAACACATCTCCGTCCTTTACGACGTCGAGACTCATGGACATGTCGAAGATGACGACCTTACCGGATGCGAGTCCGGGACTCGCTCCGAGACCTGTCGTGAGTATGTCCTCGCTCGATGCTTCCGTCTCGATGGTCTCGTTTGTAGCCGAATCACCGACAGCGGTGATGGGCCTTGCCTGCACGATGTAGACCTTGTTGTCCTCTATGCACCATTCCATGTCCATGGGTTTGTCGTAGTGGATCTCGATCTGCCTTCCGATCTCTGCGACCTCCGACACGCGGCGGTCATCGATCTTCTGAAGCTTCTGTTTGTCATCGGGGACGTCCACCTTGACGGTGTGTCCGTCCTTGGGATCCTTGGTGTACTTCCATTTCTGTGTGGAGATCCTCTTCTTCTTGACCTTCATGGTATTCTTGTCCACTTTGTAGGTATCGGGTGTGACCTCTCCTCCCACGATGGCCTCACCGAGACCGTATCCTGCCTCGATGACTATCTCCTTGACACCGCTGTTGGGGTCCACCGTGAACATGATTCCCGAGACCTCGGAGTTGACCATCTTCTGTACGACGACAGCGAGCTTGACATCCTCGTGTGCGAATCCCTGTTTCTCACGGTATGCGATCGCCCTTGCGGTGAAGAGCGATGACCAACATTTCCTCACTTTGTCGAAGAGGTCCTCCTCTCCGTGTACGTTGAGGTATGTCTCCTGCTGACCTGCGAAGGATGCATCGGGAAGGTCCTCGGCAGTGGCCGATGAACGTACCGCTACGAATCCCTCTTTGCCCTTTCCGAACAGTTTGGCGTAGCTCTTGAGTATGTCCTCTTTGAGATCCTTGGGGATCTCGCAGGTCTCGAAGATGTTCCTTATCCTCTCCGATGCCGCTGTGAGGCTATCATCAGAGTTCCTGTCGATGGATTCGAGTTCCTCGCCGATCTTCTCGAAGAGGTTCGCCTTCTTTATGAAATAATCATATGCTGATGTGGTGAGGACGAACGCATTGGGTACAGGGAATCCTGCCCTTGTGAGCTCTCCGAGGTTGGCTCCCTTGCCACCAACGATCGGTATGTCATTCACGCACAATTCATTCACGTCGACTATCTTCCTATCCATAGTATCGCCGGTATCGAATTCTCGGGCCCATCCGCCCTCGTTCCTGAATTCAACAAACCGTTACTCGTTTAATAGCCTTTGGTTGCCAATTTAGTCTAAAATCAATTATTACAATTTTAAACTAAAATAATTTTATGACATGCTGGCTATGTGGTTAATAGAGTTGGTTTAGGAATGACTAAATTGAATATAATGAAAAATGTGATTTTTTGATGAGATTGATGGTAACGGCCGGCGAGAGGGCGTTATGAACGGTAGGAACGATCGAGATGAGGAGCAGAACACTGGCTAGAAGAGAGTAGTGACTAACCGGGTTGAGAATGTAAAAGTGGCCGACAGCGTTTCTGAGTTCCCGTACACTTGCGCAATACAGTACAGTCAGAGACGCAGGCGGGCTTTACTGCCGGGTTCGGAATGGGACCGGGTGTTACACCGCCGCTATGGCCGTCGTACCGAAACATGGGATAACAATGTAATATTTAAAGGTTCACATCAAACAAGCAAAAGCGATGGCGATGATACCGCCGATCATGCCTGTGGAGCAATTGTTCACGTATTTGTTCATGTAACCCTTGGTCTCGAACGTGGCCCCGAAGAGACTGTCCAACATGCATCCGATGAATCCTGCGATCATCGGCCATATGATATCTATATTGTAATCGAATCCGAATATGGCGGTCCAACCGATCAGTGTGACGACGATCGAGGCCAGAAGCGATACCGTCGTACCGAGGGGTGATATCCCTCCGTCCACACCGGGTTCCACCCTCTTGAACGTGGTTATGAGGTACACCCTCTTGTCCTTTGTCCCGATCTCACTTGCTGCCGTATCCGCGGCTGCGACGGCTATGGTGGAGATGTATCCGATGATCATCAGGTAATGATATTCATCCTGCGTCAGGACATTCACTATCGCGAACAACAGACACGGTAAGGCTACGCCCAATACGTTCTTGGCCGTACGTTCCCCATGCGTACCTTCCTGTAATCCCTTCTCCTTCTTCTTGCTGATACCGGCCATGGTCGCGATGAATCCCAACACCGCGAACACCACGAGCAGGAACAGCCATGCGACGGAACCGCAGAGTCCTATGATCAATCCGGTGATCGCAGCCGCGATGGTGCCGTCCTTGGTCAGAAGATCGAACTTGTATGCTATCAGGGAAAGGATCAATGTCAGTGATATCACACAAACGACATCCATCCAGGGTTCGGGGAAGTACATCATGATATCACTTGCTGAGCCTGTTCAATATGTATGTGGCGTATTCGATTGCCTGATCCTTGTCGGAGAGGGGATGGAACATTATCTTTCCCTGAGGATAGAGTGTGACCTCCATCTCTTTCCAACCCATGATCAGCATCAGGCCGCCATCGTTCTTCTTGATCTCGAACTCATCCCGAAGCACATCCGTAGCTTCATCGAGGTCGAGATCGAACATCACCGACGGGGAGGCCATCAACGCCTTACCGCCGCAGAGTCTGGTGATGTTGAACCTCATCGGCAGAACCCCTTCATGGTCCTTACGACCTCATCCTTGAAATCCTCGAGCGAGGATTCGTTGATTATCATCTTGTCTGCGAGCACCATGGTCTCGGCGAGGCCCCAGGAGATCTCGCGTTCATCGCGTTTCCTGAACTCCTCCAGGTCCTTGGGGGCATCTTCGCGTCCGCGCTTCACCAATCTGTCGTATCTGATCTTAGGTGATGCGAATATCGCCACTATGTGCACATCGGAGGTTATGCCGAGATATGCTCTGACCTCGTCCATGCTCCTGCATCCGTCGATCATGAAGATATCTCCGTACATCTTCTCCGTCGCACGTTTGGCCCATATGTCGAACCCGTGACGTTCCCTCTCGATGTTGGCGAAACCGCCCACGGTGAGGTCCGCATCCTCCGGATCCCTTTTGGAGTAATATTCCCTGACGATGTCGCCCATCCTCAGGAACGGGATCCCCGTGCTGCTCGCAGCGATGAGGAACTCCTCCTTTCCGGAGCCCGGCATCCCTGCGGTTATGATCATCCTCATGCTATCACAGGAGGTTGTTGGAGATGTTCGTGAGCTTCCTCTCGCAATACATGCATCTGAGCACAGGCGGATCCTTGGAGATGACATCGAACTCGGGTTCGATCGGTTCGCCCTTGTTGGTGATGCATTCGGGGTTGCTGCATTTCGCAAGACCTACGACATGGTCGCCTATGTCCACGTTGAACTTGTTCGCCACATAGTAGTCGCGGATGATGACTATGCTTGCCTGGGGGGCGATCAATGCGATCTTATCAACTGTTTCCTCATCCAATTCCCTGTCCTCGATCTTGACGACATCCTTCCATCCCGATTCCAATTTCTTGGAATAGACGTGCATGACGACGATGACCGTGGAATCAATGGTGTTCTCATTCACACCGAGGATCTTCAGGACATTCAATGCCTGACCGGATGTGATATGGTCGATGACGGTACCGTTCCTTATCGGTGCTGCTTTGATCTCTTCGGACATCAGAGCTCACCTCCCATGACGGAAGCGAGCAGGGCCATCCTGATCGGTATGCCGTTGAAGGCCTGTTCGAAGTATTTCGCATGCTCCGTGGAATCCACCTCGGGAGCGATCTCGTCCACCCTAGGCAGCGGGTGCATGACGATGAGGTCCTTCTTCGATTCCCTGAGGGCCTCGTTATCCACCCTGTACATACCTGCGACCTTCTTGTATTCGTTGGGGTCGGGGAACCTCTCCCTCTGTATGCGTGTGACGTAGAGGACATCCGCATCCTGTATGACCTCGTCGAGGTCATCCGTCAGGTACGGGTTGCAACCGTCCGCTTTCAGCGAGTCTATGATATCGCGGGGCATCTGCAATGATTCGGGTGCAACGAATGATAATTTCGCACCGAACATGGTAAGTGCGTGTGACAACGAGTGCACGGTCCTTCCGTATTTCAGATCGCCGAGGAGGACTATGTTCAACCCATCGATGCTCTCCTTGGCCCTCTTCATCGTGAACAGGTCGAGGAGCGTCTGTGTGGGATGAGAACCCGCACCGTCGCCGGCGTTTATGACAGGGCTCTCGGCGACGTTCGCCGCCAATCTTGCCGCACCCTCGTTGGGGTGTCTGAGCACTATCGCATCGCAGTATGTGTCCACCATCCTTATGGTGTCGGCCAATGTCTCCCCTTTGGTCATGGAGGTCATCGACGTCTGCGTGACATCCATAACATGGAGTCCGAGTCTGTATGCCGCACTCTCGAATGACATCCTCGTCCTAGTGGACGGTTCGAAGAAGAGATTCCCGAGGATCCTTCCCTCGAGGCATTTGGTGCGTTTCTCGCCTTTGGCGTAGGGCAACATCTCCTCGGCAAGGTCCATGATATACTCGACATCCTTCCTGGAGAAGTCCCTCATTGAAACGATATCTTTCCCGAAGAAGTTCACATCACTGCTCATGCTCCTGTGATATCCTTCTTATTATAAATTGTACGTGCGGGCGGGTGCGAGTGGTTATTAATGACAAGGGGATACACAGGACCTATGTTGGATGTCATAGCACGTTCACAGAGGGGCAGAGTCTGCGAGTACAAGAGGTCCGAGAGATCCGTCGTCACGCCATGTGCGATCAGGGTGGATGATGGATGCGAGGATCCCTTCCGTATATCCGTCGAGGACGGCAGGAGGGTACTCCATGTTATGGATACTGCCGTACCTTTGGACGAGGGACTGTTGACATCCGAATCATCCGACATAGATACGGAAACCGTGGTGAAGGACGGGGTATGTGTGGTCAGGCTTCCGTTCAAGGGGGAGGTCCCGGAGGGTACGGAGGTACTTGTGGTGGCCAACGGTTACGAGCTCAGGGACGATGCGCGCAGGATCGTGAGTACGATCATCGAGCTGAGGGAGAAGGCCGGATTCGGTACGTTATTGTGTGTGCTGGGTCTTGCGGATGCATCCAACATCGCGCTGTTCTCGTACATGGGAGTGGACGTCTTCGACGATTCCGTCGCAAGGTCCTATGGGATGAACGACATACTCTCGATACCCGAAGGGGAGATCGTATGCGACTCCGATATGACGGAGAGGAACGTACAGGTCATCGGGGAGGAGTGTCAGAAGATAAGGGCATTCATCCAGGGCGGAAGGCTCAGAGAGTTGGTGGACCAGAGGGAGTTCTCGTCACCGACATCCGTCGCAGTGTTGAGACTGTTCGACAGCGAGGGATACGCATACCAGGAGGAGGAGTGTTCCACCGTCGGATGCAGGTTCGCCTGTAACACGATACAGGCACTCAGGAGACCCGAGGTCCTCAGGTACAGGAAGATGATCATGGAGAGGTATCACAAACCCGCTCACAAGCGCATCCTCCTCCTGTTACCATGTTCGGCGAAGAAGCCATATCACATATCCAAGACGCACAAGAGGTTCGCGTCGGCCATCCACACGGCAATGCACGATACGATCGTCCATGAGGTGATCGTGACATCCCCGTTGGGTATCGTTCCGAGGGAATTGGATGTGTTCTTCCCTGCGAACTCGTACGACATACCCGTCACGGGCGAGTGGAAGCCTGAGGAGAAGCAGTTCATCAGGGAGATGCTCTCGCATCTTCTGGAACAGGGTTACGACAAGGTCATATCCCATCTCGGAGAAGATACGGAATTGATCAGAGGATTATGCGATATGGAGGAGACCGTTATCGGCGATCCCACATCTCCCGCATCACTGACCAAGTTGGACGAGACCCTCAGGGCCGCCGCGAAGGGCATGAAACTCAGTAATTACGGTGTTGACAGGAAGGAGACCATCCGCTCGGCCCTCGGATTCCAATTCGGCAACGATGTCGCCGATACGATCATGGACGAGAACACAACCGGCATGGGCAAGTTCCCGTATTGGAAGATAATGAGAGGTAACACCCAACTGGGTATGATGACAGCGGAGAGGGGTATGATCTCCCTGACATTGGACGGTGCCCGTATCCTCGCCGATATGGGCAAGAACGTGGTGGAGATGATGGACTTCGAACTGAAGGGCAATCTCTTCGCGATAGGTGTCACGAAGGCCGACCCATCCATAAGGATAGGCGACGAGGCCATAATAATGCTCAATGGCGAGGTCAAGGCCGTCGGTGTCGCCATGATGTCCGGAAGGGAGATGGTGGAGCTCAACCGCGGTATCGCCGTGAGGGTGAGGCACAAATCGAAGTGACATCGGTCGAACGACGATATAGCCAGCTATGATCGATACGGGATATCAATCGGTGACCTCCCCCCTTTCGTATTTATATATGCCAAGTAGGGTGTTGATGTTGTAGGCAGCAAGGTGTTGCCTATCACCCTCCTGGCAGAGGGGTCAGACATACAACCTATCCCACAACATTCTTTTATCCGCCCCTCTGCCTCGCAAATCCCACCGGAGGGTCATCCTTTCTTTTTCGAATCCTTCTCGTTGACCCTCGTCATCGTTCCGATCACTATGAAACAGATGGCGATTATCATCAATACCATGCCGACCGCACTGAGCGTCGTCCTGGAGTCGATTCCCGTGAACAATGCGACACCCATCAGGACCGCTCCTACGAGGAACGTGACGGCCGATGAGAGCAGAATCATTGCAGATCTATCCATGACCGTACATGCATATGCGATATCTAAATCCTATCCGAAACCGTCGCACCCTATCATGTGACAGCATGGCGATCGAGGCCGCCAGGCGATAGAATATGACATGGAAAAGGTTTATATGGAACTAGCATATCTACCGTTCACCCGTGTGAGCGTAGTGTAGCTGGTTATCACTTAACCTTGCCAAGGTTAGAACTCGGGTTCGAATCCCGGCGCTCGCACTCATTCCTTCTGAAAAGTGCTTCGATGCAGTCCACACCCACCATGTCTCTTGCGAGGTCTCCGATGCCGAGTCCCGTAGGGAGAGGGCGGTGGAGGATGGCCTTCTACGCAGATCCGAGGAGTCCCGGGATGTCCGCTATTCCGAGCTGAAGGACCTTTCTACCATCTCTCCGGGATATTTCATACACACCCTTAACGAACTGACCGAGAGCGAACGCCGCCTGCACGACATCCGGAGCTTATCTCTCCCATCTCATCGCGGATCGCTACAGGATCCTCGGTCCGGATCGGGAGATCGCCGACCTGGAATCCATCAACCGCAATCCGGAGCAGGAGGTCACGGCCAATGGCAAATGAAATGAGCGGTGATGACGTTAGGACAGTCATCGAGTGAAGGGAGGTGAAGAATGAAGAAAGAGACGAAATGGGAGAGGTATGACAAACTATCGAAGGACGAACTCGTGATCAGACTCGTAAAAGCGGAATCGGAGCATGAGATCTTCATAAGGTCCGTGGAATCCCTGGCTAGGGATGGGGATGATTGGCACGTTCCGGATATAGGCGAAAGGCCACCGAAGGAATGGTTGGAGAAGATCATCGTATTCGCGAAGGAACACCCCTCATCCAAGAAAGGTTATTGGCCGATGGATCTTCTGAACTACGGCGTGTGTTACAAGACAGCCCACAGACTCTTTGAAGAGGAGGACTGAGGACGTCACGGATCCTTAGGAAGATCGTGGCATCCAAAGTCACAGTCCATGCGGACAGGGTCGACAGGCCGAAGACGGGATCCATCATTTCCGGAGATTCCGCGACCACATCTTCCAGACGTATTTCCAAACCCAAGCTTGACGAGAAGGCTCGTCAGATCGCGATCGTCATGAAGGACAATGTGCAGGCCATAATCTATGGTAAGGGAAGAAAAGGTCGCAAA
>CAVJRF010000018.1:0-27741 GCA_963651945.1 Eggerthellaceae bacterium | reverse complement strand
GGAATACGCTCCACCGAAACCCCTTTTATTCTACCCCACTATTTCCAAGAGCGCCTTTTCTTCGGTCGTCATTGGTGGATTGATCGAGAGATCCATTCGGATGGAATCATTCGATGAAATGACAATAAAAATCCATTCGAATGGAAATATTTCCTAAAACCATGGAAAAAATCCATTTGAATGGATTTTTACATCTGGCATTGGATATAGAATTATGATTCGCAGAGACGACTATATGGAGTTTCTTCACGTAGGCAAGGATGACAATGACGTCATCAAGGTCGTCACAGGGATGCGTCGTTGCGGAAAATCCACACTCATCGAGATGTACATGGATGAGCTGATCGAGAGCGGTGTCGATCGGAATGACGTGTTCCATCTGGAGTTGGAGTCCGGGGAAGGGCTGAAGATCGTGGATTATGATGATCTCAACAGGTGGCTCTCATCCATTCCAGCGGACAGGCAGACGTATCTGTTCCTTGACGAGATCCAGAATGTGAGTGGTTGGGAGAAGAGCGTTGCGATGATCGGAACGATGCACAACTGCGATCTTTACATCACGGGATCGAACTCTGCGATGTTATCGTCGGAACTTTCAACTCACATCTCCGGCAGGTTCGTGGAGATAAGGATGTTGCCCTTATCGTTCAATGAGTATCTTCAGCTACATCCGTCCGATGATGTGAGAGAGAGTTTCAACCTGTTCTTGAAAAATGGTGCCCTACCAGGTCTGGATCCTGGCAGGGGGGAGAGGTATTGCATCGAATACCTCGAAGGCGTCCTCAATACGGTCATCATAAAGGACATATTGGACCGTAAGGGTCTTGAGAGTTCCAGGAAACTCAAGGGAGTGGCAAGATTCCTCTATTCGAACATCGGGAATATAACGAATGATTCTACGATCGCAAAGGAGTCCAACATAAGTGCCACGACCGCCGACAAATATATCGAGGGTCTGCAGGAGGCACTTCTGTTCTACTATGCTGAGAGATACGATATCATCGGAAAAAGGCTGATGAATACCAATGGGAAGTATTACGCATCAGACCTTGGTCTGAGGACGGTGGCACTCGGTGGAGCCCTGGGAACTGACATCAGCAGGCCAGTGGAGAACATCGTGTTCTTGGAATTGATTAGACGCGGATATTTGGTCCGTATGGGTTCCTATAAGGATTCAGAGATAGATTTCATCGTGACCAGGAACGGCAAGGTGGAATATTATCAGGTTACTCTTACGATGTTGGCCCCCGAGACGAGGGAGATGGAATTCAGACCTCTGAGAAGCATCGATGATAACTGGAAGAAGACGGTCCTAACGATGGATGATTTCGGCCTTGGAACCGAGGATGGGGTGGAGATCGTCAATCTCATCGATTGGCTGCTCGGGAAGGTATGATCTCTCATCAGTAGGCATACTCCAATTTTGTTGTAATATTACAATGAATTTGGAACGATGTGTGCCATCATCAGATCAGGATCACGGGCCCAATACTGTTGGAGGTATGACATACACACCATCGTCCCTACGGTATGCCGCATCCGTCATCCCGCATATGACGCACATGAAGGTGGGCGGTCTGCCATCATCCTGATTGCGAATCTTCCTATTCATCTTCAATAGTGACCTGGCTCCATCCTCGATCTCACCAGCACCTGTCTTGATCTCGAATGCGCCCCATCTTTCATCGGGTAATTCCACTATCGCATCGATCTCGTTACCGTCCCCGTCACGATAGTGCAACACCTTTCCATCGGACATCATCGCATAGACTTTCAGATCATGCACGCACAAGGACTCGAACAGGAACCCGAACGTTTTAAGATCGTTGAGGTACGACTCAACATTCATACCCATTGCGGCAGCAGCTAGAGACGGATCGGCGAGATGTCTGACAGGGGCCTTTCCAACTCTGACGGAGGATCTCATATTCGGATCGAATGAGAGTTGATTGTCAGTGAAGTGAAGATTTTCAAGGGTAGAGAGGTAGTCGTTCAGAGTGTTATCCGAGATCGGGGCATCATCCGTGTTCTCTAGCATATCTCTTTTCAAAGCTTTCTTGGATGATGTGGTGCTTTCATTGCGTGCAAGAGAGCGGATAAGATGATTCATCTCTCTTGAGTTGCGTTTGGTACCGTCGAAAGAGATATCGTTGTTCAACAGCGTTTCGATATAACCCTTGGCAACTTCCAACGAATCGTTTGCGTCCATATCTATGGTCCCAGGCCAACCACCGTGGATGGTATACTCTATAACCGCCCTTAGATTCGTTTCACCAGTACGGAATGAGATATCGGGGCAATCGAATAGTCTTTTCAATGAGACACGACCATCGGAGACGTTCCTTTCCAGGAGTGTCATCGTGCCCATGTGAAGATCCTTTATGCGACCTGTGCCAGAATGAATGAAGCCCGCCCTGTTAGGCGTAGCGGATCCAGTCAAAACGAACATTCCTTTCTTTCCGGCGTCATCGACTCTGTACCTCACCGCATCCCATATCGATGGAACATCCTGCCATTCGTCGATCAATTGTGGTATGTCATCACTGAGGATCAGTGTCGGATCCATCATCGCAAGTCTGCGGTTCTGATAGTCTCCTTTGGGGTCAGCTATTAATATGGCGCTATTGCAGCAATTGTATGCGGCCCAGGTCTTCCCACACCATTTCGGGCCTGTAAGATTCACGGCACCGAAAATTGACAGGTATCTCGACAATTTATCATCGATAAGTCTTGGTAGATATCCCTCTTTTCTAAGTGTCATGAATCATTATCACTTCACCCAGTATTTATCATTGATTACTTTTCGGAAAAAATTTTGATTACTTTTCGGACTTTTTATTGATGATTTTTCGGAAAAAATTTTGATTACTTTTCGGAAAATCAAATGATGGTGTCATCAAGAAGGAATCTGATAATCCCGACGGTCATGATGCCGTTCTCATCAATCCACGGAAGATCGCTACCACTCACGACGATCATCTTCCTGAAAGAATCGTTGATGCTCAGGAACGGCCTGATCTCCTGATGATGTTTTTCTGCATCGGGGATGGAGAATGCGGATTGGATGTAGATGCGCTCATAGCCTTTGTTAGCGACGAAATCTATCTCAAACTGGGTATATTCCAGCTTGTCTCCATTCCTCTTACGGACAGGGACGACGCCGACATCCACATTGAATCCTCTGGCCCTAAGTTCGTTATAGAGGATGTTCTCCATCATGTGTGTCGGTTCCTGTTGCCTGTAGCCTAGCCATGCATTCCTTAGACCTATGTCTATCACATAGTATTTGCAGATGGAATCGAAATATCTCTTCCCTTTGACATCGTATCTTTGGGATCTTTCGAAAAGGAACGAGTCCTGGAAGATCTCTAGATATCTTGAGACCGTCCTATGATCTATCTTCTTACGACTCGTTGTCGACATCGTCTTCATGATCTTCGAGACGTTCGTGAGCGAACCGATGGATGAGCACAGTACACTCATCAAAGATTCGAGAGAATCAGGCTCGCGGACATCGTTCCTCTCCGTGATATCCAACAGATAAACGGATCTCACAAGGTCGACCAAATAACTCTCTTTGTGTTCTGATGTGAAACCGACGGATTCTGGCATCCCACCGTAGCGGACATACTCAGCCCAAGCTTCTTCCTTCGAGCCATCGAATGTCGGTAAAAATTCCGAGAACGACAGGGGACGGACACGGATCTCCTCACTCCTTCCTCTGAATTCGGTCACTATGTCCGATGAGAGGAATCTGGAGTTGCTTCCCGTGATGTAGACGTCGGTGTTCGGGAGGTGCATGAGGCCATTGACCACGTCCACGAAGCCATCGACATGTTGGATTTCATCGATAAGAACATAGAATCTCCCTCCTTTTTTCGAGATGGATGATGCGACGTGATCGTAAAGTTCCCTTCCGTCGCGAAGACGGATGTTGGAGAAGTCCTCGAGATCCACAGATATGATATGATCCTCCGGAATCCCCTGCTCCAGGAGATGTTTCTTGAATATGTTGAGCAGGAGGTATGACTTGCCGCATCTTCTGATGCCGGTGACCACCTTCACAAGTCCATCGAATTCTCTGTCGACCAATTTCTTGAGGTATCTGTCGCGTGCGATCTTCTTCATCATATACTCCAAATTTATTGTAATTGAACAATGAATTTGGAATATAAAATATTCTCTAGCGATCGGGAGCAATCATAACTGTTATCGCATCGATCGACAATCGATGTTCATAGGGTCTCGATAGTATGGACAGGACAGAGATCTTGCAATATCTGAAAGAAGGTGGGATAGACTATGAACTGATCGAGCATCCGCCTGCGTTCACAATAGACGACCTCGATAGTTTTGCTCTACCTCATGGGGAATGTGTCATGAAGAATCTCTTTCTAAGGGATGATAAGAAGAGGGAATACTACCTTGTTGTCACGAGAAAGAATCGTGTCTCCGATCTCAAGACTTTGAGGAAGACCATAGGCTCACGCCCTCTCAGTTTCGCATCGGAGGACGACCTTCACAGATTCATGGGGTTGACGAAAGGGGCCGTGACACCCTTCGGGATACTAAATGATGAAGAGAACAGGGTCCATGTGATAATCGATGCTGATATCATGGGGTTCCCTGTGATCGGGGTGCATCCGAATGAGAACACTTCCACGGTCATGATCGCGCCGAGCGATCTGAAGAGGATCGTCGAAAATCATGGTAATGACGTGATGGTCGTGGAGATGTGACCGTCATCCTATCGAATCAGAGGATCCTGGGTTATGAATAGAGAGGCAGGGATGGTCCCTGCCCCCCATGGAGGCATTCAATGGTTGTATTCCTTCAGTTTTTCCCTCGCCTTCGGACCGAACTTCCCGATGGCCTTCTCGAAGTCGCTCATGTGCACCTTGCACTCGTCGGCCGATACAGCGTTCGGATCGCTGCTGTTCCTCACCAATTCCCTCACGGCTGACATGACCGCCTCGTTGCATATGGCCGAGATATCGGCACCCGTGCATCCTTCGGTCGCCTCCGCGAGCTTATCGAGGTCCACATCGGCATCCAACGGTTTCTTCGCTGTGTGTATGCCGAAGATCTTCTTCCTGGATTCCTTGTCCGGCGGTCCGATGTAGATGCTCTTGTCGAATCTTCCGGGCCTGAGCAGTGCGGGGTCCATGATGTCCGGTCTGTTCGTGGCCGCGATCACGACCACGTTGTTCAGTGCCTCGAGACCGTCCATCTCGGTGAGCATCTGCGAGATCACCCTTTCGGTGACGTTGCTGTCGCTTCCAGTTCCTCTCTCGGGTGTGATGGAATCAATCTCGTCCATGAAGATCACGCACGGTGATGCCTGTCTCGCCTTACGGAAGGTCTCCCTCACGGCCTTCTCCGATTCCCCGACCCATTTGTTGAGGAACTCCGGTCCCTTCACCGCGATGAAGTTGGCCTCGGATTCGGTCGCCACAGCCTTCGCGAGCATGGTCTTACCCGTACCCGGAGGACCGTAGAGCAGGATCCCCTTCGGTGGTTTGGCGTTCATGTTCTGGAAGATCTTGGAGTACTTGAGAGGCCATTCCACAGCCTCCTTCAACTCCTGTTTCGCATCCTCCAATGCACCTACGTCATCCCATCTCACGTTGGGTTTCTCAATCAGCACCTCCCTCATGGTCGAAGGCTGCATGTCCTTCAGAGCACTGAAGAAGTCGTCCCTGTTGACCTGTATCGTGTTCAGTGTCTCCACGGGTATGACATCCGTCTCGAGGTCCATGTCGGGCAATACCCTCCTGATGGCCGCCATAGCGGCCTCCTTCGCCAATGCGGAGATATCCGCACCCGCATATCCGTGGGTCCTGTCGGCCAGTTCCTCGAGGTCGACATCATCTGCGAGAGGCATGCCCCTCGTGTGGATCTGGAGGATCTCCAACCTTCCGTTCCTGTCGGGGATGTTGATCTCGATCTCACGATCGAACCTTCCGGGTCTCCTCAATGCTTCATCGATGGAGTTGGGCCTGTTGGTGGCACCTATGACCACGACCTTACCTCTGGATTTGAGACCGTCCATCAGTGCCAGGAGCTGAGCTACAATCCTCCTTTCCTCCTCGCCGGACACCTCGTCACGCTTCGGAGCGATCGAATCGATCTCATCGATGAATATGATGCTCGGAGCGTTCTCCTCGGCCTCCTTGAAGATCTCCCTCAGCTTACCCTCGGACTCACCGTAGAACTTGCTGACGATCTCCGGACCTCCGATGTACGTGAAGTTACTGCTGGTCTCACCCGCCACAGCCTTAGCGAGCATGGTCTTACCCGTACCCGGCGGACCGTGGAGCAGCACACCCTTGGGTGCGTCGACGCCCAACCTCTTGAACAGTTCGGGGTGTCTGAGGGGGAGTTCGACCATCTCCCTGATCTTCTTCACCTCATCGCCGAGACCGCCGATATCATCGTATGTGACGGTAGGGATCTCGCCGTTGCTGCCTGCGGGCTTGTCACTGATCTTGACCTGTGTGTTGGATGTTATCGTCGCGGCATCCGCGGACGGCGTGAAGGACGTGACGATCATGTCGAACTTGTTACCCATGACACTGAGCGTGATCGTATCTCCTTTGGCGAACGAACGTCCGTTGAACGTGTCCCTCAGGAAATCCTCTCCGCCCTGGAGTCTGAGCTCCTGACTCGGAGCGAACGTGATCTTGGTGGCGTTCTTCGCCTCCACCTTCTTGATACCGACACGCTCGTCGATACCCGTACCCGCATTCCTCCTCGTCGAACCATCGATCCTGATGATGCCTCTGTTGGCATCCTCGGGTCCGCCCATGAGGGCCTTAGCGACCGTCTTCCTGGTGCCGTTTATCTGTACTATGTCCCCTACATTGATGCCGAGGATGCCCATGAGCTCAGGATCGATCCTCGCCACACCTTTACCGGACTCTCCCGGTTTGAGTTCCGCTACCCTCAGCGGTTTATCATTGCTCATCATTCTCACCTTCCTTATCGATCTTCAATGTTCTTTCGATGCCATCCGTCATCTCTTCGATGACGTCCAAACGTGCGTTGAGATCCTTGGAGAGTTCCTCCATGGACCTTCTCGGCTCGTTCAATATCTCGTATGCGAGACTCTTCTGTGCATATCCTTCCTGTTTGGAGATCACCGATGCTATGATCGATTCCCTCTCCCTCATGAGTTCGGAGTATCTCCTCTCCAACTGTTCGAGTTCCTTGTCGATGTCCTCCACCTTGGACCTCATATCCTTGAGACCTTCGATATCGACATCCTTCCTCTCGCCCTTGGGCTCGATCATCTTAGCGGAGAACATCCCGTTCCTCATGTCCACGATGAGCGTGAACTCGGAACTCGGTTCGTAGACGATCCTCTCCGGACCGATCGAACTGCTCTCACGGTAGCTGATGACCATACCGTTCTTCTCCAACACGGATAGATTCTTCATCACTGCCTGTTGACTGATTCCGAGTTCCTTGGACAGCTGCAGAGGATAGCGTGGCATCTTCACTAGGGATCCCAGTATCTTGCGCCTTGTTGGGTTCTCGATCATCGAGAGCAGGACATCCAAATCCATCATTGTATCACTTGGTTGTTAACTCATGGTTAACTACTACGTATTAGTCTGTTCTTCTATAAAAAGTTATTCTTCTATTTAGCCACTAAAACTATCTAATTTGGTGTTGTTGGTAACCATGCGGTTTCTCCTTTGTTGTGGTAAAGATCGGATGAAACCGCGCACTTTTAACATGATTGCAGGCCGAAGGCAGCGACAGTGAACGGATGATGGCGGAGCCCTATCCTCTTCCGCAGGCGAATGAAGTGAGCCGAGGATAACCAAAAGGCGAGTGAAGCGAGTCCTTTTGCTTAGATAGGGTAATAGAAAGTGTTTTTACCTTACCCCACTAAAACTTATAGCGCTCTTCTATTTTGATTTGGAATCGGTTCGGATCCGCGTCCCTTGTAGTGAGAATTTACCTCCATGTACTAGCAGAAAACACCTCCAAATACTAGCAGAAAACACCTCTAAATACTAGCAAAAAATACCTCCAAATACTAGCAAAAAATACCTCCAAATACTAGCAAAAAATACCTCCATGTACTAGCAGAAAACACCTCCATGTACTAGCAAAAAATACTTCCAAACACTAGCATTAAATACGGACTGGATAATGTTATAGTATGGCGGAGTATCTCGAGAGAATAATCGATGAAGGATTAGACTTCTATTTGGATACATTTGGTGCTGTACTTATCAGAGGTCCGAAATGGTGTGGGAAGACCACCACTGCTAAGAGGCATGCTAAGAGTCTCATCAAGATGCAGGACGCTGAGAATTCGATGAGCTATAAGACGGCTGCAAATTACAATGTATCTCTGATCCTAAAAGGTGAAACGCCAAGATTGATCGACGAATGGCAGACCGTTCCGGAGGTGTGGGATGCCATTCGTTCCAGTATAGATGATGATAGCACCGCAGGACGTTTCATCCTCACTGGTTCGAGGACTCCATCGGAGGGTAGCATACAGCATAGTGGCGCGGGGAGATTCGGTGTGTTGGATATGTATCCGATGACGTTGTATGAATCCAAAGATTCCAACGGTTCTGTATCTTTGTCCGGATTGTTCGACGGCAAGGCGATCAGTGAATCGACATCACAGTTAACGATCGATGGTATTGTCTCCTGTATATGTCGTGGAGGGTGGCCGGCGAACCTGGGACTGGATTATCAGAAGTATTCGATCAGACTTAGGAGCTATCTCGATCTGATCTACGATAGTGATGATATCTATCTGAGGAAATATGCGAAGAGCCCTTCCGTTGTGAAGGACATCGTCAGATCATATTCTCGCAACATCTCGTCAACGGCAAGCATGAGGACGATCTATGAGGACGTCTCAAAGGGTGACATCACGTTATCGGAATCTGCATTCTTCGATTACATCTCCTCGTTGAAGAATGCCTATCTGATCGACGACATCCCTGCCTGGAGTCCGAATTTGAGGTCAAAGACCGCTATTCGGACGACATCGAAGAGGAATCTGGTGGATCCATCCATCGCTGCGCTGTATCTCGGCGTGACGCCCCAGAATTACGTAGAGGATTTCAATACGGTGGGGTTGCTGTTCGAATCGTTATGCATGAGGGATCTGAAAGCATACGCATCGCGCATCGGCGGGAAGGTCCTGTACTACCGTGACAAATACGGTCTCGAGACGGATGCAGTCATAACATTGGACGATGGGAGATATGGTCTGATCGAGGTCAAATTAGGCAACAAGTGGATCGACGAGGGAAGGAAGAATCTCAATAAGCTGGAATCCCTCCTTCTGGAGAAGGGACACAGGGCACCATCCTTCAAGATGGTCCTTACAGGTACCGAACTGGCGTATACGACGGACGACGGTGTGAACATCGTCCCCGTCGGTTGTTTGGGGCCATGAGTACCATCCGGCCTGTACCAACCGATAAATAGAATATTCCTGTAATACGGACGATGCCCGGAGAATTGAGGGAGGATGTCGTCGTCATAAAGGACCAGGCCGAAGGCAGCAGGCTCTACAACAGAGGTAACTACGGTTATCCGATGAGGGGAGGCGGTCTTGAGCTCGACCTGATGGAAGCGGCATATCTTCTGGAGAGCAAGAGGCTCGAGGTGACATATCGCAAGGACAGGATGGAGTTCGAGGAACTGTTCGATCACGCATCCAATGTGCTCTCGGATTTCGATATCAAGTACATGGTGTACCGTGACATAAGGTCCAGGGGATTCGTCGTGAAGGTGGAATCCGGTACATTCGACATGTCCGTGTTCCCGAGGGGTATGACCATGAGCAACTCCCGTCCGGTGTACATGGTGAGGGCGGTGTCCGAGCGTACCGCATTCGATATCAGCAGCTTCTCCGGGGAGGTCTCCGAGACCGAAGGTAAGGGGAAGACACTACTCTACGGTGTCGTCGATGAGGAAGGGGACATCGTATACTACAAGATGATGCATCATGACCCAACGGGCGGTGTGCCACCGAAGGACGATGTACTGAAGGTCACCGGTCGTCTGGTCAGGGACAGGGTGTTCATATTCGATCCGTCCGATTCCGCTATCGTACGCGACTCGGGATTCTATGGGAAGATGGTGGATAACGTGATGCAATTGTCATTAATCGAATCATGCTATCTGATGGAGAGGAGACAGTTGGATGTCATCTCGTCGTCGACCAAGAGGAAGATGACCTTGGACGAGCTGAAAGGATTCGGAAGGAGCACGCAGGACGAGTTCGATCTCAGACTGAAGGCATATTCGGATGCGAGATCCAGGGGATTGGTCGTGAAGACCGGTTTCAAGTATGGTACGCATTTCAGGGCGTACGAGGGCTCACCCGATGACTGTCACGCAAGATATCTGATGCATGCGGTCGATGCCTCCAACAGGACGATGTGGCCGGAGATATCCCGTGCGGTCAGACTCTCGGGCGGTGTGAAGAAGGAATTCCTCTTCGCCAGGGTCGGAGATGATGTGGAATACCTCGAGTTCAAGTGGTTCAGACCTTGAATCATGGTCTGAGGGACGTTATCGGTACCACATAGACGCCATCCTCTCTGCGGTATGCGCGGTCCATCAATCCGCATATCACACATAGTACGCTGGGGCCATTCCCTCCTGCGTTCATTCTCTCTCCGATGCGGATGAGATTCTTTGCGGCCTCATCGACCTGATTGCCACCTAATTTGATCTCGAACGCACCCCATCTTCCGTCCGGCATCTCTACGACGGCATCGATCTCCTCCCCACGACTGTCGCGGTAGTGGAAGAGATTGCCACCTATCGTTCTCGAATAGATCTGCAGGTCCCTCTCGCATAGCGATTCGAATAGGAGGCCGAGTGTTCTGAGGTCGTTCATGAGACGTTCATTATCGATCTTCAGGGCGGCCACGGCCAAGGACGGATCGGTGAGATGTCTCTTAACCGCCTTCCCCACCCTGGAGCTGGATCTGATATTGGGGTCGAATGCGGGTTGGTTCTCTATCAGATGGAGTCTGTCAAGGACGTCCAGATAGTCCATGACCGTGTTGTATGATATGGTCGGAACGGATCCATCGGCCGCATCGTTGATCGGTATCCCTGTGTCCTTGTGTATCCTGTCATTCGTCGCCAGGGTGCTCTCATTGCGGGCCAGCGATCTGACCACCGACCACAATCCCTCCTCCTTCCTCCGGATGCCGTCCATCGAGGATGCATCTTCGATGATGGACTCCAGATAACCGTCCACCCTCCTCTTCTTGACATCTAAGGGTAGACCGATGTTCCCCGGCCATCCGCCACCTATTATCGATCCGATCAGTGTGCTTAGATCCACATTGTTCTCTGAGATACCTATGTCCCTGCCGTTCATGATATCCGATAGGGACACGGTACCTACGGAATCGCCCGACTCATACAATGACATCGTGCGTATGCTCATGTGCCTTATGCGTCCTGTACCACTATGAACGGCCTTCTTCTCCTTGGGCGTCGATGAACCTGTCAATAGGAACTGTCCTATCGATCTGTTCCTGTCTATCTCGGACCTTATTACGTCCCATATCCTCGGGATCTCCTGCCATTCGTCTATGAGATGTGGGGCCGAACCTTCCAGAGCGATCCTGATGTTAGTCTCCGCGAGATCCTTATTGCTCGTTCCGTATTCGTTCGTGTCACCCATCATGTATGCGCTGTTGGAGAGGTTCAATCCGACCCATGTTTTTCCACACCACTTGGGACCTTCGACACTGACCGCACCGAATGCTTCCAGCGAGTCCATGATCTCCTTCTCGATCAATCTTGGCCTGTATCCATCTGGTCTGAGTGACATAATCATATGATATCAGTGCTGGTACATATACTTTTGATACTTTTTCACAGTTTTCACTGATAGTTTTTCATAGATTTCATTGATACTTTTTCACAAGTTCCGTTGATACTTTTTGCAATCAGATCATTCCATCAGCCTTGTGGATAGCAACTCAAAGTGTGCAGAATCTGTGGTCCATCGTCAGAAATGATCGTAAAATATGCAGAAGCGGGGATACAAGGACGACACCGTTCGGCCCAGTCGTTCACATCAAGGATCTCAGGGAAGGATGGGGTCCTGTACGTCCTGATCGTACGACGTCACTGTCAATGTTCCACGGATGGATAGAATCGAAAGAATAGGGTTTGGAGGGGTGCCTTTCGGCACCCATTCAGAGCTGTATCTCGATACCGAGCTTCTCTGTGAGCTCTTTGTATCTGTTCCTGATCGTGACCTCTGTCACGCCGGCGACATCCGCCACCTCTCTCTGCGTCCTTCTCTCGTTGCAAAGGATCGATGAGATGTAGATCGCAGCGGCTGCGACACCTGTCGGACCGCGTCCGGATGTCAACTCCTTCTCGGAAGCATCCTTGAGTATCTCCGCGGCCTTGCTCTGTACCTCTCCGGTGAGTCTGAGCTCCGAACAGAACCTCTGTACGTAGTCCTGCGGCTTGGTGGGCATGAGCTTCAATTTGAGTTCGCGTGTCATGAAACGGTAGGTCCTTCCAATCTCCTTCCTTCCGACACGGCTGGAGTTAGCGACCTCGTCCAATGTCCTCGGGACACCGCACTGCCTGCATGCTGCGTAGAGCGATGCGGCGACGACACCCTCGATCGAGCGCCCTCTGATCAGGTTCTTGTTGACCGCCTTCCTGTAGATCATGGCGGCCGTCTCCCTGACGTTCCTTGGGAGACCCATGGCGGATGCCATCCTGTCCAGTTCGGACAATGCGAATGCGAGGTTCCTCTCCGTAGCGTTGGAGACACGGATCCTTCTCTGCCATTTCCTGAGCCTGTAGAGCTGTGCTCTGTTCCTAGTAGGGATGCTCTTACCGTAACTGTCCTTGTTCTTCCACGAGATCTCGGTGGACAATCCTTTGTCGTGGATGGTGTACGTCATAGGTGCACCGGTACGTGCCCTCTTCTCACCCTGTTCCACATCGAATGCCCTCCATTCGGGACCTTGATCGATGAACTGGTCATCAAGGACCAATCCACAATCTTCACATGTGAGCTCACCTCTTTCGTAATCACGAACTAAGTGTTTGCTCCCGCACTCAGGGCACTTCTCGACCTCTTCAGTGCCTTCTCTTGTCTTTACCATGTTTATTCTCTCCCCTAAAGAACACCTTCTTCCCGATTAGATCCCCCGGTACGGCACCGTTCTGAGAGGATACGGTGACGTAGGGTCCATCGACCGGACCGAAGATGCGTTTGACGATCCCAATGGTCGAACCTCTCTCGTTGAATACCTGATCATTGACGTTGGGCGTGGACTCGGCCTTGACGACGAATCTACCTTCGCCAGACACCGTTTCGATTATGCCCAGGTACTCCACAAAAATCACCAGCCAGTAAGGTCCGATATTGTAATCTAATTGGCCACCTATACTTGTATTTCATATATATTGATTACGGAGAATTTTATATTCTATCGCTTTGTTGTATTTAATGATGAGCCATTTTCGACCGGCCTTTCCCGTCATCATGTGATATTTAAAACTCGATGCCCCGGGACCGGCTGGAACATACAGCCAGCATTGCTCTCGCGACGTATACGACAGTTTATAATCCACGATACCATCCTTCACATCGATGCCAGAAGTCCTGATCATAATGGGAAGCAAGAGCGATCTCCCGATCGCCGAGAAAGCCGTCGACATTTTCAAGAGATTCGATATCGACTACAAGGTCGTCATCGCATCCGCGCACAGGACTCCGAGCAGGGTCGAGGAACTCGTCACATCATCGGATGCGAAGGTATTCATCGCGATAGCAGGTCTCGCGGCGGCATTGCCCGGGGTCGTAGCATCCTTCACGACGAGACCCGTCATCGGTGTGCCGGTGAGCGGTAAGATGAATCTCGACTCGTTGCTTTCCATAGTACAGATGCCCCCGGGGATACCTGTCGCGACCGTGGGTCTCGACAGAGGGGACAATGCGGCCGTCCTGGCAGTCGAGATAATGAGCATCTCGGACGAGGGATTGGCGGAGAAGTTGGCATCATACAGGAAAGAGATGGCGGACAAGGTCATCAAGGATTCAGAGGGTGTAGCCGATGTTTAAAGCTGACAGATTCATTGAAGAGCAGGTAGAGGCCGTTTCCAACCAGATCAAGGGCAAGGCGATCATAGCCTGTTCCGGAGGAGTGGACAGTATGGTGGCCGCAGTCATCGCGAGCAAGGCCATAGGCGACAGATTGCTCGCTGTCTATGTCGATACGGGTATGATGAGGAAGGGCGAGACCGATGAGGTCCGCGGTATGCTCGAGGACATGGGCGTCAATTACAGGATCATAGATGCGAGCGAGGAGTACTTCGAGGCATTGAAGGGCGTCACGGATCCCGAGGCCAAGAGGAAGATCATCGGCGAGAAGTTCATACGTGTGTTCGAGAGGGAGGCCAAGGATTTCGGTGCCGAGTATCTCGTACAGGGAACGATCGCTCCCGATTGGATCGAATCCGGGGATGGTGTACGTGACACGATCAAATCGCACCACAATGTCGGCGGATTGCCGAAGGACATGGGCATGGAGCTCTGCGAACCCCTCCGCGATCTCTACAAGGATGAGGTCAGGGCCGTAGCGAGGCTCTTGGGTGTGAAGGCATCCGAGAGGCAGCCGTTTCCGGGACCCGGACTCGCCGTCAGGTGTCTCGGTGAGGTCACTCCCGAGAACATCGAGATCGTCCGCGAGGCATGTTTCATCGTGGAGGATGAGATAAGGAAGGCCGTCGCGGAAGGGAAGATGGAGATGCCGTGGCAATATTTCGCGGCATTGCTCCCGTCCAAATCCGTAGGTGTGCAGGGAGACAGGAGGGCATACGGAAGGACGATCGTGGTCCGTGCCGTATCATCATTGGATGCCATGACCGCAGAGTTCTCGATGATACCTCTGAATATCTTGGACAAGATCTCCAGGCGCATCACCAACACCATGAAGGATCAGGTCAACCGTGTCGTATACGACATAACGAACAAGCCTCCGGCGACCATAGAATGGGAATGAGGGGTCACAAGCGATATTCTCGTCGATGGGTGAGCGAATGTACGAGTTGGTACAGGTCTCGGATAACGATTATTACATCAAGAGCCCGACGAACGTCGGATTGGTGAGGCTGAACGAGAAGGATGTCTGCATCATAGACAGCGGTAACGACAAGGAGGCCGGCCGTAAGATCAGACAGGTCCTGGACGCGAACGGATGGAATCTCGTCGCCATATACAACACGCACTCCCATGCCGACCATATCGGCGGGAACAAGTATCTCCAATCACAGACCAACTGCAAGGTCTATGCATCGGGTATCGAATGCGATTTCACCAGGCATACGATATTGGAACCCATCTGTCTCTACGGCGGATATCCCATGGAAGAGTTGTGCCACAAGTTCCTGATGGCACAGGAGAGCGACTGTCTTCCGCTCACCGATTCCTGCGTTCCGGAGGGATTCGAGATCATACCTCTGCCGGGACATTCATTCGACATGGTCGGTTTCCGTACCAAGGACGACGTCGTCTTCCTGGCGGATTGCCTTTCCAGTAAAGCAACGTTGGAGAAATATCGCATCAGTTTCATCCATGATGTTGGAAGATGCATCGAGACATTGGAGAAGGTCAGGGACATGAAGGCCAAGCTGTTCATCCCGGCGCATGTCGAAGCGACGGAGGATATCTCCGAGTTGGCACAGTACAACATCGACAGCATCCTGAGTGTCGGGGACCACATCGTGGAGATATGCGACCATCCGATGACGGTGGAGAACATCGTGAAGAGATTGTTCGATGATTATGGTCTGAGGATGACGATGGCCGAATACGTCCTAATCTCCAGCACGGCGCGTTCGTACCTGTCATGGCTGAAGGACAACGGGAGACTGAAATCCTGTTTCGTCGACAACATGCTCTATTGGGAACGCGCCTGATAGTGTGTTCCCACTCCCCGTGACGGGCATCTGCGATGATGATTTATTTATATGAATCCTCAGATTGGCCGTATGATGAAGATCTACGTAGTGGACAATGGCGGTCAATGGACACACCGTGAGTGGCGCGTATTGAGGTATCTCGACGTGGATACCAAGATAATCCCGAACACTACACCGTTCGATGAGATCAAGGACGAGGTCGACGGTCTGATCCTCTCCGGCGGATCGCCTTCCGTCGCTACGGAGGCGGATGCCATGGGTAACAACGGCGAATATCTCGATAAGGCCGATTTCCCGATATTCGGTATCTGCGCAGGTATGCAGTTCACATGCGAGCACTTCGGTTCGAAGCTCGGTCCCGCAGAGAATCCCGAGTTCAGCAAGGTGGATCTCAAGATCCTCGACAACAGCGACATCTTCAAAGGTATCCCTTCGGAGATAACCGCTTGGGCATCGCACAATGATGAGGTCAAGGGCGTTCCCGAGAACTTCGAGTTGATCGCGACATCCCCGACATGTCCTGTGGAGGCCGTCCGTTGCAAGGACAGGCCGATCTATGCCGTGCAGTTCCACCCCGAGGTGGAGCACACAGAGTACGGCGAACAGATGTTCCAGAACTTCTTGGACATCTGTGCGGAATGGAAGAACTCTCACTGAGTCTTCGTCGCTACATAGATGTTCACGGCACCCATGGATTTGACGTAGAACTTGGCGTCCTCGAATCCCGCATTCTTGAATATCTTGACCATGTCGTTGCCGTGAGGGAATCCTTCGAGCGATGATGTGAGCCAATCGTATGCGGGTTGCTTGCCGTCGATCTTCTTCCCCTTATCGTATCTCCTTCCGAACCAGGGCACTATGCGGAAGACATAGATGTTGTATCCGAAGAGCAGGAGCTTGTTCTTGGGTTTCGAGAGTTCGGCGACGATACATTTTCCGTTGGGTTTGAGTATCCTGTACATCTCATTGACAGCCTGTTGGATGTTGGTGACGTTCCTGAGCATGTATCCGGACGTGACGAGGTCGAACGTGTTGTCCTCGAATTCCATATCGAGGGCATCACCCACGCGGAAATCGACATCCTTTGGCAGATCGAGGGTCTCCATCTTCTTCTTCGCCATCGCGAGCATACCGGGCGTGATGTCCACTCCGATGACCTCTCCGTCCTTGCCTACCCTCTCGGCGGCCATGAACGAGATCTCACCCGTACCGCAACCTACATCGCAGACCTTCTTCCCGTTTATGTTGCCGGCCTTCTTGAACATGAATCTGTGCCATCCCTTCACCATGCCGATGGACATTATCCCGTTCATCTTGTCGTAGTATTCTGCGATCTCCTCGAATACGTCCACGACGTACTCGCCCTTTCCTTCGAATTGGTTGCCTTTGAGTTCCTCTGCCATGCTGTCACCCGAATCACGGAATGAGTATCCATATCAAATAACCTGCGACCATCAGTACACCGAATTGCCAATTCAGCTTGAAGCATAGGGGTACCAACATGAAGCTCGAATGTTTGTCCTCCGGTGCCCTCTTGGAGTTGATGTACAGAAGATATGCATCATATAACGTCAGGAGTGCGATGAGGCATGTCACGGGAGCGATCCCTGCGATGACCAATCCCATCAGTATCGGGAATGAGATCAGTGATTCGATGAGATACAACCTCATCCCGTTCTCGTACGACATGTGACCTATCAGCGTACCGACATCCGATGCCTTGTCATCGTAATAGTCGCGCATCTCGTTTCCCGCCAGGACGGCGGTGATCATGAATGCGTTGGGGAGACTGAGAAGGAGCACTTCCGTAGAGAAGAATTCGCCCGTGAGGACATAGTACGTACCCATCGGCATCAGTATACCGAAGTTGATGAACACGGAGACCTGTCCCAATCCGTGATATTTGTACGATGCTCCCATGGTGTACATGGTCACACCGAATATACCCAGCAGACCGTAGACCATCAGACCCACGCCCACATGCATCATCAGCACTATGCCGATGATACAGATGATGGCCAGGCATATCATCCCCATTTTGAGGACATCCTTGGGTTTCAGGACGCCTGTGACGAGCTCGGGGGATCTGGTCTCGTTCTCCACGGTATCCGTTCCCTTGACGAAATCACCGTATGTGTTCAGTATGTTCGCGACGCATTGGAAGAGACATGCCCCCAACAGGACCAATGCGAAGACGATCGCATCCGTCCATGTGGGATCGATCACCTTCAATGCGACCGCTCCACCGATCAGTACCGGTACCACTGCACCGTGGAGTGTCCATGGTCTTAGCACATTCCACCACCCAGCTTTCACCGGTTTTACCGTCGGTATGTCCATATCCTTTGGATTAATAACACGATATAAATAAATTATTTATCGATAAACGATAAATACGGCTCCGATATATCATGTCATCCATGAGTGTGAAGAGTCTATTGAAGAGTAGCGCCTTCATGATGATGTTCGCGATGGCCGTCGCATTGGTCACCAATCTCGCGGGATGGTTCCCCGATTCGTTGACGGCGAACATACGTTCGGAGCTCACCATATGGACATTGGTGGTAATGCTCACACTATCGCTATCGAGGATACCATACAAGAATCTGAATCCCCTGGCCCACGGATCATCGGTGGTAAGGGCCGTGATGCTGGGCCTTGTGATCTCCGCGATCATACCGTTGATAGGCTATTATCTGTTGAAGGATACCGAGTTCGGCAATCAGGCGACGGGATTGATATTCATCGCCGCCGCTCCGTTCGCGGGTTCCGTCGTTCCGTTGTCATACATCCTGAGAGGGGACATGGAACATGCCGCAAGAGGCACCATCGTCACATATGTCGTATCATTGGTCTGGATTCCGGCGATCATATGGCTGACGCTCGGAGAGAGTGTCGATATGACGAACGTGCTCATCACCGTGCTCAAACTCCTCGGTATCCCGTTGGTCGTATCCAGGTTGATCACGAAGGTCAGGATCGATAAGGATCTCATGGCGGTGTTCCTTAATCTGTGCATATTCTTCATGGTCTGGCTCTCGGTAGGTGCCACGAACTTCTCCGGCATCCCCGCATGGATATTCATCGTCTTCGCACTGATCGCATTCCTTAGATCATTCGGCCTCGGATTCGCTGTCGAGACGACGGAGAAGAGGATGGGCATCGGTTGGTCACAGAGGGTGACGGACATACTCATGGCATCCTACAAGAACAAAGGGATAGCCATCGCATTGTGCACATCGGGTATACTCGGTCCGATCACCGGTGATGCGATGGTCGCCATAGCGACATCCATATTGATCGAGATCACATGGGTCGCATTCATGGATTCCGTCCTCTTCAGCAGGAAGAGGATGGAGCGTGAGTTGGCATCGGAGGCATGATGTCGTCCCGAAAGGGGCGACATTCACTCCTCATCTTCCACATATTCCAAAATGTCCCCGGGTTGACAATTCAGGGCCTTGCATATCCCGTTCAGTGTGGAGAATCTGATCGCGCTTATCTTGCCCGTCTTTATCTTCGAGAGATTGACATTGGAGATGCCGACGAGTTCGGTGAGTTGGTTCAGGGACATCTTCCTGTCAGCCATCACACGGTCCAATCTGAGGATAATCGCCATTCTTCCACCTCAAAGCGTCTCATCCGATTCCTTCTGCAGTATCGCACCGTAATGACACATCAGGGCGAGACAGTACATCACGACGGATACTAACAGTGAACCAAGGAACAGGAATATGGATTCGGTGACCCTCCTTTCTACCATACGGCTCAGGATGAGCAGGAGGAACGATGATATCAGATATAGGACGGATATGGAGGCCATCCTGTCCGCATTCAATTCGGTGAAGGGACTGTCCTCCTTCGATATGGAACCCATGACGTTACCGATGGTCACGACCGTTATCGCTCCCATCGTGAGTATCAGTATGTTCTCCAACGTTCCGGCGATGACGATACTCGTCCCCGCATCATCGTTCTGACCTATCCAGGCGAGTAGCATGTCGGAGACATCGCCCGTCACGAGCGATACCACACCGAGACCTATCATCACGACGACCAACACCGCAAGTACGATCCCGGCGATCCTCATGACATTCGATGCATATCTGCAGATCTTCTTCAGTCTCGATAGGCCATGCTTCATGCATCCCCGATTGTCATCCGTTCGGAATAATACTTTCTAGGTCCGATGTACGGATCGCTCCTCACATCATTCCTCGTAGTCGATCCTCTCGATCTTGAAGATGACGGGTCTCGTACCATCCGAACAGCAGGCGATCATCTCGTTCTCGTTCTTCATCCAACCATTCATGATGGATCCACCCTGCAATCCGGTATAGATGTAGCGGGAGATGGCGTCCCATGCTTCGGAGCAGAACGGCATCTTCGGACCGCCTGCGATCGTATCAGCATCACCATCGGTCCTGACCAATGTGTTCAGGCCCATATGCCAGAAATCATCCCGTTCGCCATCGCGATAGAAGACGAACTCATCGCCTACGTTGTAACACGGGCAGGTGCCCGAAGCGGGATCGGCACAATACTGTTGTTGCAATTCCGGGTACAGCTTCTTGTCCAGAACGGTCACCTTCACCTTATGTCTCATATCCTTCTCTCCTGTGGTGGGATCTCACTCACCCACACATCATGAACATATCTAGAATTATAAGGTCAGAACGGTCGCGCACGGTCGGCGTTCCCAATAAGGGGATCACACGGCGAATGATCGTCGTGTTTGTGATAATGATAAATGGTTTAGGTGAGGTGATATCGCTTATGCGATATCCTTCAACATAATCTCGAGATCGGAAAGGATCTGCATGATCGCACTCCAGGATTCCATGGGTATGTTGGGATCGTTGGAGAGGTCTGCGAGGATGTTGATTGCGCTGGAGATACGAAGGTCCATTGGTTTCTTGTTGTCCTGGAGAAGTGCGACAGCGTCCGTTGCGCCTTTCCTGATGTTTCTGGGAACTCCGTTATCGTTGGCAAGGCGTCCCTCTAGTTCATTCGTAATCTGTTTCAGTTTAGCGTCGATTGCTGCCATCTCATCTCCTCCTTCACATCGATTCGAACTCTTCCTGGAGATCCATGACGAACTGGTCGAGGACATCTTCGAAAAGCTGGGATCTGTACTCCCTGTTTCCGCCGAGGTCGCTCTGGATCTTGGCTACGAAATCGTTGTTTTCTTTGATAATCTCAATGCTACAAAGAACTTCTTCCATACAATCACCTGCTGTGTGGTCACGCCTCAATCTGCGTTTTATATTTAAGACTATTTGCCTCCTTGCGGTCTTGGCCACTTGCGGTACGCAGGATACATATTTTTGCGGATTCTAGTGAGATTTCGCGTAATAAAGAGAGCACCGAAAACTTTAAGATAGGAATGTAGAGTTAGGGATATCTCTATCGTTACCATGTCAGTGGCAACGAGGAAGGTAAAATCGGCCCGTTATCGGGTAACAGAGGGAAGATAATATGGACACAGAGACATCAAAGGCCTCAGAATACCAGAAGAGGGTGGAATCGAAGTTCCGCAGCCTCGGAAAGGGGAAATACGGAAGGATCATGAAGATGGCCCGCACGCCCACTCACGAGGAATACAAGAAGACCGTTGCGATCACAGGCATCGGTATCGTCGTGCTCGGTGCACTCGGTTTCTTCATCATGTGGTTGATGACATACTTCCCGAAGCTCTTCTGAAGTGTTAACATGTTATCGATTATCGGAGAGAACGATCCAAAGGATGTCCATGCTGGTTCACCTGTGAAGTGGCCGTTCAGCATATCATCCGATGCTTCCAAATTGACATTTACCTTCGTCATAACCACTGGTCCGGATGGTGCGGATGCTCCCGAGTGGACGGTCGAATTGAACGATGCGTCGCACGAGGAGATCTGGAGCAATTACGGAAACAAGACCGAAGTGAAGACCGACGGTCCCGCCAACGGGAAGAAGGATTTCTCACTCGAGGTCATCTGCCCCAAGGGTGCAAGATACGGTGACACTGTGTCCGTCTCCGTGAACGTATCCGCAGAGGGTGAGAAGGCCAGCATGACGTTCAACGCACGTGCCTCGCAGTCGATCATGGTCCTCAAGACGCAGATCGATCAGGAGAAGGTCGTCCTTGACAGTCTCGCGGCCAAAGCGAACATCGGAGAGAAGGACATCTATGCGATATTGAGTCCCGCTTCGCTCAGAGGTTACGTGTTCGTCGAAGGTATGAACACCGACCGTATGCACGAGAAGACGAGGGACATCAAGAAGGCCAGGTCCTTCGTCGATGGAGAGACAACAATCGAGGAGATCAGTCCGTACCTCGTACCGCTCTCGACAGTCGTAGGAATAGTCGAGGGTGACCTGGTGGAACTCGTCAGCGGTCCGTTCAAGGGCGAGAAGGCGAGGGTCCAGCAGATAGATCAGACTAAAGAGGAGATCACCGTAGAGCTCATCGAAGCGATGGTCCCGATACCTGTCACTGTCAAGGGAGACAGTGTCAGAGTCATTGAAAAGGAGAAGTGAAACAATGGTAGATACTGTTGAGGCATTGGTAGATGGAGGCAGAGCCTCCGCAGGTCCACCCCTCGGTCCCGCACTCGGACCCAAAGGGGTCAACATCGGTCAGATTATTGCAGCGATCAACGAGAAGACGAAAGCCTACTCTGGAATGAAGGTCCCTGTCAAGATTCTGATCAAAGAAGACAAATCATTCGACATCAAGGTCGGTACACCGCCCATGTCAGCTCTCATCAAGGGAGAGCTCGGCGTCTCGAGCGGAGCACACAACTCAAAGACCGAGAAGGTAGGAAACCTCACCATCGAGCAGGCGAAGAAGATCGTCGAGATGAAAGGCGACGACCTCTTGGGCGCGACGATCGAGGCACGTCTCCTCGAGGTCGCCGGAAACTGTGTGTCTGTCGGTGTCACAATCGACGGAAAGGACCCCAGGGTCTTCTCCAAGGACATCAAGGCAGGCGTTTACGCAGGCAAACTCTGATTCGGTACGGTGGCGTATGCCACCTACCCTATCGAATTCCATACTTCTGTTATCATTATCATCATTACACGTTTGATATAGTATGTCGGTCATGTATCTTCGATGAATCCGCTGTCGAAGAGGATCGATTCTTATCGTAACATGTCCGATCATGATCAGTTCAGACTGTTCGCGATCATCCTCGGGATAGTGCTCACGATAGATGTCCTAGCAGTGGGTGTTGTGAGCTTCTTCGAACCGATGTTCGACCTCAGCAATTACTACGGGAACATCAGTGATGTGGTCGACAGGCATCTGATGCCGTACAGCGATTTCAGGTTCGAATATCCGCCAGCGGCGCTGTTGGTGTTCCTGATCCCGAAGATATTCTCCTGGAATATCGTCTCGTTCCATTTCTCATATGCGATATTCGCCGCATTGGCATACGTCCTCTTCGCCAAATATCTTCTGAAGATCACGGATCACTACGGTATCCAACGCGCCAATGTCTACATATCGCTGATCGTACTGGCGATCGTCGGCAATCAGTTCATAACAGCGAGGAACGACATATTCGCGGTGCTGATGGTGACGTTGGCATTCTATTCCTTCGCGGTCAAGAGGTATGATATGTCCGCGATATTCCTGGCCGTAGGTGCGATGATCAAGATCTACCCTGTGATCCTGGTGCCGATGTTCATGATCATCTTCCTGTCGAGGAGGGACTGGAAGGACATGTTCAGGTATGCCATCGTCAGCGGATTGGCATGTGTGCTGATGGAGTTGCCGTTCATAATAGCCGATCCGAGTACCGCATTCGCATATCTCACATATCACTCGGACCGCGGATTGCAGGTGGAGGGTGTGGTCAGCAGTGTTCTGACGTTCGTCAATCTGTTCGTACCGATCATCGACGAGATCGGGATATACTACGGATCGAACACAATAGTCGGGGACATACCGGATATGTGCGCCCGTGTATTGGACAAGTTGCTGTACATAATGCTCATGATCTCGGCACTTTGGATGCTGTACAGATGCCACAAGGCATCGAGCGATGATGACAGGAACGAGTTCCGTATCCTGACGATGATATCGATCATCATCCTGTTCGTGTTCATCACATTCAGTAAGGTGTACTCGGCACAGTACATGCTATGGTTCCTGTCGCTGTTCCCTCTGTTGCTGTTGTCCCCGGGCAATAGATATTATGATAGGATGGTCAGGCTCACCGCATATTATGTGATATTCGCCATACCGAGCTCCGCATTGGCGTTCACGATAGGCGGCCTGTATCCCGATGACAACGTCATCCCCATCCTGTTGGTCCTGCTGAAGAATGTGTTCCATGTGATATTGTTCGTATTCATCATCAAGATGTTCATGGCGTGGACATCCGATACGGATACGGCGGATCGGGACATCTGATGCATCATCGGATG
The DNA here is from genome assembly GCA_963651945.1 of Eggerthellaceae bacterium. GTDB lineage: Archaea > Thermoplasmatota > Thermoplasmata > Methanomassiliicoccales > Methanomethylophilaceae > Methanarcanum. The sequence goes on along the minus strand of CAVJRF010000018.1, from coordinate 3,357 downwards.
GGGGGCGGCGTCTCCGACCATACCCTACCTTTATATACAGGTCATTGATTAGCGTTTCCTACTTGTAGGAGAGTCCTAGGACTCGCATGCACTACGAGGAGGAATTGAATTGGCAGAAAAACCAACCGTAATGGCTGTGCAGAAGGCACTCGAAAGTGCAAAGAAGCGCAATTTTACTGAAACGGTTGAGTTGGCCATCAATCTCAAAGATGTGGATTTGTCAATGCCTAAGAACCGTATCACAGATGATATCATCCTGCCATACGGCCGCGGCAAATCGATCCGTATCTGTGTGATTGGTGGTGGCGAACTTGTCCAGAAAGCCAAAGACGTTGCCGACGTCGTGATCACAGCTGATGAACTTCAGGCGATCGCAGACGACAAGAAACAGGCAAAGAAGCTCGCGAACAGTGTCGATTACTTCATCGCTGAGGCACCCATGATGGGAGTCGTCGGTAAGAGGCTCGGTACCGTTCTCGGTCCTCGCGGTAAGATGCCTAAGCCCATTCCCCCGGGACAGGATCCCACTGGAATGATCGAGGCACTTCGCAAGACTGTTTCTGTTAGGACGAAAGACAGAATCACCTTCCACGCACCCGTTGGAACGGCCAACATGTCACCCGAAGAGATTGCAGAGAACATCGACACGATCCTTAAGCGTGTCGAGCTCAAACTCGAGAAGGGAAGGATGAACATCGCTTCATCTTACGTGAAGACCACAATGGGTCCGTCCGAGAGGTTAATCTGAGGAGGTTCGAAATATGGCACACGTCGCAACATGGAAGAAGGATCTCGTCAAGGAACTTGTCGATGAGATGATCGCAAAGCCCATCGTCGCAGTTGTCGACATGTCGGGCATTGCAGGTCAGCAGATTCAATCCATGAGAGCGGGACTTAGGCAGCACGCCACACTCAAGATGACCAAGAACAACCTTATGTTCCTGGCCATCGACGAGGCAGCGAAGCAGAAGCCCGGACTCGAGGGATTGAAGGATGCAATCCACGGACAGTGTGCAATCATCGCTACCGACCTTAACCCTTTCAAGCTCTTCAAACAGCTTGAGAGCACAAAGACGGCAGCACCTGCGAAAGCAGGACAGATTGCTCCCATGGACATCATTGTCCACCAGGGACCTACACCGTTCGGACCGGGACCTATTATCGGAGAACTTCAGAAACTGGGTCTTCCCGCATCTATCGATGGCGGAAAGATTGTTGTCAAAAAGGATACCACACTCGTCAAGGCAGGAGAACCTGTCCCGGCGAACGTGGCGGCAATGCTCCCCAAGCTGGAGATCTTGCCCATGATCGTAGGACTTGACCTTAGGGCAGCCTATGAGGATGGAACGATCTACCACAGGGACGTACTGAACATCCCGGACGACTACTATGCAACAATGTTCGCTACGGCTGCAAGGAATGCCATCGGACTCGGTATAGCAATCGGATTCCCGACGAAGGATACGATCATACCGCTGATCACGAAGGCTTTCAGGGAGGCAATGGGTCTCTCAATATCAGCCGCGATCCCAACCAAAGACAACATAAAGATGCTCCTTGCGAAGGCAGATTCACAGATGCTTTCGGTCGCTTCAGCAGCGAACTACACGGATGGCAGCATCGGTGCAAGGCTTAGTGCCGCAGCATCGGCAGCTCCCGCAGCAGTCGCAGAGGAAGCACAGGCAAGTGCAGCACCCGTTGAAGAAGAAGAAGAGGTCAGCGAAGAAGAAGCAGCAGCTGGCCTTAGTGCATTATTCGGCTAAAATTGGAGGTTGAATACAATGGAGTACATCTACAGTGCAATGGTGCTTTACGCAGCAGGCAAAGACATTACCGAGGACGCTGTCACAGCTATCCTTAAAGCCGCTGGTGTAGACGCTGACGCAGCCAAAGTCAAAGCACTGATCGCATCACTCGAAGGAGTTGACATCAAAGAAGCAATCGAATCCGCTTCAGTCATGGCAGCTCCCACAGCAGCACCTGCAGCAGCACCTGCAGCAGGCGCAGCAGCAGCTCCCGCAGCAGCGGAGCCTGAAGAGGAAGAGGTCAGTGAGGAAGAGGCTGCCGCTGGTCTGAGCGCATTGTTCGGATAAGCGAACGGTTGTCTAACTGACACTTTCAAACCTTTTACTCACATTCCCTTTTATCAACAGTTTAATATGATGTAGGTATCGTGATTGCATGGGACACAGTACATCGGATTCCAAGCCTTATGCGATGTGCGGGATATTGGCGATCATAGTCATGAGCGTCGATGTCCTCGTAGGCATACAATTGGATCCGTCGTGGAATAGCAGCACCAGCGTCATATGTGATCTAGGGGTCTCCAGCAATGAGGTGATCGCGACATCCTTCGTGGTGTCATGTTGTATCTCGGGATTGTTGTTCATCATCTCGTCGAGGATGTGGTTCATGAAGGATTCCAAGTTGCTGAAGCTGACCGGTCTGTTCGTGATCCTCGCAGGCATATCGCTCATGGGCATCGGTATCGTGGACAAGTCCACGGATGATATCCACCAACTCGTGGTGGCGATCTATGCCGCTCTCTTCATCATCGGGATACTGTTCGCATGCATCAAGGACATCATGGATCACCATTGGGTGTTGGTCATCGGTTTCGGCATACTTGCGGTATACAGTGTGATCAGCTTCTCCGACCTATTCCCATATCTGCTGACACAGTTTCTGCTCATGGGTTACGTGTTCATATGGTACTTCCTGAAGTGCATCGGTGAGTTCGATCCGAGTTCGGAGTCACTCAGGGCGATCATAGGTATCGATTGATCTATCGATGACCCATCCGAATGCGGCGAGCGTCCTTTCTCTCACATCCTTGAAGTGTCCGCCTACGTTCCACTTCAGCTCACAGTGCCCTTCACCGATACGATCGGAGATGACATCATACGTTCTCCTTATGGAATCGGACGTGCGCGAGAGGTATTGGTTCCTGGTCTTGGACTCCGTATCTCCGAGGCTCAGGTACACGTATTCCGCATGGGGCTCATTACCGTCCATGAACTCAGACCATCCGTCGAACCACACTGATGGAGATGCCGCGGCCACGGCGTAGAACCTATCCGTCTTGAAACAGGACCACAACGAGAATAGTGCGGCAAGCGAGTATCCGCCTATGATGAACCTCGTATCATCGTTCAATGAGAGTTCTCTCATAGCCATCGGGATCACGCGATCGAGGATGAATCTCAATGTATCGTTGCCTCCATCCCCGAAATCCTCCTTCCCGAATGCGGCCGCCATATGCCATGGTGACAGTTCCAGATTCCAATCATCGATCCTCAATGCCTAAAACTTCGGGATTGTATGGTTACATCATGGTAGCACTATTCTCCCTGCCAC
>CAVJRF010000017.1:0-30204 GCA_963651945.1 Eggerthellaceae bacterium | reverse complement strand
CGGGCTCCATTAGAACATGAGTCCGACGGTCGGAAAGAGCCGACCCCCCCCCCACAAATCTAGCTGCGGAGGAGAGGCGATCACGCTTCCCCGTCTTGTATTAACTACATCTCTGAAAGAGATATAATAAGATAACCTGGCTGACCGCATTCCACGACAATCCACACTTTCAGACCTGATATGGTACCCTCACAACAGGCTTGAACGTTGGAGATCGTAAACGTATGTTCTAATCCGATTATAGCTGTTTTCAGTATGACCGATAAGGGTGGCAGGGGCATGGGCCATGTCCTCATGTACAGGGAGAATGGCTCCGGAAAGACCAATCTCATCGACTCGCTGATGTTCCTGGGCAGATCCTCGATGACCGCCTCACACGGACAGTACGAGGATATCGACGGTAAGGTCGTCAGAGGATCCTTGGACACCCCAAGGACAGAGGATCCCGGGATCGTACACAAGTGCATCACCGACCTCGCATCCCAATACCGCATGATCGGCGCCGAAGGGGACATGAGATTGTGTTATCGCATCGAGATAGACGGACACGATGCCACCTACACTCTGGAATTCGACGAGGAGAACAGGATCCTATCGGAGAGTCTCGATTACATCGTGAACAAGAGGAGAGGCAATCTGTTCAGGATAGGGCGCGATGAGGTAAGGATACAGAGGGGCCTGATGACCGGAGGATATCGCAAGGAGATCCGCAGATTGGTGGAGAGGTATTGGGGAAGACATACATTCGTAGCCATCCTCATGCACGAATCCGGAACGAAGAACGAGAGTTTCTTCGATTCGAATGTCTCGGACAACATCCGTTCGTTCCTGAATTATATCGGATCCATGATGGTGGTGAAGAAGAACGAGAGCTTCATGCCCTCGTATAGAACGATACGTCTCCCGTCTGGGATCATCGGATCGAAGGATACCGACGATCTGGACAGGACAGAGGCATCCCCATCCAAGTTCCTCAGCAGGTCGTATTCGGATATCGGATCCGTCCATTTCCTCAGAGAGGACCTGGACGATGGAATGATAAGGTACGAACTATACTTCGATAAGAGGATCGCCGGGAAGATAAGGGCCATACCGGCGGACAAGGAATCCTCCGGTACGAAATATCTGATGGATATCCTGCCGCTCCTGCCGTTCTGTGCCGACGGAAGGACCGTGGCCATAGATGGGATCGATACAGGGATACACGATCTGTTGATCTCGCAGCTGATAGGTCAATGCATCCCCGACATAACGGGGCAACTCATCGCCACCACCCACGACACATCTCTCATGACATCCAAGGATGCCCCGAACATCTTCATCATCTCCATCGACAGGAACGGATACAAACGGATAGAGAGCATCCAATCCACGGAACCGCCGAATGTGAGGACGAATGTCCAGAAGAGATACATGGAGGGCCATTATTCCGGGATCCCGTTGGTAGCCGACATAGGTCTGAAGGACATATTGAGGACATCGGCGGGTAAGGGATCGGAATGACCGATTTCATCGTGATATGTCACGGTAAATCGGAGATCATCCTTGCCAGATGGATCCAGAAGGAATCCCGTGTGGTATTGAACATCGATCCCAGGAACGACGGGAGGAATTCGATGATGATCGATTCCCTTCTGAGATCCATGAGAGAGAACGGATACTATGAAGCTGAAGAAGAGATATCCCAATATAGAATACAGGAATAGGAAAGGGTCCAAGGATCTTCATCGTGATGGATGTGGATACGGACGAATCCTTGGTCTACGGATCCATGACGAGGAGCATGTTCAACGATTGCCCGCTGAAGGATTGCATCGTGCCGATATTGAACAGGAAGGGGATGGATGATGCACTCAGGAGCATTGGATTCGATATCGATGCAAGCAATAGACCGGAATCGTACAGGGATGCATTGGATCCCACGGACATAGATGACCTGTTGGTATCATCGAGGTCGTGCGACAATACGAATCCGAACGAGATGATCGAAGAGATATTGGCACACGACCCGGATCATCAGGGTAAAAGGAGATGCAGGTGAGTTCCGCACATCCGTCATCATTATACAATGAATCGTGATTAGGTAAAAATCGTGACGATAGTCCTCGTAAGATACTGTGAGATCGGGCTCAAGAGCACTCCCGTGAGAAGGAGATTCGAGAGCATACTCAAGGACAACATGTTGACGATGTTGGCCGCCGACGGTATAGAGGCATTCATCACGTTCGCCGACGCGCGTTATTACATCGAGACCGAGGACATCGATGGTTGTGTCAGATCCGTGAAGAAGGTGTTCGGCATAGGTTCGCTTTCGATTGCAGAGGTGTGCTCATCCGATATGCAGGATATATGCGATACAGCGGCGGATTACTCCGTAGGTCGTATATCCGAAGGGGAATCATTCGCCGTGAAGGCCAGAAGGGAAGGTTCCCAACCCTACACGAGCATGGATGTGGGAAGGGAGGCCGGTTCGGCGATATTCCTTCGCAACGAGGAGAAGGGTATCAAGGTGGACCTGAAGGAACCCGACAAGACATTCTATGTGGAAGTGAGGAACAACAAGGCATACGTGTTCGATGAGTACATCCCATGTCCCGGAGGATTGCCGTTGGGAAGTCAGGGACGTGTCATCGCCGAATCCAATGATAGGAGAGGGACGGTGTCCGCATGGATGATGATGAAACGCGGTTGCCGCGTGTTGGTCACGGGAGATAACGACATCGATCTTCTTAGAAGATATGATCCCACATTGAGAGTTGTCGAACCATCCGGTACGGAGACACAGAAGGAGATATTGGGTGTGGTGAAAGGCACCTCCCTGAATGATCTGGATTCGGTAGATGTCTCCGATTATTCCGTACCCGTGTATTTCCCGACCATCGGCATGGGTGATGCCGATGTCAACGAATTATACGAATCCATCGTGGATTCGGAATTCTGACCCCGTTCGGTTTATCATGGAGCAGTTGCATGTCATGTCCATGACATGCCGTGTGAGATTCCTCCCAGATGATAAGGTCGCAGATGTACCGGAAGGTACGATGATCTCGGATGCCGCCGTCGAAGCGGGTGTCGGGATAGACCTTCCATGCGGAGGGAGGGGGAGATGCGGAAGATGCATCGTGCTCGTTGATAACGAGAGGGTGCTGTCATGTCAGACCGAGGTACGGGACGGGATGATCGTCAAGATACCTAGGAAGGATGTCGGGAAGGTGATCGCTGCCACCGACAGGAAGTCCAAGGTGGATGAACTGTCACCGATATCCGACGGATACGGATTGGCCGTGGACATAGGTACCACGACGATAGCGATATCCGTGTTGGATATGAAGGATGGGAACGAAGTGTTCAGTGCCAGCGGTGCCAACGCACAGCGTTCCAGAGGGGAGGACGTACTCGCCAGGATACAGTATGCGGAAAAAGGCGGTACCAACGAACTCAGATTATTGATCACCGATTCCATCAACCGCCTCCTCTCGGGCTTCAAGGATAAAGACAGGATAAATTCGGCGTACATAGCCGGGAACACCGCCATGACCCATCTCTTCCTGGGGATTGACCCGTCGCCGATAAGATTGCCGCCGTTCGAACCGGTGGTGAAGGATGCCACCATCACGGGAAAGGAGAGTCTGCTGCAGATCGGTGAGGATGCGAAGGTCATCTGCATGCCATCGGTCGCATCATATGTGGGCGGAGATATCACGAGCGACATCGTGGATTCCGGGATGGATAGGTCCGAAGGATTGTCATTGCTGATAGATGTGGGTACCAACGGGGAGATCGCATTGGGCAATCAGGATATGCTGATGTGCTGCTCCTCATCCGCAGGACCCGCATTCGAGGGTTCGCAGATGACCTCGGGGATGATCGCCTGTACGGGTGCCATCGACAGCGTGAGGATATCCGAAGGCAAGATAGAATACACCGTGATCGGTAACGCCAAGCCCATAGGGATATGCGGTTCGGGTGTCATCGATCTGGTGGCACAGCTGTTCCTGAACGGTTATGTCGATAAGCGCGGAAGGTTCACCGACATATCCGGTGCCAAGGACGGCGTGTTCACCGTTGTGGATGATGTGGTCATCACGGAGAGTGAGATAGAGAACGTGATCATGACCAAGGCCGCGATATACTCCGCGACGAGGTCCATGGTACGTAATCTCGGTATCGGATTCGAGGATGTGGAGAACATCTACATCGCAGGCGGGTTCGGCAACTTCATCAACATGGATTCCGCCATAGCGATAGGTCTGTTCCCCGATGTCGACCGCGAGAAGTATCACTATCTTGGCAATTCATCGTTATCGGGTGCGAAGAAGGCATTGCTGTCGCATACGTTCAGGGACCGTATAGACGAGGTGTTCCCGAAGATGACGTATGTCGACCTCTCATCAGACCCGATATTCTTCGACGAATACATGTCGGCACAGTTCCTCCCGCACACGGATGCATCATTGTTCCCGAGTGTCGTGAGATTGGAATGAGGTCATCTGAACGATGGACGATGTGTCCGATTCTTACAACTATCGGGTTGAAAAATTTACAAGTATCGGATTGGTTTAGTTACAAACATCGGATTAAAAAGTTTACAAACATCGTATCATATTTATATCAACATCATGTTCCAGTATCATGGATGATGGAACGTTCTCCTACAGGCCGCGCATCGTCGACTCCATACTGAAGAGAAAGCTCAGAGGAAAGGGAGCGATAGTGATCGAAGGCCCCAAATGGTGTGGCAAGACCACCACGGCCGAGCAGGTATCCGGCAGTGTCCTCTCCGTGGACGAACCGGATTCCGTCAGAACGAACATCATGATGTCCGAGATGGATCCGGAACAGCTCCTCAAAGGAGAACAGCCCAGGCTGTTGGATGAGTGGCAGGTCGCCCCCAAACTCTGGGATGCGGTCAGACATCACGTGGACCACCATAAGGGACAGGGGCAGTTCATCCTGACCGGGTCGTCCGTACCGCTGACCGCTTCGAGTACCATGCATTCGGGTACCGGGAGGTTCGGATGGATAGTGATGCGTCCGATGACCCTCTTCGAATCGGGCGATTCCACGGGAGAGGTGAGTCTTGGTTCACTGTTCGGATCATCCGACGTCTCCGGTCATTCCGATCTGGATCTGAATAGACTGACATTCCTCATCTGCAGAGGAGGATGGCCCGAATCCGTGGACATGGATGAGGACGTGGCACTCGATCAGGCATTCGATTACATCGATGCCGTCATCAACAGGGATATGTCACGTGTCGATGATGTCAGGAGGGATCCCCAGAAGGTAAGGGCGTTGTTGCGTTCATATGCCAGGAATCAAGGCGGTCAGATCTCTCAATCCGGGATATCCGCCGACATATCGTCGGGAGAGGTATCGAATGCGTCCGTCGAGACCGTATCCGAATACCTACAGGCATTGAGGAGGTTATATGTGATCGAGGACATGAAGGCGTGGAATCCGAACCTCCGCTCGAAGACCGCAATAAGGACATCCGACACCAGATACTTCGTGGACCCGTCACTGGCAGTAGCATCATTGAGGATCGGTCCGAAGGATCTCATCAACGATCTGAATACACTAGGATTCTTCTTCGAATCGCTTGTCGTCAGGGACCTCAGGGTGTATACGGAATCATTGGACGGAGATGTCTATCACTACAGGGACAACATCGGTAACGAATGCGATGCGGTCATCCACCTCAGGGACGGGAGATATGCGTTGATCGAGGTGAAACTCGGTGGCGATACCCTTGTCGATGAGGGTGCGAGGACATTGAAGAATGTACTCAGAAGGATCGATACCGACAGGATGGGCGGACCGGCATTCATGGCCGTGATCACGGGTACGGAACATCATGCGTACAGGCGCGAGGACGGCATATTGGTGATCCCGATAGGGACGTTGAGGGATTGATCCGAGGCCATCATGCGATCGAATTACGATCATGTATGTTGAATTTGAAGTTGAACTTCAAATTCAACAACTTCAATTTCCAAAATCATAGATTGTGATCGACATGGTGTTCGAATCAACTGAAAAGTACCGACTATGACCTGAACTTTTCCGATATCATCGATCAGATGGATGATAACGGGAGGGCGTAGACGCCCTCCTTCAACGGATACGCTCTCTCGGTGAGGCAGATGATACAGGACGGCCCGATGTCATGATCAGACCTCTCCAATCTGGAGAATGCCTTCACATCCGTGGAATCGTATGTCATCCCTGCTTTGCATTCGATCAATGTCAGTATGCCGTCCCTGAGCATCACGAGGTCCACTTCATGACCTTCGGAATCACGATAATAGAAGAAACCGGCCTCCTCCGTATTGTTGCTGTAGGTCTTCATTATCTCGTTGACTATGAACGTCTCCACCATCGGACCGTTCATGTACCCCACGCGAAGTGTATCGGGATCGTATATCTTCGCGAGATAACATGCCAATCCCGTATCGCAGAAGTACAGTTTCGGACGTTTCGTTATACGTCTCGCATTGGACCTGCCTGAATACGGTTGCAACAGATGGATGATCCCGCCTGCTATGAGCACTCCTGTCCATGATTGTATCGTATGTACGCTTATTCCCAACGCTTTCGAGACGTTATCATAGACCAGTTCCCGGCCGGTCATCGATGCGACATATTCCATGAACTGTCTGAATTTCATCTTGTCCTTCAGATTGATGATCTGCGACACATCGCGTTCGATGTATGTATCCAGATAATCCGAATAGAACTTCGAGGATCTCATCTTCGGTTTCCCGTACAGTTCCGGATATCCTCCGCGGACCATCATCCTGTAAGCCGTCTCCATCGTCAGGGTGTATTCCATCGATCTGCGGATCTTGGCCTCGAAGTCCACCTTGAACGGCATCTCCTCACGCTCGGTGATCTCGTTGATGCTGAGGGGCGACATACGTATGATCCCCACCCTCCCGGCCATGGATTGTGTCACCCCTTCCATGAGATTATACACCTGACTCCCTGTGAGGACGTACATCCCTTCATTGGAACCGGTCTCGAATCTCCTTGCATCGACAATGCCTTCGATGACATCGAATAGTTTCGGGGCGTATTGCACCTCATCGATGATCAATGGCGTCGGATGAAGGCGGAGGAACATCTCGGGGTCCTTGATCGCCATGACCCTGTCCTCGTTCGAAGCCAATGACACGTAGTTAAACCTGTGCTCCTTCGCTATGTACTTGCATATCGTGGTCTTACCGATCTGACGTGCGCCCGTTATGAGTGTCACGGGTTTGAACTCGATGCTCTCTTCGATCGATCTCAGGATCGTTCTTGGGATCATGGATGAGAGATTGGGTGTTAAATATATGTAATTTTTGAAGTTCAACTTCAAATTTTACAGGGTTACGGCGTATGGTTCGAATCGATCATTGGTGCGAAGGGCTGTGTTTTTTCAATTCATCGATCATCCTCGGCATGTCCGAATCTGAGTTCTCAAACAGTTTCGTCAGTTCATCTGGCGTGGTGATCCCATCGAGTACTTCCCTGTAGGATTCCGTCTTACCTCTTTCACCGATATTGGCTCCAGCGTTTCTGAATACCTCATCAAGATTAGGATTGGTAGCAACGGGGATTATATTATCATAGAACACGGAGTCCTTGAACAGATCCTTCGATCTGAATGATTTGAGACTTCTTGTATCTCCATCCACATCGACTAGAACGAAGATCACGATCTCCTCTTTCCTCAGTTTCTTTGGACCTATGCCCATCTTCTTCGCATATTCACGATAATATGCATTCAACGATCTCATATCCTTAAACACTCCGTTGGACATGTAGTTGGCAGAACCGCGAAGCGATATCGTTTCCGTCCCATCCTTCATCATGACGGATATTATCCTTGTACGAAACCTCATCTCGAGGTATTCGCATAGTATGTTCTCGCATTTGCCATGATTTACAGCGAAGAAGACTGTCCTCATCAGTCTTCCCTTCCAGTCTTAAGGATGTCCGCCATTCCGAGATTGGCGATATACGGTATCCCCATGAAGTCTCCTTCATAGTATTTGTGACGGATGCTATTGTTCTTCCTGATACGTTCAATCTTCGAGACGCAACGAATTCTTTTGTATCCGTTCATATCGATACCGATGACGAAAACATCATTGGAAGAGAGACGGTCCATGAGATATGTATTATGTGTCGTGGCTATCAACTGACCATTGATCTCCGGGATTATTTGGACCATCATCCCAGTTATGAGAAGATCATGGATCCATGTGTCTATATCGTCGATGAGCACTGTCTTTCCATCGACACATGACAACAACGGCCTCAACATATGGAGGAGTTTCAACGTTCCCGTAGAATCCAATCTTGCAGGGATTTCGCGTATTGTGCCAGCGATTCTCTTGCGGAAATACAGATCGTATTTGATCTTGTTATCGATTTCTTCTTTTTTGAAGAATGCGCCCGTTATGTCTGTATACAGTCTGGTGAAGAACTTCGAGATCTTCGATTCGAGCACGTCGAGTTCTTGGCTCTTCTCTATTGGAATTTTCCCTACCGGGAGTACGATATCGTTCTCAGGGGCCACCAGGAAGGACGTTTGTTCGAACACGATGTTGTCCAATTCTCTTAAGAAGTCTAAGAGACGTGGGTGAAGATTCGTTCCTATGAAATCATCGTTACTTTCCGAACGAGTGCGGTTGATGATGGAAATGAACGAACGGCGCCCCCAGTATTGCAGTAACTCACTGCGCATCTTGTTCACGAATGATTTACCTCTGAACAAACCTCTCCTGAATACAGGTTCTTTTCCAAGTTCCAATGAGAACATGTTACTCATTTTAGAATTGATGATCGAATCCAAGCTTTCGCTGACGAGAATGCCCTCCTTGTTATATTCCATCACATACGTGGTATTGATCCCATTCGTTGAGAAATCGAATGAAAGCTTCATATTGTCATCGGTACCGATCATATGAAGATGTCTTGCCAAATTCACTTGATCATTATCTGGGATTGGATCGTTGTATTCTATGCCCCTCATCATCGTTCTGGTGAGATTACCTGACGATACCATCAGAAAGGACACTGAATTTATCAGATTGCTTTTCCCTGATCCGTTCTCGCCATAGATGAATGCACTGCTCTTGACAGTGTTGCCTTTTCCGGAAAGGTCCAATTCTATGTGATCGAATGATTGGAAATTGTCCAATATTATCTTTTTAATCATGTGTAAGTGATTGTAATTTGATTATAAAAAGATAGTTAATCCGTTTTTTGGTATATTATATACCATTTTTACCTATAATCTAGATTGAATGTATCAATTTTAAACAATGTCTTTTTGGATAGGCCCAGGGTAGTGTGTGGAGTGGGAGATCCATCGTTCCACCCATCCGTGATTTAACGGAACATAAGTCTCTAGTGATAGCTAGCACTATGGACGGGAGGAACAGCTTCAGCTAGGCTGAGCCTCGATGAGGGATCCTGTCCTTGACATAGATGCGGATGCTCCGTATGCATTTTCTCGATCACCATCTTTGATGGGGTGTCCGTAAGATGTCTCGATTTCAGGATGCACTCTGACCGTTGGATACGAACAGTCGGACCAGGTTGATCACGAACGGTCCGAGAGAGTGATAACAATGAAATCAACAATGAAATCGGCGTTCGCAATCATAGCGGTCGCCCTAATGATCATGGTCGCAGTCGTACCTATGGTCGGAGTGTTCACCGAAGAGAGTGACGCAGCCACAATCGTACCAGACACGACCAAGAGCATCACTGTCAGCGGAACCGTTATGGACAGCGATTCTCAGAAAATCAAGGATGTACTCGTAAAGGTCTCCTATGGCAGCTATTACGAGTACGGACTGACCGGCAGCAACGGTACGTATTCGATCACGGTCAACTACTCCGGAACTTCGATCGACGCTACAGTATCAATCGTTACCGATCCAACCGAATACACCAACATCACCGGTTACACGACGAACCCCGTTGAAGAGAAGTTCGACTCCGGTGCATCACAGACCATCTACAGCGTAACCGGTAACGTCTCCGGAATCGACTTCATGAGCGGATACGTCGCAATTACCGGTAAACTGACATACGCCAACACATCCGTTGCGTACGATAAGGTAGTCACCGTTTCAGCACAAGAAGAGGCGTCTATGCTCAGAGATGCGGGATATACCGGCAAGTCAGATGCGACGACAGGTGTCTACACGATTCTCGTTCCGATCAACTCCGGAAAGATGATCATCTCTGCCGAAGGCTTCAACGAGAAGACTGTCGATGTCAAAAAGGTCAACGTCACATCCGGAACGGATCTTGCTAACAAGGACACGTACAAGGCATTCGTGGCCTACGCCGATGTGGACAACACGTTGTCGGCAGAACCAGGTTCCGGAATCACCAGCACTGACTTCGATAAGGTGTTGGGTGAAGATGGCAAATACACCGGTCAGTACTCCTTCACGTACACGTTCAAAGAGGAAGGAGACAAGAAGATCACCATCTCCGATACCAAGGGTTACGGATACGCACAAGATATGACCCTGACGACCTCACCGTCCGTGTACACGTTCAAGGAGAACGCCTACATCAGCGGAACGATCACGATGGGTAACGTACTCATCGCCGGAGCGATTCAGAGTAACCTCTCCGTCATATACTATAAGGACTCTACACCTCTTACAGAAGCAGCAATCACTGGTGAAACCAAAGAGATCGTGGCCGGAACTGGTGTCTATACCGTAGCATTCGGAAAGGTCGCCGACTTCGGTGAGGCCAACAAGGTGCAGATAGTATACACCCTGGATACCGGAATAAAGGCATCCAGTCAGGTCATATCGATCCCGTCCTCTGCCGCAGCCACGCAGAACATCTCGTTCAGCAGCACAGGATACTACCTCATAAGCGGAACCATCAAGAACGGTTCGACACCTGTCCCGCTCGTCAAAGTGGATATCACCTCCACCGGTGCAGAGGGAACGTACAACGGAGCGGTCGAGACCGATCTCAACGGAAAGTACGCCTTCTACGCCAAAGCGGACGCAGATGTGACCATCACACCCGCAGACGCAACATACATCCCTTCATCACAGTCCTTCAAAGCGATCGCAAACAAGACCGTCGACTTTACGATGGACTCCAAAACAGTCACATCCACTGTAGCCATAATGGATGCGTTGGGCAACGTACTCAAGGATGTCACCGTCAAATACAGGGTCACCGACTTGGGAACATATGCGGATGCCACTTTCAACAGCAACGGTACGTTCTCTGTGACAGTCCCGTCGTATGTGGACGCAGATGAGATCCAGGTTTACTTTACAAAGACCGGATACACGTTCGCCGCCACCGCGGACAGTCCCGCAACGATGGCCGATTCCGAGTTCAAGGCCATCGAGCAGACATTGACCTTCAATGTTAAGGATTTCGCAGGCCAGGCGATCGCAGGTATCTCCGATATCACGTTCCAGGTCGCCAAATACAGGATCCACGCCGTAGGCGAAGACATCAAGGCATACGAAATCATCGGATCCCTGTCGGATGTCGCATATGATGCAACGGCAGGCACATTCTCATTCATCGCAAAGTACATCGCAAACAGCAGTGCAGATTACAGAGAGCAGTACGGAATCTCCGTCAAGTCCAACTCGACCGTGTACACGTTCGATACAATCACGGAGTTCGCCAACGAATTTACAATCAAGGCGAAGGAGCAGACGTTCACCGGTGAGGTCAAGGATGCAGCAAACAAGCCGCTCGCAGGCATGACCGTAGCGGTCTACGACTCCGCGACCAAGACAACGAAGATCAGTGCGGACGTCACCACATACAACGACGGTACATTCTCCATTGTCTCGAAAGCAGGTTACGTCAAGGTCACCGACCTCAACGGAATCTACACATTCGTCGGAGCAGCAACATCCGATTTGGCCAGTCCAATCAAGGCGAACGAGAAGGAATACTCGGGTGCCGTTGAGGATGCCGATGAGCAGGCGGTAAAGAACGCTGACATCAGTGTCAAGGTCGTCGATACCCAAGGCAAGACCGTCGGATCCGTCGCAAAAGTCGGAGCGGACGGAACTTTCAAGATCATCACCGCAGTCGTAGACGGCTACAAGGTGGTCACCACAGATAACGAAGGAGTACGTACATTCGCGGATGTCACACTTGCAGGTACAGAAACGGAACTCAGTGTTGTCTCCGGTCAGTACACGCTCAGCGGTACGGTCAAGATCTTGACAGCAGGAACTGCGATCAAGGATATCACGGTCACGCTCAGCATCTACACCGCGACCGTCAGCCCCGTCGTCGTTGACACGGATGTCACGGATAAGGACGGTAAGTTCTCATTCCTCGTCGATGTCGCAAGTGCCGGACAGACATACGGTGTCGTAGCATCCGACTCGGGAATCTACAGGTTCTCCACGGAGAAAACAGTGTTCACCGACAGGGTAGCTAATATCTCAACAGAATATGAAATCAAACAGCTAATCGTCATGGACGGAGATGACGCACCGCTTGAAGGTATTAAGGTCACCGTCAAGAGCGGAGCGACCGTCGTCGGAGAGTACACCACTGATGAGAACGGTAATATCTCATACCCTGCCATTGCCGGAGTGACATTCACAGCCGTCGATCCCAAGGGACTCTACACATTCGATGCAAACGAAACGGGCGACGAGATCAATGCCAACGAAGCGACACACAAGGTGACCGTTGAGGTCAAGTTGAACGGTGGAACCACCGAGGTCCTTCCGGGAATCTCAGTCAACTTCATCGATGAGGATGGAAAGATCGTGAAGACTGTCGTAACCGATTCGAAGGGAGTCGCTACCGCGGTCCTTGAACGTCCTCTGACATACAAAGCCGTCGATGCTACGACCAAGTACGGTGCGGTCACCTTCCCGGCAGCGGCATCGGGCACGACCATCGAGACGAACGAAACGGTCTACTCCGGATACTACGCAAGCGGTGACGTCGTCTCCGGCGTCGTCGTCACGTACCAGATCTTCGAGGGTCAAAAGTTCGTCGAGAAAGGTAAGGCAGTCGTCATCGACAACATGTATTACATCGCGACAGCGAAGACCGGAAGCAGCATCACCGTCGAGGCCACTGCGGACAAGTTCTACGCGAAGGGAGCGTTCAACTCGATGACAGCCATCGGAGGAGTCGATCTCGCCAAGCAGACCATCGCCGGAGTCGTTACGCTCGCCGAGAGCCGCGGATTGAACGAGCTCTACTTCGTGTACAACTACGCGAGCGCACAGGTCGGCGACAAGATCCTTCTCAGTGCGGTCAATGTCTCATACCAGCCCATCGAGTCCGGTAACGAGACCACCGTCGTCAAGTACACATTCAACGGATGGTACGTCAACGGTGTGAAGGTCTCCGACGACTTGGAGTACACGTACACAGTGACCGAGGAATGCGTCGTCTACGCTGATTATAAGGTGTCCTCATACGAAACGGCACCTTCGAACGGTGTGGACTCCACAGTCCTTATCATCGGTATCGCGGCAGTGATCATCGCACTCTTCGCAGTGATCTATGCAGTGATCCAGAAGAGAGAGTGATCTCGGACATTTGAATGAAGAGGGAGTGGATCCTCCGTTGATGCGGAGGATCCTCTCTCAAACCTTTTCCTTTCGGACCGAGAGGGGGTGCGAGATCACCCCCATCCCCCGTAGGTCCCGATGAAGGAAGGAGGGGAAGATAATGGATAATAGAAGAACGATATTTTTGGCGTCCGCATTGGTCATGGTAATGCTGGCGGTGTGTCTCGTAGGATTCATCGCCGTGGGTCAGGACGGGACGGATGCCGAAGAGACCTATGCCGCGTCGGTCACGATCGATGGCACTACCACCAAGTACGCGACCCTCGAGGAAGCAGTGGCCAAAGCGCAGGCCAAGGACTCGGGCAACAACGCACAGATCACGTTGTTGAGCAATACCAAGACCACCAAGACACTGTCCTTCACGAAGGGCGGAGAATACATCTTGGATATCGGAGAATATACCCTCACTCAGGGTAACAGCGGCTATTTGGTGACCATAGGCGGATCTAATCCGCCCAGATATCCCGTCGATACGATCAACGGTGATGTCAAGCTGACCATCAAAGGGACCGGGAGCGTAATAGCCAACAATACCACATTCAGGTCCTACGGTCATATGTACTTCGGTGAGGGTGGGGTAGGTCCCACGGTGACTATGGGTAAAAACAGTCCGGATCACTCCATATTTAAGGTCGAGGAGGGTTCATACCTCACTGTCAACGGCGGAACATTCAACCTTGCCGATGGCAACAACAAGGTAACAAGGATAATGCAGAGCTTCGGTACCACCGTTATAAACAACGGAACCTTCAATGCGGATGTCGAGCTTTGGTCATGGACTCAGGACAGTACAGACTATGTCTCGACCGTGACGATCAATGGCGGAACCTTCAACGGGCAGCTCATCAGAGGCATGCTCGATGAAGCGGAGTACAAGCTGAGCGACGATGATACGTTCACCGTTAACGGCGGTTCGTTCTCCGATGCCTCCGGTCTCGCTTACCTTGCGAGCGGAAAGACATACACTCTCATCGAAGATGCGGAATTGGATACCGATGTGGCGATATCCGGAAACATCGTCATGAAGAATGATGTCCAATTGTCCATCGCGAAAGGGGTTACTCTCACAATGAACAAGGACAGTGTCCTCACCGGAATCCTGGCCGGTCCCAGCGACAATAAGCTCGTTGCCAACGGAATGAAGGCCGGAACCGATGGTATCAAGATCACAGGCGGTTCGCTCGTGATCAACGGTACGATCATCACGGAGAGCGGAACGTACTCAGGTGCGAACGTGACCATCTCCGGTAAAAACATCACCATCTCGGGATCGCTCGCCGGAACAACCGGGAACCAGGCGGTCATGAAAATAGAGGGTACGGACACCAAGGTCGTCTTCAAGAACTTCGAACAGGGTACCGAGTCGGAGATCCAGTTCGCCAAGGCGGACGGAAGCACCACCACGGATCCGGGACAGGCGGCAGCGGATGTCACACTCCTTTCGGATGTGGAACTCACTGCGATCAACTATGTCATAAAGGACATAAAGACTGATTATACGTACACCGGATCTGCCATGGGGCCCACGGACTTCCCCGGGATCGAACCCAAGACAGGATACACATTGACCGGATTGAGCCTCATGAATTGGGGAGCTGTCACGGTAGATGAGGAAGGCGATGTGGTCATAAAGCCTCAGACAGAGGTGGGAACATACGCCGTATGTTACAAAGTGACCTTGATGAAGGATGGCGTTTCCACCACGTATAAGGTGAACAGGGAATGGTCCATCGTACCTCTTGAGGTAAAGATCACTGGATCGGGTGAATCGACAACGATTACCAAAACGTACGACGGTGATGCTTACTTTGATTATAGTACGTTGAAGATCAGTTCGAATAAGATTAGCTACGTCCGTGCGGATGCGGAATCCAAGAATGCCGGCGAAAATTATGATCTAACACTCGTCGTGGGTTGTGATGTCGACATCTCGAACTTCAAATTCATGTACGGTAGTGCGGAGATTACACCTGTGAAGAACAAAGACGGCGACTATGAACTCGTACTTCCCGATGCTGCCACAATCAAGAAGAAGGATCTGAGCACTGTGATGATTAAGCAAGCCTTCTTACCGGAACTGATATACAACGGTCAGGAGCAGAACCCGACATTCTCATTCGGAGACGGCGGCATTGAGCCCATCTATGAGACTGATTACATTATCAGTCCCGGAACCTCCGGAGCCACTTCAGCAAAGAACGCCGGAAATTATACGGTGGATTTCAAAGCAACTGAAAATGGGAACTACACAGGGTCCCACAGTAACGTGAGCTGGGTCATAAAGTCCAAGATCATGTATAGCTATGACTTCGAAGTTAAGCAAGGGGACTTAACGTACACTGGTAGTAATCAAAATGTAAAAATCCAGCTCAGGGATAAAACCATAGGCCAGGACTTGGTACAAGACACTGACTATACACTTAGCAAAACCCTTTCCGGGAAGAATGCAGGCACATATACTGCACATTACGAAGGGAAGGGCAACTATACGTCGGGCGAAGATTTCACTTGGGTCATCGATCAGAAGAACATAAGCACTGTCTCTGCCTCGCAAAAGACTGCGTTGACATACGACGGTACCTTGCAGGAGCTGACCATCGATTTCGGATCGGAACCGATTACCGATTCGGACTACACCATCACCGGAAACCAGCAAACGGATGCCGGATCGTACACGGCGACACTCTCGGCCACTGAGACTGGGAACTACAAGGGAACCCTCAAAGTAACTTGGGAGATAAAACAGAAAGACATCAATACAGCAGAAATTACAACCGACGGAGCATCCAGGATCCAGAACGGTTCGGATGTCACCATATCGTTCATTCTGAAAGATGATGGCAAGGTATTGGGTAAGGACGTCGATTATAAGATCGACAAGATCGAAGACAAGTCGGATGACAAGTATGATATCACCATCTTAGGTCTGGGCAACTACACCGGTACCAAGAAATTGGAGAATGTCCAAGTCAACAAGTCATTCATACTCGGCGGTGCCGGATTCTATCAGAATGCGGAGGTCGCCAGACTCGCATTGTCGGTCCTCGGCAGTACGTACTCCGAAGGCATAGACGAGAACACCATGTTCATCGTCTACGCTCAGGAAGGTTACTCCGAATCCGAGATGACAGGTGCGGTCTGGTACAAGAACGGAGACAAATACGAATTTGTCTACGATGAAGGACTCCCCAAGACAGACGGTCTCAGGACATGGCTGTTCTCCGACAACGGACAGGTGGAAAAGAAATTCGTTAACGGCGGAACATACAAAATAGTAATCTACGAGAACAAGATCGCACTCTTCGATATCGATGTATATGTCGCCTTCAAGCCCCATTATACAGTGAGCTTCGAGGGAATCGATGGAGATCTCGGATCCAAGACGGTAGCGGAAGGCGACTCGATCGTTCTGCCGGACGCACCGTTGGTCGAGGGCAAGGTCTTCGTCGGCTGGCAGGTCTCCGGTGAGGAGAAACCGTTGCATGTCGCATACTACACACCTAAAGACAATGTGACACTTGTCGCAGTCTACGATAAAGTGTTCGTACCCAAGCACTCGCTCGATTACTACGTGATCGATGCCACGAACTATCAGTACAAACCCGAATACGAATACACGGGAGTGTTCGATGTGAACGCCTACGGCGTCCTCGTGACATACACAAGTCTTGACAAGTCAGTGATGAACGACTTCGCACGTTACATGGGAGCTCTCTACTATTGTTCGGACGGAGAGATCTCATCGGTATACTTCAATGGAGTCGAGTACACGTGGAACACCAAAGGAGAACTCAAAGGCAGCAACTGGGTGGATGAATACGGGAACACACTGGTCTCCGCTGCGTTGAGCTATGCAGAGAGGACCGGCAACATGAGCATCGTCATGGAGATATCCAACGGTATCCAGAAGCAGTCGCTCTCGTATGCGGTATACGAAGAACCCGAACCCGTAATCTATGTCGTCACACTCGACGGATACGGATCCGTGTCCGTGGTCGCCGGAGAGACGATCACCCTGCCCACGATCTCGAAGTTGGGAGTGACGTTCCTCGGATGGGCAGAGCATGCGACCGACAAGGAAGGATTCCAGGGATTCTACACCCCGGATGCTACTGTTACGTTGTATCCGATCTTCGCAACGATCGATACGTACAAGGTATCCACCGATTATGTAGGAGACGAAGTGACATTGGCCTTCAACTCGACGATCGCACAGGGATCCTACGGGCTCCTCGTGGTCACGGTCAACGAGAAAGTGACATACGACATTTCGCTGACGAATGCCAAATTGGCAGAGCTCGGCGGAGGATCGTACATGATATTCGATGTGACCGGCGATGTCGTGATCTCCGTTGAAACGGAGGCCATAGAGCCCACCGGATACGATACGTTCAGCATCATCGGAGCCCTTGCGGATAACACGGGATTCCGTGTGAAGTTGACATCGAACGGTGTCGGCGGACTGTATGCCGGAACCGTGAAGCTCGTATACACCTACTCGATGGAGATCGAAGGTAAGACCTACTACGGTTCCGATACGACCGCTGGAGCGGAAGTTAAAAGCGGAGATAACACCTGGACCTGTAGTTTCCTTGCATCCGAAGGCGAGACGATGTACTACGCATATGCCGAGTACACGTACACCGCAGGGGAGTTGCAGTTGACAGCTCAGACCCTCGGTGTCCTCGCACCGACCATACCTGCTTCGACAGTGTGACTGGAGGGTATCCTATGAAGTTCGGAAAGACGTTGATCGCTCTGGCCGTCGTCCTCATGCTGGTACCTGCCGTATTGACCGTATCTATGGATACGGACGTACAGGGTGCCTCCATCAAAGGATACGGTACGAGCGGATCGATGTCCGTTGAATATCATGAGGCAAGCGGAAGAGGCCTGGCGACGATAACCCTGACCGAAGCGCCCGACGCAAGCCAGGTGACCGTACAGATAGGTACGCAGACGATCCTGAATCTCAAAGCGTCGAAGGAGCTCAATGTCATTCTGAGTCCGTTGGACGTGGGTACATACCCCGTCCTCGTGACGGAGAATGGCGTCAAGATCGCCGATTGCAGTCTGGTCGTCGCCGAGTACTATCCTGTCACAGTGACCTCCGGTACGGGCGGTTCGGCGAGTGCTAACTACAAGGAGGCACCCGCAGGTACCACCGTCACCCTCAAGGCCACCCCGTCCGCGGGATACCTGTTCGACAAGTGGGAGATCTCACCGAGTACCGTGACCATCGCGAACGATATGTTCACGATGCCTGCGGCCGATGTGACCGTGACGGCGACATTCAGACCGGCCACTGTGCCCGTTACGGGTGTCATCATCTCCGATTCAAAGCTGAATCTCGATATCGGAGATTCCAAGACGCTCATAGCCACGGTGGTCCCGTCGAATGCGACCGAACGCAGCGTGACCTGGTCATCCAGCGATGATACCATCGTATCGGTCGCGGACGGGGTCATCAAGGCCGTCGGCAGCGGTACCGCTACGATCACGGTCACGACGGCCGACGGAGGGTTCACGGCCACGTGTGTCGTGTCGGTGAATCCCGAGACGTATGTCATCCAACCGAGTACAAGCGGACAGGTGACCAAGGATGCCATCGATCAAGCGATAGCATCCGTGAATGCATACAAGGAACAGGGTCTCAAGCAGGATGTCATCATCTCTGTGACCGGGGACACTGTGACCATGCCTGCCGATTCCGCGAAAGAACTCCTGGACCTCGTCTCCAAGGTCACTATAGGCCTTTCCAAGGGAAGCGTGACCGTATCCAAGGATTCCATCCCCGGTCTCCAGACCAGTGACGATCTCACGATCGTCATACAGGATACCGAGATACCGTCCGGGATAGTCCTTCCCGACGGATCGGTCGTCGTGGATGTGTCCATGTTGCTCGGAGAGACGAAGGTGACATCGTTCGATTCGCCCATATCCATATCCATACCCGTTCCTACAGGTTCGGATCCTTCCAAACTGAAGGTATACTACCTGTCGGACGACGGTAAGGCGAAGGATATGAAGGCCACGTACGACTCGGCATCGAAAGCGATG
Source organism: Eggerthellaceae bacterium (assembly GCA_963651945.1). Classification (GTDB taxonomy): domain Archaea; phylum Thermoplasmatota; class Thermoplasmata; order Methanomassiliicoccales; family Methanomethylophilaceae; genus Methanarcanum. Next base: position 10,531 of record CAVJRF010000017.1, on the reverse strand, counting down.
GTGTTCACCACGGACCACCTTTCCATCTATGCCGTTGCGACCTCGGCCACAACACCCGGCGGAGATGACGGCGGCGACAGTCCACAGATCGCGGTGTATGTCGCTATCGCTTTCGTCGCTCTCGTGTTGGTCTTAGGGCTCCTTGCCTACGTGATCAAGAAAAGATAAACCCATTAGATGAGATCCGACGATGTCCTCGGCATTCCTCCGGGACATCATCGGATCCTTCTTTTTTTCTGATTTCAAGTGAGTACGATGGTCGGATACAAATTGAGTCTCTTCGAAGAGAAACAGATGATGGCAACATTACTGTACATCTACAGGAACGGAGAGACTGCCAAGTACGTGATATATGATAAAGTATCCAAGAACTCCAGGATGCCCCTGAAACTGGAGAGACTGAAGGAAGCGGGATTGATCACCATGAGATATGGCATGCCGACATACGTCTCATTGACCGATAAGGGTCGCTATATCGCTTCCAAGATAGACGATATCGAGGAGAATTTATGATCTTTGACCAATCCTCTCACTCATTCCAGAGGTGTTCGATATGGTAGACTACGCATTGAAGGCGATGGATGAGAAACATATGATGTCGATCATCCTGTTCATATACAGTAACAAAGGGGTCACGAAAGGGACGATCTATCAAAATATAGGCATGAGCCCAAGGATGAATGTCAAGCTCGATATCCTCAAGGATTTAGGTCTGATTACCATCGAAGGCGCAGTTACCAAGCATGTCGCGTTGACCGAGAAAGGTATTAGGGTGGCAGAACTGATCTCACAGATAGAAGATGTCCTGGATGGCACCTGAGTCATAGGTCGATGATTTGTTCCTACTGCCTGTGTGGCCACTTCGGGATCCGGATTCGTAAGGGCATTCGACCACTGTCGGTTGTGGCGTGTTCATATTCGTCTTCAAGACGAGAATGGAACATCGTCTGGATCATTCTTCGTTCAAGATGTCCTCTATGCCCGAGATCAACTCGGCCACCTTCTCACCCTTCTCCGTCAGTGTCACGTGTTTACTTACGACGCCCTTTATGTCGATCAAGCCCAGATTCCTGAGTATGTCCAGCTTCACGTTCATCCTCGGACTCATCCCGATGTTCTGGTAGATCATCCCCTTATTGAGTCCCTTGTTCCTATGGATGAACAGGATGATCGACATCATATGTTTCTCATCCATCGCCTTCAATGCATAATCGACCATGTCTATCGTCCTCCGATCGGATGGTGAATGATGTTTCTCGGATGTATTCGCATATTCTCTTCGATATCATCCATCTTGGATGCGAGATAACGGCCTTTGTCCGTCAGTGAGACATAGGTAGGCATACCGTACCTCATGGTGATGAGGCCTGCTTCCTTCAGTCTCTCCAGTTTCAAAGGCATCCTGGAGTTCTTGGATACCTTGTCGTAAATGACATACTTGGCTGTCTCTCCGTTTCTGTAGATGTAAAGAAGAGTTGCCATCATCTGTTTCTCTTCGAAGAAACTCAACTTGTAATCGACCATCATACGCACTCCGGGTCAGAAAAAGATGGGCTTGCCTGCAAACTCGATGGCCTTGTTGCCATATGCTTTGGTACCCTCGATCGCATTGTTAAATGAGGTATGCTCCTTCGTCACTCCGTCGACGATGAATTGTTCGGCGAGTGACTCATCGACGGGTGTGATGACGGCGAACAATGGAGTTATTCTCATTCTCTTTCCCATCTCCATCCCCCTTTATCCGTGTTGGGAAGGAAAGGGGTGCAGGTGATCTTGCACCTCTGTCTTCCCGTTAAAAAGAAGATAAGAGGTTTGAGGGGGTGGTCTCCCGTTCTCACGTTAGACCAGCCTCCTTTCGATACGACATCATTCCTTCTTCTGGATGACGGTGTACACGACAGCGATCAATGCGATGATCACTGCTACGATACCGATCGCGAGGACAGTGGGATCGACTCCGGCTGCGGATTCCTTTCCGAGTTCCTTGCTGTCATCGAGGACATAGCATGCGGTGATGACATTCGTGGCGACGTTGTCCACAGCACAGTTGAGGTCATCGGTGAGTTTGACACCGTTGACGTACCATCCTTCGAATTTCCATGTCTGCACGTATTTTCCATCGGTGCTTCCTACGGTGGAGCTGTACTTGTCCACAGCTGTGAGGTAGACCTTACCGCCTGCGAACTGGTATTCGATACCATCACTGGGAATGATCTTGGCGAGCAATGTCTCCTCCGTCTCAGCGACAGGTACGAGGCTTGCGATGTATCCTGTGGATGCCGTGAGTGTGGCCTGAGAGGTCAGGATACCCTTCACGTAGTACTGGACGATGACCTTGTCATATCCATCGTTCACGAAGTCGGGTGTTATGGTGTAAAGTCCACTGCTGGATACAGTTACGTCCACTTCCTTCTTCACGACTGTTCCATCATAGTATGTTGCAATCACCTTTGACGTGCTGGTGTTATAATCGTAAGCGACATAACCCGATATCTTGGATACGGTTGTCTTGAGGTTCGCACCGGCTCCTGTGAATGATTTTCCATCCATTGTGAGCTTATACGATGCCACATTGGTCGTGTCAATCGTGATCTGCTTGGTTGCGAATGACTCCGGCGTGTATGTCGTTCCGTCATTGTAGTAGACCGTGATTCCAGTAACAGATCCAGTTCCGTCATATGCGAATCCGTTCGCGTATGTGAATGTGAATGTCACGGTCTGCTCAGCGGCTGTGAACTTGGTTCCGTTGGCCGTGAATGTATAGACAGAGTCACCATCCACTAACTTGTATGTGACCGTCGAATCCACGATCATGATCTTGGAGTAGACACCGTTCTCTTCGAACTTCACTCTCTCTGCAAGGTTGGTTATCGCACCGTCGGCTGCGATTTTCTTGATCGCGAAGCCGTCATCGACAATAGGCACTCCTGCCGCATCCACTGCTGTGAACACGACCGTCTGCTCCTTTGCCTTCACAACACCGTCTGCGATCTTCTGAGCCGCTGTGAATGTATAGGTCGATCCATCGGTCACAGTCACTTTGTTAGCCGCTGTTGCATCCCCGACGAAGTAGTACTTGTTGGTACCGTCAATCTGGGTAGCTGTGATAGATGTGTTGACTTTGACAGTATATGTGTCGACAGTGCTGATTTTTGCTCCGGTGGCATCAACGAGTTCGAACGTTATCGTTGAGTTTTTAGAGACTGCGACCGCTGCGTTGTTCTCATCGAATGCGTAGTAGACTCCTTCGGGGAGACCATACGGACCATTGGTGTTCTGCTCCTCCACTATCTGTGCAACATACTCTTCGTTCTGTCCGGGTGACGTGATGATCCATTCTACCGCTATATCCTTTGCTCCGCTCTTGACATCCTTAAATGTTGTTACGAACGTGCTACTGGCGCTCTCGAGGGACGATACTACTCCAGCGACCTCCTTTTTGACCATGGTTCTGTTGTGGTTACATATATAGATCGTATTACCGTCCGCATCCACAGCCGACAAGGTGTATGTCTTTTCCTTCGAAACGAGTGAGATCGTTCCGTTTTTCACATCATCCGCTGTGAGCGTGTATGTATCGAATGTCCTTACCGCTTTTCCACCAGAATTGACAGCAAGCGTGACCGTAAGGACATCTCCCGCATCCGCATTGAGGCTGACGGTGATTACACCATCGTTATCCACTGCGTAGGATCCTGCCAATACAACTGATTCGCCGAGTCTAGCTATACCGAGCGTGTCGGTGCTCTCCGCACCGTCGAAGACCTTTCCGTCCGCATCGGTGATGTCGATCTTGTAGACATCGTATGATGCGTAGAACAGACTGTATGGGATACCGTATGCCTTCACATTCGTGCTTCCCATGATGTTCTTGATGTCTCCGATCTTTGCGCTCGAAGCGACGATTTTCGCATCAGAGGGAATTTCTGCATTGGCCGTGAACGTGATGGTACCGTTGGCATCCGTGGTTTGGACATCAATCAGCGTTCCATCATCTTTCTGCAACTCGAACATTGTATTGGCGATGGGTGTCACACCATCGGTTTTGAAGATCGTGGCTGTGATGGAATCCGCTTTGGCTGTGATCGTCAAAGTGGATGTAGCGAGATATGGTGCTGTCTGGAAGACGTAATTTGAATCGCTTACAGTAAGGATGACCACATTCTTCTCCACTCCGGACAACGTGACGTCCACGAGTGCGCTGCTGACCCTGTATGAATAGGATCCGTCGGCCTCGAGCACGGGTGTGATTGTGTCTCCGAGTGTGTAGATCTTGGTCCCGTCCTCTGCCATGTATGCCGTTGCGTTCTGGATCGTGGGTTGGACTGCGATGATGTTACCTGCGGCATCCTTGACGAACACATAATATGTCTTTTCCAAAGAGGACACAAGCATCATACCGAGTGCTGTTTCCTCGTAAGCGACTGCCGTCGCTTCGGAACCTGCGGCGAATGTGTTGACCAGTCCATATGTGGATGGGGTCCATGAGAAGTAGACCTTGAGTTTGCTGACATCCAACGATGCATCGTTGAGTGTCTCATATGCGACTCCTGTGATGGGGTTAGTGGTTGACGTCGTTCCTACAGGTTCACCGTTCGCATCGATCACTTTGATGTAGAGCGTTCCATTTTCGAGCTCCTCTCCGTCACCGTCGGTGACCAGGAATGACATGATCTTGTCGACAAGCTTCAATGCGATGGTCTGACCTGTCGCAGGGACATAGTATCTTCCGGACGAGTTGTCGGCGAATGTGCTTCCGGATTGTGCCGTGAACGAGATGTACTCGTTGATCGCAGTGTAGAACCCGAATTTGGCTCCAGATTCGTTTTCGACACATACGACCTTGTTGTTAGTGAGGCCGAATGTCTTGCTTGCTCCGGAGAGTGTGAATGTGTATCCGGCCGTCGCGTTCGAGATCGTACCCGAGACGTATGCCAACTGGTATGTTGTCGTTCCCACCGTACCGCTGTCCGCGGCAACAACCTCCGCTGCTGATCCACTGCTTGCAACCGATGTTGTTGTAATTTGATATGCAGTGGATGCGGGGACGATGATATCGTCGGCTGCTGCTGTCTGTCCGCTGGTGAGCGTCGGTACGGCCGCGATATAGTATCCGCCTGCGACGTAGGCCGTCGTTGTATTGGACTTGGTGGTTGCTCCAGTATTATCCTTGATCGTGAACGAGAGATTGAGGCCATCCTGGGCGTATACTACGCTACTAGATGCCGCACCGCCCATGTCGTATGCACCGAATACGGCCTTGTTTGCGAGTGAGATCGTCGCACCGGACAGTCCCGCAATGGATACACTTCCGAATGTTGCGGTGTATGTGATGTTACTTGATGCAGTTGTCGCATCCAATTTGTAGATGAACGTTGCTTTTGATGCCGCTGAGATAGTGTTTTTGACCGCACTGATGTTTGTGATATTCTTAGGTGTCTCTGCACCATCGGTTCCTGCGAGTGAACCTATGGTACCTGCAGGCATTCCCGCAACACCAGTGATGGTGAATACGAATTGATCTGCAGTGATGGTCGAGACTGATGAAGATCCGACGACCTCGAAATAACCGGTCGTGAACGCGATATCCGTCGTTCCGACCGTGACCTTGTTCACTTTGACATACACTTCACTCTCAGTCAGAGGGTATGTCACCTTGAACTGTGAATCGTTACCGAGCAGAGAAGTGCTGGATGCGCTTCCAATCCTGGTGTATGTAGGTGATGCCTCTGTGCCCGTGTTCTTGTATATGTCGTAGTTGACATAGACGGTCGTTCCAACATCTTGCACAGCATTGTAGACCTTGGTGCTGTTGTCTTTGGCGTCAAAGGTGATATTATTCGTCTGCGTATATCCCTTCTTCAGATCAAAGCTGAGGTTTGCGCCTGCGGCAACGTTACCGATGGTGTACACCTCGAAGTTAGAATCTGCTTTGAATGCTGAACCGGTCCCAGTACCGACAGTCGCCTTTGCGCCGGTCATCTTGGTTTCGTCGAATATCTTGGTGACTGAACCACTGGTCGTTGTAAGTACTATGCTGTTGCTAGTACCCCACGTTACCTTGATTGTATAATCCCCGGAAGTAATCTTGTTATCCTTCTCATAGAGGTTGAAGGTCATAGTGATCTTGTCGTGTTGCTCCTCGGGATCGTAAACTTGAGATGTGTCTCCATTGACGACTCCGACCATAGGTACGACTGCGACCATGATCATTAGGGCGACCGCTATGATTGCGAACGCCGATTTCATTGTTGATTTCATTGTTATCACTCTCTCGGACCGTTCGTGATCAACCTGGTCCGACTGTTCGTATCCAACGGTCAGAGTGCATCCTGAAATCGAGACATCTTACGGACACCCCATCAAAGATGGTGATCGAGAAAATGCATACGGAGCATCCGCATCTATGTCAAGGACAGGATCACTCATCGAGGCTCAGCCTAGCTGAAGCTGTCCCTCCCGTCCATAGTGCTAGCTATCACTAGAGACTTATGTTCCGTTAAATCACCGAATCAAAGAATGCGTGATGCACTTATAAAGATTACCCAGTTCCCGGGGGTATGTCTGGAGGTATCGGATCCGAAGATGAACTGCCATCTCCTACCCATATTGATCGTAAAAACACCAAGATCGGAGACGATCCTGAGTGGTGGGCCCGGCCGGGATTGAACCGGCGACCTCCACCTTGTAAGGGTGGCGTCATAACCACTAGACCACGAGCCCGTTGTGTCTACCGATTAATGAATTACTATAAATATATGTGGCATCGCCTCGAGACACCATGTCGGAATGGCGAAATCGATACTCTGGACGATTGCCGCCATACTTCCGAATTTATGTTTCGACCCTCCTGTTGGCGGTTCTTATGACCCTATTACAAATATATGATCTAAAACGGCACCACTCACCCGTTTAAGTGCCGATTCCGCATTCTACTAAAATCCACCCCCACCTGACGACATTGATCTCGGCCCCTCGATCACCTGATAGTAGTCTATCTATACTACCTATTCATTCTCCGTATCAACGCGATAGTGGTTTAGGGGTTAAGACAGGTGCTTCCCAAGCACCAGCCCCGGGTTCGATTCCCGGCTATCGCACCATACACCCATGACATTGCAATCCTGTCCGTCATCCGTCGTCTTTCATGCTGAATCCACATCATCGCATTACACAAATCGACGAATCGATGGGTAGTTTCTTTTAGTTATGTTACATAGGGAGGGGAAGGTGAACCGAATGCTTGAGATAGATTGTTCGAGGGGCGAGGGCGGAGGCCAGAGCGTCCGCACGTCCGTAGCGATGAGCACGGTCACCGGGAATGAGATACAACTCATCAGGATAAGGGAGAACCGCCCCACCAACGGATTGTCGAAACAGCATTGCACCGCGGTGCAGGCCGTCGCCGATATGACGGGTTCGCAGGTGATCGGTAACACCCTCGGTTCCAGGGAACTGACAGTGATTCCGGGTCACGAACGCATGTACGACATGAAGATGGACATCGGTACCGCCGGAAGCGTTAGCCTTGTTTTACAGGCGTTGCAACTGGCCACCGTCGGCTTCAAGGAGAAGGTGACCGTGGACATATCCGGAGGGACCAACGTCATGTGGGCACCTCCCGTCGATTATTATCAGCAAACTCTATATCCGCTCATGGCACGGATGAACATCCGTGCCGATTTGGACATCCTTGGAAGAGGATTCTATCCCGAGGGAGGAGGAAGGGTCAAAGCGACATTCCATCCCATCGACGATATAGAACCATTGAAACTCACAGATCTGGGTAAGCTAAGAAGGGTGAGGGGGATCTGCTTCGCTCAGCGTCTTCCCAAGTGGATACCCGATCAGATGGTGGAAGGGTGTACATCCATATTGGAGGACTACTGCGATGTGGAGATAGTCACCCAGAGGACCAACGGTAACTCCAGGGGAGCGGGTTTATCACTTGTTGCGGAGTATGACAACGGGTTGTTAGGCAGTAATGCCCTGACCACCAGAGGCCGTCCGGCCGACCAGACCGGGATGGATGCCGCCAACGACCTGGTCCAGATCATCGATTCGGGTGCCACATTGGATGTGCATACCGCCGATCAATTGCTGCCATACATGGCGATGGCCGACGGAGACAGCGCATTCTCCGTCTCCAGGATCAGCAGACATCTGCTGAGCCAGATGGATACCTTGGAGACATTCCTCGATGTCAGATTCGGGGTGGAGAGGAGAGATGATCTGTATCATTTCACCATCACGCCCGGAGGAAAGAGATGAGGCCGTTCATCCATGTGAACTGCGCCATGTCCGCCGACGGGAAGATAGCCGGTTCCGACAGGAAACAGGTGAGGATATCCTCCCCCGAGGATAAGGAACGCGTCAAACGTCTCAGAAGACAATACGATTCCATCCTCGTCGGTGTCGGTACGGTGTTGGCGGACAATCCACATCTCACCATAAAGGGTGCGGATTTCGATGAGAATCCCGTAAGGATAGTCATAGACCCGCACGGAAGGACGCCCCAGGATGCGGATGTCGTCGACGACAGGGCGAGGACGGTCATCGTCACGTTGGATTCATGTGATGTGACATGGCCCGGAGTCGGTATCATCAGATGCGAGAGCATCGTATTGTCCGATGTCATGAAACATCTCGCACAATGCGGTATCGAAAGCGTACTCGTCGAAGGCGGCGGGGAGACCATCGCATCCTTCTTCAGAGAGAGGATCGTGGACAGGTACACCGTATTCGTCGGCAGTATGCTGATAGGCGGAAGAACATCACCCACGCCTGTCGACGGGGACGGTTGGATCGCCGATGGCGGAATCCGTTTGGAATTCAAAGGCTCCGAGGTACTCGGGGACGGTGTCCTGTTGACATATGCTCCGAGATACGATTGAATCCATTCCGTTGTACACAGCACACTTACCCGGCAATCCTCTTCCGAAGGTGAGCGGAGCGAACCGAGGATGTACGAAGGGCGGAGTGGAACGGAGCCCTTCGTAATAGGTCCTCTAGTCTCTGATGTGCATTACATATGACAATCCATGGCGAACGCAGTGAGCCATGGATTGGTATCGAAGAGGCGAAGCCTCTTCGCATAGGATATTCACGGACCCAATGCGGTTATCGGCACCACATATATCCCATCGTTCCTGCGATATGCCGCATTCGACATCCCGCATATCACGCACATGAACTCGGGCATCCTATCGACACCCTTACTCTGCCAGATCTCCCTTATCCTGATCAGGTTCTCCGCCGCATCGTCTATCTCCCTCGTCCCCAGTTTGATCTCGAACAACGCATATCTCCCGTCACGCAGTTCGGCCACGGCATCCACCTCCCTGTTGTTATGGTCCCTGTAATGGAACAGTCTCCCGCCCATGCTCCTGATGTAGATGTCCAGGTCCCTTTCGCACATGGCCTCGAAATACAACCCATACAGTTTCGGGTCGGCATACAGCATATGTGCATCCAATCCCAATGCCGCTATCGCCAGGGACGGATCGGTAAGATGCCGTTTAGGCATCTTACCAACCCTCAGCTCCGATCTCAGGTTCGGACTGTATGCGGCCTGATTCTCTATCAGGAACAACCTGTCGAATACATCCACATATTCCCTCATCGTCTTGTCCGTGATCGACAGACCCTTGTTGAACCCCGTACTTCCGTCATTCTCCATGTCGGGTATATCTGCAGAGATCCTGCTCGCATGTGCCAATGTGCTCTCATGCCTCGATAACGACCTGAATGCCATGGCGATCTTGTTCCTGTCGCGTGTTATGTCATCCAATCTCGCCGCATCGTCGATCAGACGGTCCACATATCCGCGTACGGCCAATGCAGAGGCCTCCGGGGATTTACCTATCAGCTGAGGCCAACCCCCGCGTACGGTGAGTCCGATCAATCCCATCAACGATACATCACCCGTCATCGTCCTCTCCAATCTACCATCGAACATATCCTTCAGGGAGATCTTTCCAGAGGAATCGCCCGATTCATATAAGGACATCGTACGCAATCTGAGGATGCCTATCCTCCCTGCACCGCTGTGCCTTATACCCTTCAGCTGCGGGGTGGATGACCCTGTGAGTATGAACTGACCGCTGTCATCCGATGAGTCGACCATGCTCTTGGTGGCATCCCATATCTCCGGGATGTCCTGCCATTCGTCGATGAGGTGCGGCCTGTCGCCTTCGAACACCACGCCTATGTCCGCCTCGGCCAATCTCCTGTTCATGAAGTTGTTATCCGGATCGGCGAGCATGAATGCACTCCTCGAATTGTTCATCGAGAACCATGTCTTCCCGCAACCCTTCGGTCCTTCCACGCATATGGCGCCGAATGCCTCCAGATACAATCCGAACTCGTCATCCATGGTGCGCTTTAGATACCTCTCCTTCGAGAACTTCATGCCGATGCAATGTCCGGATGAAGATAAATAACTTGTCATTACCGTGATTTCAGGGAAGTCATTACCAACAGTTTCCCAATATCGTGGACTATCGAGTCCGCTGTTTTCCGATGCCCGAGG
>CAVJRF010000016.1:0-30812 GCA_963651945.1 Eggerthellaceae bacterium | reverse complement strand
GCATCAATGTCTGGGGTTGGCGATTACGCCACATTCATAATTGCCGAACATAGTAGGGCGATCGTCAACAGGCTTCGATCATCGATGAACGATGCCCGGATTCACATTATATATCGTACTCGGATATGTCTCGTTCATGCACTGCAAGGATGTGTCGGTCCGTGAGGTCGATGTCGAACTGACGAAGGAGAACATCGACATCCTGATGAAGGATTGGATGGCATACAAGCGTGCGGAGTTCATCGTCCTGAAGAACGGCGATGATCATGCCACGTTACATATCGAGAAGGAATCCGGAACGGGATTGTTCTCGAAGGTCAGTGGTTACGAGATATTATCACTCCCCGATGAGACGGATTATGTCGAGGACCCATCGATAGATGTCCTGAACATGCCAACATTGGCATCGATACAATCCTTACATCCCGGCAGGGCGGTCGTGATCAGGGGGATGTTCTCCCATGTCGTGTTCATCAAGGACATTGAACCGTTGAGATTGAGGGTGATCGACAACGTACCCCCGTCTCCATCGAAGTTGGGTGTGCTGGTGGATAAGGCGTTGAGTACGGACCTCATCGATCTGCCGATAATCGTCGAGAAGGAGGATATCGACATGGCGAAGATGGAGCCTATGGTCAGGACAGAGGCGGTGATGTTCCCGTGCAAGGTGTCCGGGCTATCATCCGAGAGGCCGCATTATTTCCTTGACGAGGCACCCAAGTTGGAGCACGATGTCACCTTGATAGGATGTCATCTCTCCCAGAGGATATTCTCGTCGTTGTACGGTCGGGACGTACCGTTCATCAACGTATGTCCCGCGGATTTCACCGACGGTAAGGGTAAGTGCATAGTGAAATGCTGTAAGGTGAAGGAAGGTCATGTCATCGAAGGTGATGTGGTCAAGGTCCCGTGGGGAGCGACCATACCCGAAGTGATAGATGCGATCAATTCACTCTTTCTCGATGAGTGAACGCCCTTTGTTCATTGCCTTATATCCCTCTTCGAGCCTGCCGGATTTGCATAGCAGTTCACCCAATGTGTACCATGAGTCGGCATCATCCGGATTCCTTTCCAGATATTTCTTGAGATGATTGATCGCGGAATCCGTCTTTCCCTTGGAGGCCATGCTCTTGCTGGCGGAACGTCCGCCCGTCTCCTCGTCGAGGATACGTAACATCTCCTTCCTCGCATTCCTCAGTATGACATCGAGGGCATTATCGGTCAGCCACGGATACCTTCCGGACATTATCCTTCTGAATTCCTTCACCTTATCATCCACGAACTCGCAATCGGGTCCGTGGAATATGTTCCTGGGAACATTGATGAGCATGCTTCCGTGCTGTACGGTTATGTGGTACGGTGTCTCTGTCATCTCTTACCGAAGATTATGATCGAACCGTCGATACCTCTCTTCGAAAGACCGAACTCAGGCATCTTATCGATCTCGTAGTTGTTGAACACAGGGCCGTCCTTGCATACGCGCTTGTCGTTGATCATGCATGAACCGCACAATCCGCATCCGCATTTCATGTGCCTCTCCAGGGACATCTGATGCTCCACATGGATCTTGTTGAGATACTGGTGCAGGAACACCAACATTATCTCCGGTCCGCATGCGACCACTTCGTCGTATTGCTCGTCCTTCATGATGCGTTTGACCATGTCCACCGCATTGCATTGTTCGCCGTACGTACCGTCATCGGTACATTCCCAATGTCTCATGGAGAAGTTCTTCACCGTAGGGACGTACGGTTCCACCTCTTCTGCGGTCCTTCCCGCGATGACGACATCCGCAGACCTTGCTTTCATCAGAGGGATGAGAGGCGCTATACCGATCCCGCCGCCGACGATGAGGATCTTCTTCTTGTCGTTCTGGTCGAACTTGTATCCGTTGCCGTAAGGTCCCCTGATCTGCATCCTGTCCCCGCTTCCGAGCTGTGCGAGCCTCTCGGTGTCCTTACCGATGATCTTGAATGTGATGGATTTCTCCTGCTTGGTACCGGACAACGACAGAGGGATCTCCTCCATCCCGGGTGCCCATACCATGACGAATTGACCGGGTTTGGTGTCTGCGTTCCATTCGAAGGATATCCTCCTGGTGTTGGAGTTGATCTTCTTGCAGTCCTTGATCATGATGATATCACTCATGTGCTACACCTACCATGTTCTCTACGGAACGGTAACCGTAGCGTTTCATGAATTTGTTCAATCCTCTGTTGATGGAGCTGAAGAGGTTCGGACCCTCGTTCATAATCGCCGTTCCGATCTGGAATGCGCATGCCCCCGCCATGATGTATTCGAGAGCATCCTTGTAGTTCGATATGCCCCCTACACCGACGATCGGGATGGATACGGCGTTGTACAGGTCCCATACGGCACGTACGCCTATGGGCTTGATCGCACTGCCCGATAATCCGCCGACCTTGTTGCTCAGGACAGGACACCTGAATTCGGGAATGATCTTGATCGCTTTCAGCGTGTTTATGGCGACTATCGCATCGCCTCCGCCATCCTCCACGGCCCTCCCGATGTCGGGGAGGATGTGCGTGTTAGGTGTGAGCTTCGCCCACACGGGTATGTTCACCGCGGATTTCACGGCACTGACGATGCTCTTCACCATCATCGGATCCGTTCCCACCTCGATACCGTATCCCTTCGCATGGGGACATGAGAGATTGAGCTCCACGGCACATGCTCCGTAGTCCTCCATCTTGCCGGCCAATGTCGCGAACTCATCGGGCGTTGCACCATAGATGGAACCTATGACCTTCCCTACGTCCGCAGCGATACGGATCTCGTCACCGAACGCATCTATACCCGGATTCGGAAGCCCCATGGCATTGATACAGCCTGATGTGACCTCTATGAAGTTCGGGTTCGCATGTCCCGGATTGGCATTCATGCCGATGGATTTCGATACGACCGCACCTGCACCTGATCTCAGGATCCTGGCCATGGATTCTCCTGTCTCATCCATTATCCCCGATGCGAGAATGCCCGGATTCTCGAGTTCGAGGTCGCCTATCCTGGTATATAGGGAACTCATAGATTCCACATTGTAACAATCCGTTAAAAAATCATTCGGTTATCACAACGTTGTCGAGTGTTATATCCTCGGTCAATGCACTGGATGCATCAACAAGGTCCTGCGGGGACAGGCACAATGTGCATCCCAATCTCCCGCCGCTGACATACATGATGTCATGGGAATTGCATGAAGCGTCTATGACCACTTTGCATTGTCTCTTGATCCCCAACGGACTGCAACCGCCCCTGACATATCCCGTCAGCCTGTTTATGTCCTTGACAGGGATGAGATCGATCGATTTCTCGCCGACTGACTTTGCAGCCTTCTTCATATCCAATTCCCTGTTGCCGGGTATGACGAATGCGTAGTATCTCTCGCTCTTACCCTGTGCTATCAGGGTCTTGAACATCGCATCGATGTTCACATCGAGCTTCTTGGACACCTCGATGCTGCTCACGAAGTTCCCCGGATCGTAGGTGAGGACCTTGTATTGGATCTTCTTCTGATCGAGGATGCGCATCGCATTGGTCTTCTGCTCGGACATGTGCTGTCGATGGCATCGGTCGATTATTAGATTTTCCGATGACATGGTTTATCATCTTCGGATGCATCCCCGGAGACATGGGCGACATGTGTGCGGATAAGCGTCTTCTGTCCCTCATCCGTAAGGGACTTCGCAGGGAACGTATGACCGAGGATGACATGATCTATGCATTGTCATTCGATGAGGATTCGTTGGAATCATCGTTGATGATATCCACATGGAACAGGTTCATGCGCTCATGTTGCGATGATACATGTGAGATCGGTATACAGATCGGCATAATCACAGGCCCGTGTCCGGGTGGTTGCGGTTTCTGTAACTTCAACGGTGCCACGACGGATGCGGAGTATTACGTCATGGATCAGGATGTATTGAGGCAATATGTCCACGATGCCATGGCATTCGGTGATGTCTGCAACGTATCCCTGCTGACGATCCACGATGCGGATATCGATGACATATTGGAATCGATACGCACCGTGAAAAGCGAGATGCCGGAAGGTGCGAGGATCACCATCAACACCGGCGATCTGACATACGACGAGTGTGTGGAGCTGAGGAAGGCAGGTGTCGTCGGGGCATATCACGCACTCAGGATGGGAGAGGGAAAGGATAACAATCTCGATCCCGAGGCACGTAAGATGACCTGGAAGAATTTCAGAGATGCCGGTATCGTCGTATCATGCGGTACCGAACCCATAGGTCCGGAGCATACCGTCGAGGAGATAGTCGCCAACTACATGGAAGGGATAAACGCAGGGTGTCTGAACGGAGGTGCCGGTATGCGCGTACCCGTCAAAGGTACGATAATGGGTGATATGCCATCGTTATCCGATAGGCGCATGGCACAGATATCGGCGACGTTGTCGTTATTGTCCACATGGTATAACTTCAACTCGATATTGAACAGATGGGATTTCGGTTATTCCAGCGGCGGGAACAAGATCTATGCGGAATTCGCCGGTAATCCGAGGGATACTGTGAAGAACTCGGAGTTCGGAGTGGGACACACGCTAGGTTGGTGCAGGCGCACGATGTACTCCAACGGATACAAGCGCATATTGAGGCCCGACGGGACCACTGTCGATCTCGATTTGGATTATCTCGAGAGAACGGGTTCGATATGATCACATAGGGACTCCCCATCCCTTCCGTGACATATGGGCTCGATTGACTATTATAAATAAATGCAGTCCATTCCAGAGGATATGGATGTATCTTCTATAAGGCAGGACTTCCCGACCATCCGCAACGGCAAAGGTGTCTATCTCGACAGTGCGTGTCAGAGTCTGAAGCCCGATTGTGTGATCGACAAGGTCGTGGAATATTATCAGCAGTATCCTGCATGCGGAGGAAGGAGCGTCCATTCGATGGGTACGCGCGTATCCATGGAGGTAGATGAGACCCGTGAGAAGCTCGCCGCATTCTTCGGATGCGACGATCCCACCGAATTCGTATTCACTAAGAACACCACCGAAGGCATGAACACCGTCGCACGCGGATTCGGTCTGAAGAGGGGCGACGTGGTCGTCACATTGGATGTGGAGCACAATTCCAACCACGTGGAATGGTTGGCCATGGAGAGCGATGTCGGCATCAAGAGAAGATACTGCAGGACATCCGTCGACGGTGAGTTCGACATCGAGGAGTTCAAGAAGGTCATCGGACATGATGTGAAACTTGTGTCCATGGGTCAGACCAGCAACGTCACCGGTTGCACCATACCAGTGAAGGAGATAACGGAGATCGCCCACGACATGGGTGCGGCCGTCGCGATAGACGGTGCACAATCATCACCCCACATGCCTGTTAATCTGAAAGAATTGGATGTGGATTTCTTCTGCGCATCCCTGCATAAGATGCTCGCACCTACGGGAGTGGGTTTCATGTACGGGAAGGAGGAACGTCTCAAGGAACTGAGACCGTTGATCTACGGCGGAGGTATCGTCGGACTCACGACATACGATTCCGTGAAGATATCTCCCGCACCAGAGAAGTTCGAGGCAGGTCTCGAGAACTACTCGGGGATAATCGGAGCATCCGCAGCCTTGGATTATCTGTCGAACGTCGGCATGAAGAACATAGCAGAACATGAACACCATCTTCAGAGACTGATACAGAAGAACATAGAGGACATCAAGGGACTGCACATAATCGGTCCCGACGACCCGGAGAAGAGGGGAGGTGTGTTCTCCTTCAACATCGACGGTCTGAACTCGCATGACATCGCCATGATGTTGGACAACATGGACGGCATCATGATAAGATCCGGTATGCATTGCGCACATCCGTTCCTCGTATCGAGGGAGATAGACGGTACGGCCCGCGCATCCGTCTATCTGTATAATGATGACAACGACATCGAACGTTTCACCAACACCCTCAGGAAGATCGTGGATACATTCGCTAGATGACCGTTCTGATCACTATATTGTCGCGATCCTTGGTCAACGTGATGGTGTGTCCGCGACCGTACATCTCGGAATCGGGTTCCGCATTCGCGATGATCATCGATCTGAATCCCTTCTCGTCATGATACAGTGTCAACACATTACCTTCAAGCCCCATCTCGCAATCCTGCGGGAGTATCCTATCCATATGGATCGTGATCTCATCCACGTTCGATGTGTAGAACGTATCGAACATGGATGCTATCTTATCCGATTGATCCTGGTACGATTCGTAATTCCTCTCCTCGAATGCATCCATGACAGGCACGATCAACGCACCGAGTATCAGCACACCCGCTATGCAGAGGATCACGCGGGATAGCGTGAACTCCATCATACGACCGACACCTCGATCACGTATTCCCCGCCATCACGATCCACACCTATCCTGAGTCTGGTGTCATTGGATATGGACAGTTCATCGGCGAATCTCACCACTGGCTCATCCATGTAGGATGTCGAGAGTCTCTTGCCTTCGTAGTATGATGTCATGCAATATGCATCCGCACCCTTGCCTCCGATGACCAACTCGCAACCTTGAGGGAGATCGACATCGATCGTCCTCACCGAACCGATCCCGGAGTAGTAGACGTCCCTGATGCAATCGGTGATCCGGTCGCATTCCTGGTTCATCTTCGTCTCCATCATCGATTCGTTGTTGACATCCAACGCATTGTGGACGATCGGGATCGATATCGTGAGTATGACCATGACGATCAGGAGCTTGATGGGCATGCCCAGGACAGCTTTCCTATCACTTATCAGGATATGACGACGATCTTGCATGACGAATCCTCACCATACCCCGGTTTCGATACACCTATCGTCACGAAGGCCGTGGTCGAGCTCATCTTCAGTTTTATCGTACCGGCCATGAAAACGGCCTTTCCGTTGGCGTCGGTGTTGGAGTATGCCGTATCCCCGTTCATGTTCCGTACGCCCTGTCCCGACAGGGTGACGACGGCACCTTCGAGCGGGTCACCGTTCTGGTCCGTCACGTATACCGTGAACTGATCCCTCACTTTGTAATATCCGTCATATGGGTAGGTCTCTGTCGCGGTCACACTGCTCTTATCGATCGTCACATCACCGATCGCATCCGGCGTGGAGATGTTCCCCATCCATCCGATTATGATGGCAGTGGCCAACGTGGCGATCAGGATGAGTATCATGAGTTGGAGCGGTAGTCCTTCGATACCTCCGGATCTGTCGTTCCTGAGTTCGGAACCATGTATGTCTCTTAGCAACATGAGACATACGTCGTCTTCATAGGATATTTAAAGCGCATATTACAGTTAATATTAACTCTCACTTCTTCAGAGGTATGGTGCTGATGACGGAGTGCTCCGCACCGCTGGTCTTCAATACACTCTTCATGACATTTATGGCGGTACAATCGAAGCTCAGGAACTCCGTTTCGGCATACTCATCGGCGATCTCGGTGATATCGACACCATCCTTCGCCCTGGCTATGGTGATGTGGGGTTTGAACTCCTTCCCGTCGTATCTTATGCCGATCCTCTTCAACGTGCGTCCGATCGTCGATGCGCATGACGACAATCTTCCGTCATCCTCGATGCCCATCCATATGATACGTGCATTCTTCCTGTTGGGGAATGCACCGACACCCTTCACAGTGAGATGGAACCCTTCCGTATCCTTGAATGCTTTCTGCAATTCGGAACAGATCCTCGGTATCCTGTCCGTGTCCACGTCACCGAGGAAACATAACGTTATGTGCAACTGACCGAAGGGGGTGACCCTCACACCGGGGATGTCGGCTAACGTATCCGCCATCCTTCTCACATCATCGGATTGCGGGAGTTCCACGGAGATGAATGTCCTCGTCTGTCTGATCATACCCTCACGTCCTTGCTAATTGGCAAAGATTGAATACATGTAAATATGTGATGTATCAGAATATTCGGGTTGAGATTAACCATGTCTGATGAATGGCCTATCGAGATAGTGGATCTACGTAAGGAATACGGGGATTTCGTTGCACTGAACGGTCTGAATCTCAAGATCAAGAAGAACAGTTTCACCGGTCTGTTGGGTCCGAACGGGGCCGGTAAGAGCACCACACTCAAGATATTGACCCATCTGATAAACGCCACATCGGGCAGTGCGTATCTCGATGGTGTGGACGTGACCGTCGATCCGAAGAGGGCCCTGTCAAGGGTCGGTACCGTGATCGAGACCCCCGAGTTCTACGGATATCTCACCCCTAGGGAGACCATGAGGTACGTCGGAGAACTCATCGGGATGAAGAGGGAGAGCATCGCGGCCCAGACCGATGCCATACTCGAGAAGGTCAAGATGACCCAATGGGCGGATAAGAAGTTGGGTACGTTCTCCAAGGGTATGAGGCAGAGGATCGCAATAGGTCAGTCATTGATGAACGATCCCCGTATCATCATTCTAGATGAGCCCACATCCGGTCTCGATCCGAGGGGTATGGCCGAGATGAGGGAGATATTGAAGAATCTGAGGAACGAATCCAAGGATCTCACGATAGTCATGAGCTCGCACATCCTCCCCGAGGTACAGGACCTTTGCGACCGTATCGCGATGATAAATCACGGTAACCTTCTCATGGACGGCGAGATCAGCAAGTTCACATCCATATCCGGTGCGAGGACCATGATCGTCCAGACCAAGGACGTACCGTCCGAGGACCTGATCGCCAGGATAGGTTCCCTGGATTTCGTACATGATGCGGAACGCTTCGGTAACGATATACAGGTGGTCATAGACGAGGACATGGATACTAGACAGAGACTGTTCGACGAACTATCCTCCATGGGTGCAGGAGTCTACAGCATGTACGAGAGCTCCGCATTGGAGGAGACATATCTCAATTTGATCAAGGAGTCGAGATGATGGCGCATATCTACGTAGAAACGGACGATTTCAGACAATCCATTATCATCGCCAAGAACGAGATCATCAAGAGCGTGAGAGGGAAGAGGTTCCTTGCATCCGCGATCCTGGTGGCGATTGTATGGATTCTGATAACATTGGTCCCGTTCCTCACGGGGAAGGGATGGGACACGCTCACCCTAGGCGATATGCTGTCATCGTATCTCACATACGCCAGTATGTTCGTAATCCTAGTGGTCGGATTGATAGGTTCCGTCGCTCTGGTATCGGAGTACGAGGAACGTACCGCATTGATCCTGTTCACAAGGCCTGTGAAGAAGACCACCATATTCCTCGGGAAGTTCGTGGCTTCATTCCTCCTATCCGCACTGCTGTTGTTGGCCTACTATATCGGTGTGGTGGCGATGACATTGATCTACCATCAGACCGTCCCGCTCCATCTCGTGCAGTCGTTCCTGATGTGCTGCTGCTACATAGTTGCGGCCACGGGCATATCGTTCATCTTCAGCGCGGTCTTGAAGAGGTCCAGTATCTGCATAATATTCTCGATACTGACGCTCATTATCGTGATCCCGATCATCACGACGATGATCAAGGGTGATACATGGTACATGCTCACCAGCGCATCCGAGAGCATATTGACATGCATACCCGAGTATGTGGACAGTTACAATGCGACCGTCGACGAGATGTACTACGCATTGGACAAGATCTATCAGGCGATATTGAACTCGTCCGATCCCGAGACGCAGAGCTATGCCCCGTTCGTTCTCCAGTTCAAGAGCATGATGTCGATGTTCGCATCGACGATCGATTACCCCAACCTCTTCAAGGAGGCCGCCGTCATGCTGACATGGGGTGTCGCATCATCCGTGATCGCGTGGATATTGTTCCTCAGAAGGGAATTCTAAAAAAAGGAATGGATCCGGGGGAGACCCCGGACCATCATAATTTTATCAGTTCGTAGGCGGACGAACCCATACCGATCCTCTCGGCATGATCTGTGGTGACCTTCCAATCCGTATTCGGGTTAGTTCTGAGGAATATGTCCTCCGGACCTTCCTTATCCGCATGGGATTCCGGGATGACCCTCTGCTTGTTGACGAGGTCGCAACTCGCCACATCCAATGCAACGGGATCGAATGATGCCAATATCCCGACGTTCGGTACGATCGGTAATTCACAGTTGGGACGGCAGTCACAACTCGGTGATACGTCGGCGATGATGTTGATGTGGAAGTTCGGTTTGCCGATCAAAGCTGCTTTCGCATACTCGGCCATCTTCTTGCACATACCTTCCGCACTTCCGTATACGGCGTCGATGGCATCGTAATGACATGATGCGATGCACAATCCGCAACCCGTGCATTTGGACTCATCGACGGATGCCTTCTTGTTGGTCACAGTTATCGCTTCCGCAGCGCACATCTTCGTGCATCTCTTGCATCCGATGCATTTGTCCTGTTCGACATGCACCTTACCGTTCGCATGCTGCTCCATCTTCCCTCTTCTCGATGCGCATCCCATGGCGAGATTCTTCAATGCTCCTCCCATCCCCGCCATCTCGTGGCATTTGAAGTGGTTGATCGTGATGATGACATCCGCATCGGCTATCGCACGTCCGATCTTCGCATCCTTGACGAATTCTCCGTTCACGGGTATCTCGACATCATCGTCACCCTTCAACCCGTCACCGATGATCACGTTGCACCCTAACGATATGGGATTGAATCCGTTGATCGCAGCGGTATCGAGGTGCTCCAATGCATTCTTCCTTCTACCGGCGTACAATGTGTTGCAATCGACGGCGAACGGCATCCCGCCATGTTCCTTCACGATGGATGCGACCGTCCTCGCATAACCTGGTCTGAGGTAGACCATGTTACCGTACTCACCGAAATGGATCTTTATCGCGGTGAATTTCCTGTCGTAATCGATATCCTCGATCCCTGCCTTCCTGAGGAACTTCTCGAATTTCACTATGAAGTTCTCTTCCACATCGTGGTGGAAGTCCGTGAAATAGACTTTAGAAGCGACCATATCCATTCTACATGATCACTTGAATAAGAATATTCCGTAGAGTGTGATCCTGTCCTCAGAGAAGGTGAAGGATTCACCCAACGATTCGATGTATGATTTCATATTGATGCCGTATCCGCTGACGGACGGCAGTTGTTTGGCCGGGAACGGACATTCCTCATTCTTCTTGACGGAACAGTTGTCACCGCAGTATCTGCACGGTCCGTCCGCGAATGCCATGACATCCGCACCGTCGTCGACGAGTCTGCATTTGATGTCCCTGCATTCGGAGCGGAACGTATCCATCATCTCCTCCATGCTCTTCTCGTCGTTGATGTCGTATCCGCGGAACTCGCGTATCAGTACATCCGCATACCTGTATGAGACGACCACATCCATGCATTCCTTCATGGTACCGCAGTGGGGAGGGCACGTCCATGATGTACCGTAATTACCGCAGAGGTTGTCCTCGCATAGTTTTCTGAATCTGAGGATATCATCGTCGGTGACGGATGGTACAGGAGCCCTCTTGATGATCCTACATCCGTCGGATGCCGTGACGAATTCGGATATCGAACGATCGGTCGTCATGCTCTTATGAACCGTATGTGCGGTTATAAAGGTGCATCGCCGTATTTCGGTCTCAAGACGCAGAAATCGAATGTATCATTGTGTTTAATCTCGGATTAATTATCCTTAAATGGAAATAATTATCAAAAAAGGTTATATTCACGACCGATGAATACGTTCCAAAGGTGTGTAGGTAATGAACACAAAGACGGTTGCAATAGCAGTGGTCGCGATACTAGTCATCGCAGGTGCGGGTGTTTTCATCGCTATGAACGATGGTAAGACTAGCGATGGGGACCTCACGACGGCTGCAAAGATTATCTCGAGGGTCAACACGGATGGTTCCGGAATCTATATGAAGACCACATACGAGGGCGTGGAGTTCTTCGACAGTGATAAGAATCCCATAAAGGAAGCATGGGACAAGAAGGTGTTCGGTACACCCGGTACCGCATCGATCCAACATGTTCAGCTTCAGGAGATAGTCACCGGCATGGGATTGAGCTTCGTCAAATACGACGGTAGCAAATCAAGCGGCAATGTGTATTATGTGGATAATGTCACGAATGCGGATGCCGCTACCACGAAGGTCGCCGAACAGTTGGACGGAGGTATCCTTTGGGAGCCTCAGTACAGCAAGATCATCGCGGACGATCAGTATTTCGGATTGATAACCACCAATGATCTCTACCCCGGGCACACATGCTGTGTCATCGCCGGTAGCGAGAGCTTCCTCAAGAACAACTCCGATGCGACCGTGGCATTCCTCGCTGGTTACATCAAAGCCGTGGATTGGATCAACGTAGCGTTGGAGGACAAGACATCCGATGATTACAAAAAGCTCGTATCGATCTGTGAGAAGTACACAGAGGGTCTGACGGATGAGATCATCGAGGATGCGCTCATCAACGTCAAGTACACGTACGCTGACGACGTCTACGGTTCACTCTCCAAATTGAAGGAGGATGTAGCGGAGTTGGAGGAGAGTCTCACCATCAGCGGTAACATCCTGAAACCGATAACATCCTATGGATTCAAGGGCACCACGGATTTCGCGGACACATTCATAGACGAATCATATCTCAAGAATGCGGTCAGTGGCGGAGACGATGTCAAGCTCGCCGAGAAGAAGACGGTGCGTGTCGCACTCATCGAGGGAGACATCCATCAGATCGCCATCCGTGTCGCGGTAGAACTCGGATTCTTCGACTACTACAACGTGGATGTGAGCATACACTCGATCCAGAAGGGACCCGCTGTCGCATTGGAGGTCATCCAGGGTAAGGAGACGGATATCGGATTCGCCGGTGCTCCTCCGATGACGATCAACACGGTGAACACCGATGGAGGTATCCATAGGTGAATAGGGTGGCCATCCGGCCCCCTCATTTACTTTATCCAATCGGATAGGACTTTTGAAAAAGGTTATATCATCCACTAAGATAATGCGTTAAGTTCTAGAGTGTGCTCAGATGAGATTCAAATACGATGAGAATAACAAATACCATCGTCTTGGTAAGAACATCGTGATCGTCATCCTATCCCTGACCATCTTCGTCATGGCATGGTGGATAATAGCGATCATAGCCGACACCGCTGTCATCCCGACACCGGCCAAGACGTGGGATGCTCTATGCTCGTTCATCAGAGATGGTTATAAGGGAACATCTGCGTGGAGTTACATATGGTCGAGTCTGTATTTGTTCATCAAAGGATTCGCATTGGCATTCGTCATCGCGATACCGCTTGGACTCATACTCGGATTCTCGAAGACGCTCAATACGTTCGTGACACCGATAATAGAGGTACTGAGACCCATAGCTCCGATGGCATGGGCGCCGGTGTTCATCTATGGTATCAACTACAACACCGGACCGATATTCGTCGTCTTCATCGGTATCTTCTTCCCATTGCTCACGAACGTCATATTCGGTGTGAAGAAGATCGATACGAGTCTCCTCGATGCGGCACTGACGTTGGGTGCGAACAAGTTCCAACTGTTCACCAAGGTCATGGCCCCGAGTGCGATCCCATACATAATGAACGGTATCAAGGTCGGTCTCGGTATCGGATGGATGTGTATCGTCGCCGCCGAGATGTACAGTCCTCTCGGATACGGTGTCGGATACTGTGTGTCCGATATGTGTCAGAACGGATTGTGGCCGATGACGTTCGCTATGCTCATAATCATAGCGGTACTCGGAATACTGACCACGTCACTTGCTGAGTACTTGCAGAAATATGTTTCCAACAGGATGGGGGCTGAGTAAATGGTCGGTCATATGAAAGAACCGGAGACGGAGAAGGTACAGGTCGCGGAGGGAGAGAGCTTCATCCACATCAGGAATCTCACCAAGGTGTACAAGCGCGATGAGAAGGAAACGGTCGCCATAGAGAATTTCGACCTCGACATCAAAAAGGGTGAGCTGATCTCGATCGTCGGACCGTCCGGATGCGGTAAGACCACCATCCTCAGGATGATCGCCGGTCTCCTCGAGCCCACATCGGGTTCGATCGACATAGCCGGACGTCCGTGTACGAAACCCGGACCGGACAGAGGCATGGTCTTCCAAGACTTCGCATTGATGCCATGGAGATCCGTCATAAGGAATGTCGAGCTCGGTATGGAGATCGAAGGCGTCCCCAAGGCAGAGAGAAGGGAGAGGGCCGAGAAATATCTCGAGATCGTAGGATTGGAGAACTTCAAGGATTCGAGGATCAACGAACTGTCCGGAGGTATGAAACAGCGTGTCGGTATCGCACGTGCGCTCGTCAACCATCCCGATGTCCTGCTCATGGACGAGCCGTTCGGTGCTTTGGATGCACAGACGAGGAATCTGATGCAGGCAGGTCTGATAAAGGTCTTGCAGAAGACCGATCAGACGATCATATTCGTCACACACTCCGTGGATGAGGCCGTATATCTCTCCGACAGGATCGTCGTCCTGACCAAGCGTCCGGCGAAGATCAAGGAGATAGTGGATGTACCATGGCCGCGTCCGAGGGATCGTGCATCTCCGGAATTCACAGCACTGAGGAAGAAGATCCTCGAGGAGCTGGAGAAGGAGAACGTGATGGGTTGATGTGGATGCGGGTATCCCCCGCGTCCCACCGTCACAATTAAATCAATTACGACATAACGCCCCTCGATGAAGGATTACGACCTGTACATATTCGATTTCGACATGACATTGGCAGATTCTTTGAAGCCGTCGATCGCATGTTACAGGAAGGCCTTCGAAGCCGTGGGTTTCCCGTTCGATGAGAGTCAATGCTCCGAATACATGAAGGAGTCGTTGAACCATACCTTCGGGAGATTCTCCGAATGCACATGCAAGCTTAGGGAGTTCGTCACCGCATTCATCATGGAATCCGAGAAGGATATGGTGAAGGAGACCACCCTGTTCCCGGAGACGCTCGATGTGATCAAAGAACTACACAGAAGAGGAAAGATCCTCTGCATAGCTTCGGGCAAGGTGGAGTACAGGATCGGACAGACTTTGGATCTGTATGACATCAGGCAATATTTCGACCAGGTCGTAGGTTACGAGAGCATGATGGAGCACAAGCCATCGCCATATTGTATCAACCTGATAATGGGTGCATACGACATACCCAAGGATAAGGCATGTTTCGTGGGCGATTCCCCCAATGATATGCTATGTGCCAAGAATGCAGGTGTAGGTGCGATATACATCGACCGTGGCAATGCGACCGAATGCGATTGCGACATCGTCATCCACGATCTCTCGGAACTGATTCAGTAATGTGTTAATACCCAATCCGCAGATACGGGATGTATGAAGATCTATATCCTGGGAGGATTCCTGGGGAGCGGGAAGACGACCCTCCTGATGAAGATGGCGGACATGTTCATCAAGAAGGGGAAGAAGGTATCGATACTCGTTAACGAGGCAGGGGACATCGGTGTCGACGGGGCCACCATCAACTCCCAGGGATACAATGCGGTCGAACTACCCAACGGTTGCATATGCTGTTCCATGGTCGGGACGCTTCACGAATCGTTGATGAAGATAAAGAACGAGATCGCACCCGACATCCTGATCATAGAGCCGACAGGTATCGCATTCTCAGGTAAGGTCAGAGAGGCCATCGAGATAATCGATTACGGCGAGGAGTTCATACAGATCATCGGTATCTTCGACGGACCCAGGTTCAGGCTGTTCGTCGAGAAGAAGAAGGATTTCTACAAGAAACAGTTGATGGATTCCGACATATTGGTGATGAACAAGATGGATCTCACACCGGATGATGTGAAGAAGGAGGCCATCGAATGGATGAACAGGGAGATCCCGGGCGTGGAGGTCATCCCTGTCGTGGCCACCACCGGTGAGAATCTCGATAAGGTATTTTCGGAGTTGAGGGAATGACGACATCTATTGAAGAAGCGAACGGATCGGCGGCCGGTTTCACCGGACACATACACGGATTCAATGCGGACACGGAAGCGAGACTCGTCGACATGATGATGAGGATCGGACGTTGGGTCGATGAGGAATCGGGAATGTTCCTGGGTCATATCAAGATGGCGATCCTGTATGAGGGAAAGGGTATCACACTCAACCTCACGGATCTCGATGAAGGTGTGCTCCGTCACGGGGATCTCATGCCGAAGCAGAAGGTGGATTTCGATTTCATGGCCGCCGTCACCGATGTGGATGAGGGTGAGTTGGAACATGTGATGCTCCACGCGATCGAGGATTCCGGCGTGGATTTCTGTCTCGATGAGCATGAGTGCTCCTGCGGACATCACCACGAGCATCACCATGATCACGAACACCATCATGACCATGAGGGATGTTCCTGCGGACATCATCACGATTGAGAACACTAATGGTGCCGGGGCTGGGATTCGAACCCAGGAACCGCTAGGGACAGGATCCTAAGTCCTGCGCCGTTAGCCAAGCTTGACTACCCCTGCACGGTCAAAGGGAATGATGAGGTTATTCTTATTGATTGTGCATACGAAGCATACTCTGTCCACACGTCGGTCCAACGCACACATTATAAGTGCAGGATATATCCCGTGTCATGTAGGGGCAGTCAAATGGTCGATTTATTATCAGACAGTGGAAGGCAGTTGCTACTCGGTAACGAGGCGATTGTCAGAGGATTGATCGAGTCGGGCGTGAAATACGCTTCGACCTATCCGGGTACGCCCTCCTCAGAGGTCGGTAACAACCTGGAGAAGATGGGAGATAAGGCGGGCATCTATTTCGAGTTCTCATCGAACGAGAAGATTGCTCTCGAGGTCTCCGCAGCGGCCGCATCCGCAGGGGTGCGCTCATTCGCATTCATGAAACATGTGGGACTGAACGTAGCGGCGGATCCCCTGATGACATTGGCATATGCGGGTGTCGACGGCGGTATGTTGGTCATGACCGCGGACGACCCATCATGTCACAGCTCACAGAACGAGCAGGATAACCGTTACTATTCGCAATTGTCCCTGTTGCCGATGTTGGAACCGTCGACACCGGAGGAGGCCAAGGAGATGCTGCCCTTAGCTTACGAGATCTCCGAGGAGGTCAAGTTACCGGTCATCTTCAGGACGACGACTAGGGTCAACCACGCACGCGGTATCGTTGAGTTCAGGAAACCCATCGACAAGCCTGCGGTCGGACACTTCAACAAGGATTTCAAGAGATACGTCAACATCCCCGCCAATTCGAGATTGAACAGGATAGTCCTCATAGAGAAGAACAAGAAGGCACAGGAACTCTCCGAGGCATCCGAATTGAACTTCATCGTCGGTGACGGAGGATCGGATGTAGGTATAATCACATCCGGTGTATCGTACACATACGTCAGGGAATTCACGAGCGGTGCGGACATCCTTAAGATAGGATTCACGAACCCTCTCCCCGAGAAGAGGATCGCGGATTTCATCAAAGGCAAGAAGGCGATCATCGTCGTGGAGGAGTTGGATCCGTTCCTTGAGGATCAGGTATACAGGATCATCGGTCAGAACGGTCTGAACGTCCGTGTCTACGGTAAGAGGGACGGTACACTCCCGAGGGAGTGGGAGTTCTCGCCGGATACGATGAGGGGACTGAAGGACATCATACATGTCACTGAATTCCCCCAGGCCATGGGAAAGACCACGGTCAAGCTCCCGGGAAGGCCTCCGACGCTCTGTGCGGGATGTCCCCACAGAGGATTGTTCGCTGCGACCAAGAGAGCGGTCGGAAAGAAGGATGTCATCTACTGTTCGGATATCGGATGTTACACATTGGGAGGTCAGCCTCCGTTCAATGAGGCAGATTTCATCATCTGTATGGGAGGAGGTGCAGGTGCCGCCGGAGGATTCTCCGAATCCACGGATCAGAAGGCCATCGCATTCCTCGGTGATTCCACATTCTTCCACTCGGGAATACCGTCGTTGATCTCCGCCAAGTTCAACAATCACAAGTACACGATGGTCGTCCTCGACAACCGTACGACGGCCATGACGGGTCACCAGCCCAACCCGGGTACCGGAAGGCACTTCGGCGGTGTGGATACGGATCTCGTGGATGTGGAGGCGATCGTCAAGGCGATCGGTATCGAATTCGTGGAGACCGTCGATTCATACGACGTGAGGAAGGTGGAGGACGTGATGAAGAGGGCCATCGATTACGATGGCGTATCCGTCGTCATATCCAAATGTCCATGCCCCCTCGAACTCAAGAAGGAGAAGAAGCTGGTCCCGAAGGTATGCAATGTGGACCAGTCGAAATGCATACAGTGCATGTCATGTCTGAAGACCATCGCCTGTCCCGCATTGATGATGAAGGACGGTACCGTCGTCGTCGACGAGACGCAATGCATCGGATGCGGCATGTGTGCGAACGTATGTCCCAAGGACGCCATAGGGGTGAAACAATGAAGTACACCATACAGATCGTCGGAGTCGGAGGACAGGGTGTATTGCTCGCCTCGATGGTCCTCGGTAACGCCGCGATGAAGTCAGGATACAAGGTAGCGATGAGCGAGGTGCACGGTATGGCCCAGAGGGGCGGAAGCGTATTGTGCACACTGAGGTTCGGTGACGATGTCAGCAGTCCTCTCGAGGCCGAAGGTAACGCCGATATGATCATGGGATTCGAACCCGTGGAGACATGCAGATGCCTCTCGTTGGGTAACAAGGATACCGTCGTGGTCATGAATCTCGATCCCGTGTATCCGTCGATGGTCGCGGCAGGTATGGAGAGTTATCCGAACATCGATGAGCTGATAGCATCCGCCAAGGCGGAGAACGGACATGTCCTGACGTTGGAAGCGACATCGCTCGCCATCGAAGCGGGTAAGAGTGTCGCAGCCAACGCTGTGATGATCGGTGCCGTGGCAGGTGTGAAGGGATTCCCGCTCGATAAGGAGATCCTCAGAGAGACACTCGCCGAGAACGTACCGCAGAAGTTCCTCGATCTGAACCTCAAGGCGTTCGATCTCGGTCTGAAACAGAATCAGTGAACAAGGGGCCTAACGGCCTCTTCTCTTATTTTTACATGTGAGCCATGAAGGATCATGGCACTGGGAGGAAATGTGATAGGGAGCTGCAACTCCCTATCGGGGAGAAATAATCGTCAGTATGATGCGAGACTTCTCTGCATCAAGGCTGTGCGTATCTTGGTGCCTTCGCCGCCCATGAGGCGATCATGGAAGGTCCTTAACGTCACATCCTGCTGTCTGTCGATGTAACCGACGATCGTCTGGTTTATCTTGGAGAAGATCTCGCCCATCGTGAGGTCCCCATACCTCTCCAATGACCTCTCGTTCTCCACGACCATCGTCGATCCGCATGATGCTTTCATCCTTGCGATACCATCTTTGGCAATGGTGACGCGCTTGGATTCGAAGTTGAAAGGAGAGATCAACACGGAGTGGACCATGATCCCGAGTTCCTTGGCCAAGGATGCGACCAGCGGGGCGTAATACGTTCCCGTCCCGCCACCCATGCCGGCCACGATGTACGCGACATCATAGTCGGAGAGCATCCTTCTGAGCCCATCGGTGATCTCGCATACAGCATCCTCTTTGACAAGGACCTTCTTCCCGGCATCGAGAGTATCGTATCTCTTCTCATCCGCTGTTATGGCAATGACTTCCATCGAATGACTGATACGTGCGTCGCTGATCACATTGCAACCAGTTCCGCCAATGCCGATTATGACTGTACGCATATCCATACCGTTCATTGTTCCATCCTCCTTTCGTGTTTCTTCAACGGCTGTGAAGGCAACGGTCCCTTTCGGTCCCGAAGTCCCATCCTCCTCTCAGCCGGTTAAGGCGTTTACATCGAGAAGGCAGTCTACCTTCGCAGGTCTACTGTCCCATCCTCCTCCTGATGTACGATCTATTTTTTCATCTTGTCAGTGATGAGGCTGCAGTGAATTTGCTCTGTGCAAGCTCCGTTGTGAGCTGTGTGCTTACGATCTTCTCGCGTACCATCGACCTTACCGCATCCGACCTGTCGATGTAGATCCCATCCTCTACCATCGAATCGATCGTATCGATCTCGGCGTTCGCGAGGCGCACTGCAACCTCATTCTTGTGTGTCTGTGCTACGCCGGCATCCCTATCGACGTATGCACGTATGGCTGACCTTATGAAGAGCGAACGACCTCCCATCTCGGGGTGCTGCTGAAGATAATCATCCATCGCTTGGAGTTCCTCAGTTCCCATCCTAAGAGAAACGATCTTTCCTTCTTCCATCCCGGTCACCTGTGTTAGCTTTGTATCGAGTGCATATCCCTTCAAGCTACAAGGATACCATCAAAGTTCAAGTATAAATAATGTACGACAAATTCATAATTTGTATTATGGGCCGTATTACACAGGATCGCAGGATATACATCCCCGACCTCATGTTCTTCTATTTTTGTTTATATAATATAAGGCAACCTATATAATCGGATTGTTCATTCAACCATTCGGTATCTGGGTGTACATATGATATCGGATTACGGCAAGATGGAATTGAAATGGCAGAAGAGATGGGCTGATGCCGGTCTCAACTGTGCGAACAGAGATGAGAAGAAACCCAAATTCATGGTGATATTCGCATATCCCGGTGTCACGGGATATCTTCATGTAGGTCACATGAGGGGATTCTCGTACGCTGACGCTATCGGAAGATACAAACGTATGACAGGGTACAACGTATTGTTCCCCGTAGGTACGCACGCTACCGGTAACGGATCGATCAGTCTTGCAAACAAGATCAAGAACCGTAACGAGGGCATGATCGATTACATGCTCAGGAACGGTTGTCCGGAGGAGAAGTTCTCGGAGCTCGAGGAGCCTATGGCCGTCGTGAACTTCTTCAACGATGTCTATCAGAACGAATATTGGAGAAGATTCGGATTCCTTGCCGATTGGAGGAGATTCACATGTACACTATACCCGGATTACTCCAAGTTCATCCAATGGCAGTTCAAGAAGCTCAAAGAGGCAGGATTGTTGATCCAAAAGCCGTATTACGCACCGTCATGCGTATCGTGCGGACCTGTCGCTGTGGATGCATCGGAGACAGATATCTCGAAGGGCGGCAATGCGGAGACGCAGGAGTATGTCCTCCTCAAATTCAAGCACGGTGACGAATATCTCGTAGCGGCGACGCTCAGGCCCGAGACCATCTTCGGTCAGGTCTGTTTCTGGGTGAATCCCGATGTGGAGTATGTCAAAGTAAGGTACAATGGGGAGACATGGATCATCTCGCCCCAGGCATTCGACAAGATAAGATATCAGAAGGACGGAATCGAGGAGATCGGAAGGATCCCCGGCAAGGACATGATCGGGTGGATGTGCGTAGCACCCGCCCTCCACAAGGAGATCCCCGTGTTCCCCGCTACATTCTGCGACCCCAATGTCGGTACAGGCCTCGTGACATCGTGTCCGTCGGATGCACCCGATGATTGGATCTCTTTGGAAGCGGTGAAGAAGGATCCCGAGATGATCTCCAAGTACGGACTCACACAGGAGCTCATCGATTCCGTCGTACCCGTCTCGATAATAGAGATCGAAGGTTACGGCGAATTCCCCGCCAAGACGATAATCGACAGGCTCGGTATCACGATGCCCGGCGACCCGAAGCTCGTGGATGCTAAGAAGCAGGTCTACAAGGACGGATACCACATGGGTAAGATGAAACCCATCTGCGGAGAGGTCGCAGGTATGCCCGTCGACAAGGCGAAGGACAGGATGAAGGAGATCATGGTCGCCGCCAATGAAGCGGATGTTTTCTATGACCTCACGGAAGAGGTCATATGCAGATGCGGTCAGAAGGTCTACATCAAACGTATCGACGATCAGTGGTTCATCAATTATGCCGATCAGGACCTCACCGAGAGGACGCACGAGCACTGCAAGCACATGCACATCGAACCCGTGGATTACTACAACAACGTACACGGCGTCCTCGATTGGTTCAGAGAGAGGGCCTGTGTCCGTCTCGGTAATTGGCTCGGAACGAGGTTCCCGTATGACGAGAGATGGATCATCGAGGCCATCTCGGACTCCACACTCTACCCGATATACTATCTCGTATCGATGTATGCGAACGAGGGTCAGATAAGGCCGGAGCAGATGACCGATGTGTTCTTCGATTACGTCTACTTGAAGAAGGGAGATATCGAAGATGTATCGTCCAAGACGGGAATATCCGTAGAACTTCTTGACAAAATAAGGAAGGATGTAGAGTATTGGTATCCTCTCGATCTCAACCTCGGCGGTAAGGAGCATATGACCGTCCACTTCCCTGCATTCCTCTTCAATCATGTCGCCATCCTCCCGGAGGAGATGTGTCCGAGAGGCATCATGGTCAACTGGTACGTCACGGGTAAGAAATCACCCGCCAACGCATCCGGTAAGATCTCGAAATCCAAAGGAGGCGCACAACCCATCCCCGGTGCCGTGGACAAGTTCAGCATTGATGGTATGAGACTGTTCTATGCACACTCCGCATCACCGTTCATCGATGTCGAGTGGGATGAGGACAACGTCTACACGTACAAGCAGAGGGTTGACAAGATCGTGAAGTTCATCGACGACCTCATCCAGATCAAGGGAGATGCGAGATCATCGATCGACGATTGGTTGCTCTCGAGGTTCCACACGCACATCGCGGAGATAAGGGAGGCGATGGAGACCTTCGACATCAGGCAGATGGCATCCACCGTCTACTTCGAGATGTTCAACGATTTCAAGTGGTATATCAGAAGGGGCGGTACTAACACCGAGACGATCAGGGAGGCCGCCAGGATATGGATCACGACCATGATGCCCGTAACACCCCACGTGGCGGAGGAACTCTGGGAGGAGTTCGGCTTCGAGGGAATGGTCTCCGAGGCACAGCTCGACGATGCGGATGTGAACATCCGTTCCGTCTCTGCGGAATATGCGGAGGACCTCATAAGGGAGGTCATGTCCGATATATCGGAGATCATAAAGGTCACCGGTATGCAGCCCAAGAGGATAATCATCTACACATCCATGAAGTGGAAGCGTGATGTGTTCGCCAAGGCCGTCGAACTCCACAGAGAGGGCAGGTTGGATGTACCGACACTTACGAAGGCATGTATGGCCGACGAGAACCTCAGGAAGATGGGAAAGACCGTCCCGGACTTCGCGAGGAAGGTCGCTCAGGATTACATGAGGCTTCCTGTCGAGAGGATCGAGGCCGTCAGCGGATTGGACGAGGTGACACACCTCCTGTCCGCCAGGGACTTCATCGCAGACGAGATCGGTCATAATGTGGAAGTGGTCAGTGCGGAGGATGAGGACAAATACGATCCTCAGAACAAATCCAAGGTGGCCAGCCCGGGTAAGCCCGGTATCTACCTCGAATGAGTGCACTGTCCCAGAGTATCTGGGACATCACTCCCATTTCTTATACAGGCCGTGTTCGATCCCGACCTGATCGAGACATCTCCCGACCACGAAATCCACCATATCATCAACGGACCTCGGTTTTGAATAGAATCCCGGATTCGCATCGAGGATGCATGCACCCATCATCGACAATTCATACTCGTTCCTCAGGAAGATGGAACTCTTCGGCGTCTCTCTGGGTATGATGATGAGCTTCCTCGATTCCTTCATCGCCACGGCGGCCGCCCTGGTTACGAGGGTGTCCGCGATACCTGCATGGATCTTGGCCAATGTGCTTCCGCTGCAGGGAGCCACGAACATGGCATCGAAGCTGTAACTGCCGGACGATATCGAAGCGAAGAGATCATCGTCCTCGAACGTCACGTCGGCCATCGCTTTGACGTCATCGACAGAATACGATGTCTCGTGAGGGATTATCTTCTTCGCCATATCGGATATCACGAGTATCTTCTCGCCAGGTAGGTTCCTGAGCAGGTGTATCCCATAGACGGAACCGGATGCACCGGTGATAGCGACGACATACCTCATGTCCGGGTGATATCGTTGCAGTTAATTAATCATGATGCATACCCATGTCCCGGAATGTGATGATGCCCTCGGATATGAGAAACGAACATCATCCACCTATGGAATACGGCCAGCACCGCCTCTTTCTAAATAGTTATATAGTAGGCTAGTATAGCGAAGTTCGCCGTAGCTTTGGCTATAGCCATAGACTACGGATGAAATCGAAAAAGAGGTAAGAAAATGGTAACCGTCTATGACGTTCCCGCCGAGAAGCTCATCCTCAAGGTCGCAGAGAAGCTGAAACAGAACTCCGCGATCGTGCCCCCTGAGTGGGCTGAGTTTGTGAAGACCGGTGTGCACACAGAGAAGGCTCCCTCGCAGGAGGACTGGTGGTTCACTAGGTCCGCCTCCATTATGAGGAAGCTCTATGTCAAAGGTCCCATGGGATCTTCGAGACTTGCAGCAGAATACGGTGGATACCGCGACAAGGGTACAATGCCCAACAGAGCGGTAAAAGGAAGCCGTAACATCGCCAGAAAATGTATGATTCAGCTCGAGCAGGCTGGCTACCTTGTCTCAAAGGACAAGCAGGGCCGTGCTATCAGCCCCAGCGGAATGTCTCTTCTTGACAACGCCGCCAAAGAGGTTTATGACGAGATGAACGCCTGAGGAGGTATCAGCATGGATGATCCTGAATTGGAAGCATTGAGACAGAGAAGACTTGCGGAGATGCAGGCGAGTCAGCAACAGGCTGCGGCACAGCAGCAGGCTGCGGATAACCAGCGCAAACAGATGGAGCTTCAGAAACAGATGATTCTGAGGCAGATCCTCACTCCTGAAGCAAGGGATAGGCTCGCAAACATAAGGGTCGCGAACCCTCAGTTGGCGGACATGGTCGAGATGCAGCTGATACAACTTGCCCAGTCGGGTAGGTTGCAGGGAGTCATAACAGACGCCATGCTGAGAGATATCCTTAGACAGGTCGCCCCGCAACACAGGGAGATCAAAATCGAGAGGAGATAATCATGTCATCAACAAAACCGCCAGCCATGAAAGCCAGGCTCAACAAGTTGGTCAACCAGAACCGCCGTGTTCCCGCCTGGGTTATGATCAAGACGAACAGGCAG
Source organism: Eggerthellaceae bacterium (assembly GCA_963651945.1). Taxonomy (GTDB): domain Archaea; phylum Thermoplasmatota; class Thermoplasmata; order Methanomassiliicoccales; family Methanomethylophilaceae; genus Methanarcanum. Next base: position 5,792 of record CAVJRF010000016.1, on the reverse strand, counting down.
TTCCTCCGCCACCCTAAGAGAAGGTCCTGGCGCATGAGTAAGATCAAAGAGTGAGGGATAGAATGAGTGAGGAAGTAGAGAGGATTATCACAATCCCCATGAGAGCCACGAAGATGGCACCCCGTACCAAGAGAGCAGCACGTGCGATTAAGGAGATCAGGGACAACATCGCAAGGCACATGAAGGCCGATGCAGACAAGGTCTGGATCGACAAATCACTCAACGAGAAGATCTGGGAGAGAGGAATCCAGAACCCTCCCAGAAAAGTGACCGTCAAGGCAGTCAAATTCGACGATGGCCTTGTCGAAGTCTCACTCGTTGTGCCCGTAGAAACCACAGAGAAAGCAGAGTGATCGTATGATGAGACGCGCTAGTTACGACGGAAACCCAAACATAGGTGTATTCGCAGTGGCTAACGAGAGTCTCGCATTCGTAGCTCACGACGCTGTGAACGAATTCGTGAACAACGTCGAGCAGGCACTTGGCGTCGAATGCATCAGGGTCACGGTGGCCGACAGTTATGTCGTCGGTTCACTCGTGGCTATGAATTCCAATGGCGCTATCGTGTCAGGGCTCGCAGGGGAGAGGGAATTGGAGGTAATCCGTTCCAAGACCCCTGTCGCCCTTCTCAACGATAAACTGAATGCGGCCGGGAACAACATCCTTGTCAACGACAGGGGTGCGATCGTCAATCCCGAGATCGATGATGCATCGATGAAGGAGATCGAGGATGCTCTCGGAGTCGAATGTGTCCGCGGAACGATAGCGGACATAGTTACGGTAGGTTCCGTCTGCAGAGCGACGAACAAAGGTGTCGCTGTCTGCCCGGATGCTACCGACGAGGATATCGCATTGATAAAGGATGTCCTCAAGGTGGACAACATCGTCAGGACGACGTTGAACCACGGTTGTAAATTCGTTGCGCCCGGAGTCCTTGCGAACTCCAAGGGTGCATTGGTCGGGGATCTGACGACACCCATCGAGATGGGTAAGTTGGAAGATGCCTTGGATCTCTACGACTGATCAATAGTCGAAGACCCAACACTCCTTCTCCGGTATGCTGTCCTTATCGATATCGGCAGTCCTACCTACGTTCACGATCCTTCTGCCGGAGATCGATCCGATGAAAGGATCGATACCGCTTATCTCATCTATCTTCAATCCGTCGATGTGATAGTGCATCGGGATGACGACCTTCGGGTCGATGATATCTATGAGTTCCAACGCCTCATCGAGTTTCATCGTGTAGAATCCGCCGACAGGTATCATCAGGATATCCACGCCTTTCATTTCATCCAGAACATCCTTGGATGGGATGCAGCCGAGGTCACCGCAGTGACATATCGATACGCCATCCATATCGAGGATATAGACGGTATTGTGACCTCTCCTCGAACCCTGATGGTGGTCGTGGTACGTATCGAGTCCCAGGAACTCTACTCCATGCGAGGCGAATCTTCCGTTGTGGAACTTATGATCCTCATGATCGCCACCGATGCATGCCGATGCATTATGGTCGTAGTGATCGTGCGACATGAGGACGATGTCCGCGGACACATCCGGTACCCTCAAACCCATCGTCTTTCCGTCGTGGGGATCGATGACAATACTGACATTCTCATTACGGAATGAGAAACATGAGTGGCCGTACCATGTGATCTGCATACGATTCCGAATGATGGATGCGGATATATGCATTTCCGAGAAGGCATCGGTGATGGTACCATCCTCTCATGCATGAAGACAGATTATATATCGTCGCAAGGTGAATATGGGTTCGTGACAAAGACGCTGGTCCTCGTCATCGACAGGGACGATGATTTCGGAGTAAAGGGGGGTGTGGAGACACCCGTCATAGGCATAGAGGCAGCGAAGGCTGCCGTCATGAGCCTTGGCGTCGAGGATCCAGAGGATTCCGATGTCAATGCGTTGCTTGCCGCGATAAACATCTACAACGATATCCAGAAGGATGACGAGGATGTCGAGATCGCTCTGATATGCGGGGACAAGAAGGTCGGGCACAGGTCCGATTCAATATTGATCTCAGAGTTGGAGACTGTGATCGATACCGTGAAACCAGAACATGCGATCCTTGTCGGTGACGGTGCGGAGGATGAATACGTCTATCCGATCATATCATCTCGTGTGCCGATCGATTCTGTCAGGAAGGTCTATGTGAAGCAAACTCCTGGCGTGGAGGGATTCATCTACATCCTTTCCAAGACGATCAAGGATCCTCAGAAGAAGAAGAGGTTCCTCGCACCGATAGGCATACTGTTGTGCTTCATCGCATTGGTCTACATATTGGCGGACATCTCCGCTTTCATCGTATCCAATTCGTTGTCCTACATCTTCTCGATGACGGCACCGATGGTGATATTCCTCATCGGCGGGCTGGTGCTGATCTATGCATACGATGCCGTCGATACGACGTATGGATATATCGATCTGATCAGGGGCGGATTGAGATCGCCCAGTATAACGCTCACATTCAAGGTGTTGTCCGCGGCGTTGTTCATAACCGCATTGATCATTGCATTCTTCTCGATAAAGGATGTACTGAACAACGGAGCCATCTATCTCATGATGGAGTTCTTCGCCAATTTCCTCTGGCCGTTCGCATTCTCGGTATTGCTGAACTATGCGGGTCAGGTCATCAGTGAATACGTGGAGACCAAGCAGATGCCGTACGGATTGATCACGACCATGGTCGCACTGATGGGATTCGCCTTCATCATCCAGGGGCTCGTCGATTTCCTGAGGAACTACATGGGCTACGGAACGGTCGACCTGTACGTCATATTCATCGAATTCATGTTCGGTATCGTCACCATCGTGGTCTCGAGTGTATTCACCGTGATCAAGAAGAACTCTTCAGTCGAGGAGACCGTGAATGAGGCTTGATGAATGGTCTCCGATCTACGAGTCCATCCTATCGGACATGGGTTATGACAGGTCGTCGGATGAGGCATCCGCAAGATTGTTGAAGGTTCTGATGCTCAATGCCGACCTAATCACCGTGGATGAGTTATCGTCATTGATAGGCGACGAGGTCTCTGTCTTCGGTGCCGCCAAGTGTCTCGAATCCGATGTGAGGAGATCCCCACCAAGCGGTACGTTGATATCGGCCGGTTCGGCGACCGTCCGTGTGATGGCCATGGGGATCGTGCCCGATATCGTAGTCACGGATCTCGATGGGGATATCGACAGTCAGATCAAAGCATCGGACATGGGTGCAGTGACGTTGATCCATGCGCATGGGGATAATGCGGATCTGATCACTAGGTATGCGAAGGAATTCCGCGGTAAGGTCGTCCTGACCACACAATCATCTCCCGATAACGTCCTCTGTAACTTCGGAGGATTCACCGACGGAGATAGAGCGGTATGTTTGGCAAGACATTTCGGCTCGTCCAAGATAAGGCTCTATGGATTCGATTTCGATGATCCGTATTTCGGGGATGGGAAGGATATCTTGATCAAATCGAAGAAATTGAGATGGGCGAAGAGATTGATCGGGGATGGCCCCGATCTGATCAGATGACCATAACGACGATTATTATGATCACCATGGCCAACGTGACATAGGTCACCGCCGTTCCTATCCTGTCCACGAGCGATTCCCTCTGTTCGTCATTCTTCATTCCCAACTTCTCGAGTATGAAGCTCAGTCCGCCCATGAAGAGGAAGCCTCCGTCGAACGGTACTGCCGGGAGGGCGTTCGTGATACCGAGAACGATGTTGAGCCAGAATATCCAGAACAGGAGGCTCATGATCACCCAGAACACATCGTTGGGGAGTACGTTACTGTCATACCACCAGTGTGTGTATTCGGGTACGGGTGAGTATCCGCTGAATGCGTTACCGACGAATGCGAGCAGCCCATACAGTTTCTCGCCGACCGTCTCGCGTCCGTAGAACGGATCGATACCGACGCTGACGACCTCGTTGGGAGTCGTGAATCCGAATCCCGATGTGCTCATCACGACACCGAGATATGCGACACCGTTGTTGTTACCGAGTGTCACCGCACTCTCCACGAGTTCTCCGAGCTCGCCGTCGGCGTACTTGTACCATTTCACGAGAATGTTCTGTCCGGGTTCTACGCTACTCAGGAAATCGCTGACATCGGTGTTCGGGCCTATGAGGATCTCCTCGGATTCAGGTTCACGTTCGCTGTTTATCTTCGTGATGCTGTAGATCATCGAACCGCTCACGATATTACCATGATCCGCAGGCGAACCTGTGACGACCTTCTGTATGAACGTACCTAGGATCACATCCTTGGTCTCGATGGTGCCTTTGTAATTGTATTCTAGAGAATATTTCCCGCAATGGGTTATATGGTCGAGGAAATCGGTTTTGCTGGTGACATCGTACTTATTCCCTTCATCGTCGGTGATCGAGATTATGATCGCCGTGTTAGGAATCCCGGAATCGAATGCCGGTGAGGAATCCCCGATACCGATGATGGCGGGATTGTCCCCGTAATCGCTCGTGATTCCCGAGGTCATACCGCATGTCACAAGAAGGAACATCGCAATGGCGACGAAGAAGTTCGTTGTTATTCCGGCGGCATATAGGTCCATCCTTGCTCTTCTGCTGCATTTCTGCACCTGTTCGTTGTTCGGTTCCACGAACGCTCCCAACGGGACGACACAATGGATGATACCTGTGTTCTCGACCTCCATATCATTCGCTTTCGTCTGAATACCGTGAGCGGTCTCGTGTACCACCATGGCGATGATCAGACCGATCCAACCATATACGAACGGGAGAACGGGGTTGATACCCGGGATGGCCAGGACATACTCGACACCGAGTCCGGCCGTGCTCGTCATCCTGGGGATCACGAGCATATCGATGATCAATATGGACACCATACCGATCATCAGGACGGCAGTGACGATCCATGAGACCACACCGCAGACCCTCCAGAAACGTTTGTATTTACCTAGACGCGTCATGAGGTTGATACCCCATTTCGTCTTCAGCATGATCAGTACGCTCGACGTGACCAATCCATGCTCCTTACACCACTTGCTCCTCTTGACGAAGATGAAGCATGGCACGTACAAAATCGCTAGGATCAGCAATGCGAGCAACTGAGGTTCCATAAATACCGTAATCCATTATCTAGCGATAGTATTTTTATTCTACCCAGATTATCGAGCAAAATAGTCTACTATTTGTAGTATGAGCGACTTACGATACCGTATGGAACTGGATGGCATAGTCAAAGCGATAAGAGAGTTCCCAGGTATCACGAGGAAGAATACGATCCACGATGTGGTCAGATTCCTACCCACTGATACATTCGCCACCGTGTATGCTTCCGAAGGGGAGGATGCGGCAGCCATCGAGTTCGGAGATGATCTGCTCCTATTCGCAGCGGACGGGATCATGGAATCCCTTCTGAAGACGAATCCGTTCTATGCAGGTTATTTCGCAGTGTTGGTCAACGTCAACGATATCGCAGCCATGGGCGGTAAGGCACTCGCGATGGTCGATGTCATATCCGTGAAGGATGACAAGATATGCTCGCAGATGCTGAAGGGTATGGAACGCGCCGTCAGGAAGTTCAACGTACCGATCGTCGGAGGCCACACACATCCCGATTGTATGTATCATGCCATCGACATCTCGATCATGGGTTCCGTTCCCAAGGATCAGATAATACTCAGCAGCACCGCGGAGGACGGCGACGATATCGTATTCGTCATGGATACGGACGGTTTCTTCCCTCCCGATCTGAAATATGCCTGGGACACGACCACGAACAAGGATGACAA
>CAVJRF010000015.1:0-31448 GCA_963651945.1 Eggerthellaceae bacterium | reverse complement strand
CCCGCGAGGGGTGTGACTCCGAGGACGTCCGGCATCAGAGGTCAAACACGAATTTCAATCCACACACCCGCGAGGGGTGTGACCCACTCCGAGCCTCCCTATCCCATTCCGGAGTGTATTTCAATCCACACACCCGCGAGGGGTGTGACTCGAATGCTCCGAGCCTCATGCGATTCCAGACCATATTTCAATCCACACACCCGCGAGGGGTGTGACTGCGACGGTGAGGATGTTAGATTCTCTACCATCGTATTTCAATCCACACACCCGCGAGGGGTGTGACCTTATCGATAATAAGAGACAATCAATAAGGAAGGTATTTCAATCCACACACCCGCGAGGGGTGTGACCTAAAACAACAGCAAAACTCATTATCGACAACTTATTTCAATCCACACACCCGCGAGGGGTGTGACCCCACCACTCGTCTCCCTCGGGACACTTCTCGGCATTTCAATCCACACACCCGCGAGGGGTGTGACGGCAAAAGAGATCAGAGGCTACGAGGAACAGAGGATTTCAATCCACACACCCGCGAGGGGTGTGACCCCGAGGATGAGGACGTCTTCCATCGTCATCTCCGAATTTCAATCCACACACCCGCGAGGGGTGTGACACGACGGGATCCATCCCATTTTAGAGTTCCCTTTTTATTTCAATCCACACACCCGCGAGGGGTGTGACAGGCAAACCTCGTCAGTTCATTGTAGAACTGGAATTTCAATCCACACACCCGCGAGGGGTGTGACCAGGTCAAGACCACGGATTACGATGGGAACACCAAGATTTCAATCCACACACCCGCGAGGGGTGTGACATGCTGTATGGAAGATTTGCGCTATCCTATGATGGTATTTCAATCCACACACCCGCGAGGGGTGTGACAGAGTACTGACTTTTCAAAATCATAGTAATGGTCATTTCAATCCACACACCCGCGAGGGGTGTGACTCGATCAACAAACGAAGGCAATAAAGGAAGTAAGTATTTCAATCCACACACCCGCGAGGGGTGTGACTCCGAGTAAGGCAGTGACGTACGGTGACCATCGCGATTTCAATCCACACACCCGCGAGGGGTGTGACTCACGAAATGAACCCGTGCAACGTTGAGAGCGTGATTTCAATCCACACACCCGCGAGGGGTGTGACATCTACTGCCAGTGCCCAATCCAGATCATGGTGTAATTTCAATCCACACACCCGCGAGGGGTGTGACCCCACACATACGCACGGTGATTGAAATGGACATATTTCAATCCACACACCCGCGAGGGGTGTGACCCAGATCGTCAAATTCCAATCCATAAGTACGTTCTCATTTCAATCCACACACCCGCGAGGGGTGTGACGTAGGATGTCCGGTAGGATGTCTCGATGTCCGGATGATTTCAATCCACACACCCGCGAGGGGTGTGACGAGATCATGCGTAAAGCCATGAGTGCGCTCAACCAATTTCAATCCACACACCCGCGAGGGGTGTGACCCCACACATACGCACGGTGATTGAAATGGACATATTTCAATCCACACACCCGCGAGGGGTGTGACCCAGATCGTCAAATTCCAATCCATAAGTACGTTCTCATTTCAATCCACACACCCGCGAGGGGTGTGACGTAGGATGTCCGGTAGGATGTCTCGATGTCCGGATGATTTCAATCCACACACCCGCGAGGGGTGTGACGAGATCATGCGTAAAGCCATGAGTGCGCTCAACCAATTTCAATCCACACACCCGCGAGGGGTGTGACCCCACACATACGCACGGTGATTGAAATGGACATATTTCAATCCACACACCCGCGAGGGGTGTGACTTGGAAAGTTGAGTTCAACGTGGTCGAAATGGAATTTCAATCCACACACCCGCGAGGGGTGTGACCCGCGAATATGCGGAACTCAGCCAGCGTTTGACCATTTCAATCCACACACCCGCGAGGGGTGTGACTCTCCCGTCGTCAATGAGACCGGGAGATCGTAGAAACATTTCAATCCACACACCCGCGAGGGGTGTGACGATTCGAGCTCATGGACTTGCGGTAACCGCTTCGGATTTCAATCCACACACCCGCGAGGGGTGTGACTAACCACCTTGACCTAGCAACAACGTCGCCAGTTATCATTTCAATCCACACACCCGCGAGGGGTGTGACGCCATGTCCACCATGAGGTAGAGGACTTCCTCGACATTTCAATCCACACACCCGCGAGGGGTGTGACGGCGTTTACATTTTCCCAAATCGTCGCAATTGCCGAAATTTCAATCCACACACCCGCGAGGGGTGTGACATGAGAAAATCCTATCCCTATGCAAACAGATCCTTATTTCAATCCACACACCCGCGAGGGGTGTGACAGGTGATGACTATCTGCCAGTTTTTGTAGTTATCAAATTTCAATCCACACACCCGCGAGGGGTGTGACTCAGAGGGCGTCCGATGCACTCATAGGGACGTACGACATTTCAATCCACACACCCGCGAGGGGTGTGACACTGCGATGACAACATGATCCATAACACAGTTGTATTTCAATCCACACACCCGCGAGGGGTGTGACCCGACAATTGCCCCAAGTGTAACTTTTTCACGTTCACATTTCAATCCACACACCCGCGAGGGGTGTGACACCCTCATTCTGCATCCCTCCCGACTTCAAGGTCATTTCAATCCACACACCCGCGAGGGGTGTGACGCGAGCGAGTGTGGCGATGGCCTTTTGCGCCCTCGCATTTCAATCCACACACCCGCGAGGGGTGTGACATGATATCATACATACATTATATCGATCATTATCAATTTCAATCCACACACCCGCGAGGGGTGTGACTTGTTCACGCTCGGGGATGTCCAGATAGTCGAACGTATTTCAATCCACACACCCGCGAGGGGTGTGACATCCGTGATATCACGGATCAAGTCTGTAAGGTCGATATTTCAATCCACACACCCGCGAGGGGTGTGACAGGTACTGCTCGAAGCCCTTCTGCGCCATGACCGCATTTCAATCCACACACCCGCGAGGGGTGTGACTTAAGGTTAAGGATGGTGACCTGTGGAAAAGCCTAATTTCAATCCACACACCCGCGAGGGGTGTGACTCTTCTTTATCAGGTCATTCTTTTTGTCTTCGATATTTCAATCCACACACCCGCGAGGGGTGTGACCGCGAGGCTCTCGATTATGCGCAGGTCCTCTCGAAATTTCAATCCACACACCCGCGAGGGGTGTGACTGTTTTCCTTTAATAACATGAGGGGTATTTAGAAGATTTTGTTCGAATTTCGTAATAAGAATGCGAAAATAGAATAAAAATAAGAATTGAAGCTACATTGCTTCCACTAACACACCAAGGATATATGTTCACTTCATGTTAGAAGATTAACGTTCCGTTGAGATTCAAAGGTTTTTTTGCTCCAATGTGCGTTATTTTGGAAGCATAATCCGAACCAAGATGGTAAATCCTTATGCTATCATAAGACTGATCAATAATATTAGATAGTTCCGATTCAAGTCTCACAGCTTGTGCGGGAGTAACGATACACTCAAATACAGACTTCTGAACCCGTTGGCCGTAGTTCATACATAGCTTGGCGACACGTCTCAGACGATAGTCGCCATTATCATCTTGGGTAGATACATCGTACGTTATGAGAAGCATCATTTCTTTTCCTTCAGAACATATGGTGGATATCCGTTGATCTCCTTCCTGATGAATTTAGCCAATAACATGGACTGAACATACGGGAGGAGCCCTAGTTGGATATATTCTCCCAGATATTGATGATACACTTCATCATTCTTTCTAGTTTGCCAAAGATCTATGAGGGTTCTCCTAGATTCTTCATTCAACAAAACGGCACCATCGTCAGAAGATATGAAGTCCTTGGGATCTATCATTTTCATATTGATGGCATAGATGACGGTGCGATCAACGATATGGCGCAATTCTTCCATGAGATCCAATGCCAATGACGGTCTTCCTGGACGATCTGTATGAAGGAATCCCACGTACGGATCCAATCCCACACTTTCTAAGGCGGCAATGACATCGTTTGTCAACACAGAATATAAGAAAGAAAGCATGGCATTGACCCTATCTCTAGGTGGACGACGATTGCGAGTACGAAAGATGAATGAGTCCTTATTATAACGAATCAGATTATCAAAATTATCGAAATAGCAATTGGCCGCTGCTCCCTCGATACCTCTCAAGGAATCGGTTGATCCAACGCTCCTGATCTCTGTGATGAATGCAGACAATTTCTCTATGCATTCAGAGGTTTGCTTCGTTGTTGGCTCATCCTTGTAATTACTCTTATATTTCCTCAGGAATGCCCGTTGATTTGTTATCTTCCCCATTATCATATTGCGAGATATCTCCAATGATCTCGTAGGATCATCAGCAATTCTATATTGTTCCCGACGCAATAGTACGTTCCCTTTCGTAATTCCGGTGACATGGGCGATCGGTCTTCCAAAGGATGTCATGAAAAACAAGGACACCTGATTTTCTACACACAACCCCATGAGAGAGCTGCTGGCACCCATCCTGCCAAACATCACGATAGACTCTATATTGTGTATCGGTACACGGCCGACAGATTCTCCATCAATAACGATGACAACATTTGTCCCATCCTTTGACAGATAGGCATCAGGGGATGTCACATACAAGGTATTCAATAATTGTTTCATAGGGATTCAAAGATCGTTCTTCTGACGTATTCTTCTACATCTGGGTATGTATCCTTTGGAGGCATGCACAAATCTATCAAAGAGCAATTCCTACATTTTGCAGTATAGGAAGTAGACGGTATAATTCCGTTTTGAAGATACGTATGCATCTCTTCTATGGCCTGTACCGTAGTTGCTCTCAAATCATTATCTATGTCTACCTTGGTGCGTCTCCTCTCCTGTCCGTAATATATGTAGGCATATGGGATGCTGACATTGTGCATCTCTTCCAAGCATATTGCTTCCGCACAGAGCTGAACTTTGTCCTCCAGTCCAAGCTTCTTTCTACCGACCTTGTATTCGACCGGAAAACAACAGACTGGCCGATCCGTACCCTCTACCAGCTCATATTCGACAACATCACAGATTCCTGAGATACCAAGGGATGGAGATGAGACCCTGACAGATCTCTGGATCAGCTTTTGGTTTCGTTTCTCAATCGAGATATGGCTGTCCACATTCTTGTGGAAGAGGTCACCTTTCACTGTCTTAGCATTCTCTGCCCACACCTGTTCGATGTGTATTAGCGCCCATTGTTTCGGACAAAAGACGAAATGTTGTATGCCTGACAGTTGGAGGTATTCCTCTTCCACATAGTTCATGAGATTATCTCTCCGGTGAGACCGTCCAGGTTCTCTATCTTTATCTCATAATCTTCAGCGGAGTGAGGCTGATCACACTTAGGGATGATCTTCACAGAGTTGTGTACCTTTGCTGAAGAGTACTGACCACTTGCACAGTTATGCTTCCACCAGATCATCTCGATGACATCCATACTGCCATCGGGCCTTGCTGAGGAACAGTCGTTCTCGAACAATGTGGATAGTGCTGTCTTAAGAAGTTCTGCATCCTCGTCAGAGAAACCAGTCTTCTGAGCGAGCTGGACGTTGATGCTTCCGCACAACAGATAGATTCCAAAATCCACCCTGTGCTTCATTCCCATGGTATCTGATCCTTTCTTATCACCTGTCTCTGTGTTGACAGACTTTGTTATCTGTGTGCTTGTGATGTTTACGGGAGACACTGAGAATGCGGGGCGAATAGATACGGGGCCTCTTATTCCAACGGAAAGACCATCCTTCCCATCGCCTTTCATGGCAAATAACTGTCCAAATGCACGGACATCATACCATTTAGCACAGGCAGCCTCAGCGAACTTCTCACGATCCTTTCCAAACTGTTTGATGACGTCGTTAGCGCGCTCTCTCAAGCTTTTGAACCCGTCATCGGAACGGTCATCTGATTTTACGTAGATCTCTACGCCGAGATCCTGGATTCTGTTGCGGATCTTCCTCTTTATGCACACATCAGAGATCTCTCCAAGACCATCGACGGTCTGTCTAGGTCTGTTCCCGTTGAGTGGATCGCCATTGGGGTTGGCCCCATTCACACCGATGATTAGTGCGAAATCGATTTTATTTTGAATTGTTGCCATTTTCATTCCTCGTTCTCTTTGCCTTCTTCATTCTTCTTCTTAAAGTGATCTTCTTTTTGACAGTGATATCCCAGAAGGAACTCACCGGTCAACTTCGAATCGTTAGTGAAATCATCTGCATTGAATAATGCCATGATTGACTGTATTTTCCTTTCATAATACACTGCACTAGATTGGTTGAGCCTAGCCTTATATGGGGCTAAAGACAATTCTATCGTTCTCCATGTACTGAATGGGAACTCAGAGAAACGTTGCATCAGTCTTGATGCTGTTGTCTGACGGTTCTCATTCTGCGCTCTTAGAACATTGCTCTCAAGAAGATCTGCTATGGCAAGTAAACGACCATAGAGATAATCTCTGCTGTTCCTATTCTCTTCTAATGTCATCTTGTGTTTTCCTCCTGACCAATTCTTATATAATGAACAAGCGATTGAAACGGCTTTGTCATGCTCAAATTTTCTTTCGAATATCATAGGATTGGATGCGCGCCTGACCGCGCAATCCACGATATCTTTCGGAATCTTTCTGCCTTCCATTATACAAGGTATCAAACGTTCTATCGTATTGCGAATAATTTTGTCATCTGCATTCTCTCCGAAGGCAGATTTAGCTATGTCTCTGGGGCATGGTGCTCCATAAAAACAGAAACGTACTGATTCGCCCTCTTCATTCATCTTAAAGCCAAATGAATGGTGCCATTCGAGGGATGTGTACCATCTGTCAAGACGTTCCAGATAATCCGATCCGATGTATTCTCTGTACATGAGGATCGACATCCTCCCTGTTGTAGCCGAGTCCAGTGCCATGATGTGAACGTGATCATTGATGATCTTACTGTCATACCCTCTGAAACGGTTATTTATCCTCTCAGATACGACTGGACTAAGGAGAGGAGGTTCCAGATCGTCGGATTCGAATATACTATAATCCGTGTCAAATGGGTCAGGTGTCTTTGCACCTGTTTCACTCCATGTGACAATACAGAGATCGCCCTCGTGATAACCCTGCCTAGATATCAACCATCTTAACATACAGTGTGCTTTCTGTGTGGTAATGAGGCCGATACCACAGGCCTGCTCAGGGGATTCGAACCTACCTTTGTATGTGAAGTCATTCTTATTGTCGGAGGATATCAACTTGGCCTTATCGCCACCGTGACGTATCTTGGCAGGATGGTTGGTAGCCATGGTTGTATATTCACCAGTGGCATAGCACAGACCTGTTTCTCCATCCAATGACGTCTGATACCTTATCCAGCTTTCTTGAAGATTTTTGTCTTGCCAAGTGTTCTTTACTGGATCACCCGGTATGTCGACCCTCCATCTGACGAACATACTGCTCTGTTCTCCAGGTATCTTTGCCTGTGTGATCAGAGCAGAATCCCCCATCTCGGATCTCCCTAACAATCTACCGGATTCGTCGCTACAGAGTATGCCTGATTTGATCAAATCATTAAGGATTGTTCCTTTTGAGACATATTTCCTCACGGCACCAACTTTTGGTAAGCCGTATTGAGATTCTGCCCAGCCAGATATCTCTTTAATATACAAATCGAATCCGCAACGAACCGCTTTCCTCTTTCCGCTGGAGTCTTCCTTTTCATAGGCTCTCTCCGAGATATCTGGTGCAAGATATTCTAACTTATCACACAGGGGATATGCGGCAAGGCCGGATGTCCTGCCAGCGGATTCCTCGGTACACGGCATTATCGTATTCTGATGTTCTTTTGATACGATATCGGCTCCCAAGAAATTTCCATCAATATCGATTGTGATCTCAATCGGCGTTAAATTAGTTGTATGACATATCGGTATGAGCGGATTGGATCCCGTCGTATAATCCTCATACTCGATACATGTATCATAGGTGGATGATAGTGCTGTCAGCCAACTCATTCCAAATCCTCCTTTCCAAGTTCCACCTTCTTTATCTTGTAATCCCTGACCTTTTTACGAATGGTGCACTCATTCGGCCTGATGTATTCTATGACTCCATTCACCATCACAGGCATCCAGAATCTGGCTGTTAATTCATCATCTCCAACCTCATCACCATAATCAAAGCCATGGAACATTATTCCCATCGGCATCCTGTCAAGACTATCATATGCTCCAATTCCTTCATCAAAATCACAAGGTTCGACATATGCTTGACACTCCCTTGTACCCAGGAAGATGTCACGACGTCCGCCTTTCTCGATCCACCTTTTTATCTGGAAATAATGTTTGTTCTCATTACGGTCTTTCTCAAGGTCCGGACGGTTCATATTCCATTCAAAATGCGCCTTTACATGATACTCGACATTACTTAGATATGTGTAGATCGAAAGATCATTCCCTCCGCCATAGTTTATCGGGCGCGTGTTAACCGATTCATTGACGATCGGTTTTATCACTCTCACAGAATCAACATACCATATGATTGTGGGCTTCCAATAGATCGACTCCAGGATCCCTTTCAAAGCCTGATATGTGGGGACTGGGTATGAATACTTCTCACCTCCGATCTTGGAGATCGGATCTGTAAATAATGCTCTGGGCCCATACACCTTAAATTCTACTATATTGTCCATATTATCATCAAAATACAATTGCCTTGTTCACTGACTTTCTAACCATTCCCAAATGTTCATCATAATAACCTTCGACCAATACAAAAATGCCAGATTCAGGCACAACCTCTCTTACGACCCCGCTTCTCATTAACTTTGTAATGTCATATACATTGATTGAATATCTCTGTAGATCTCTCATTATCCCATACAGATTGTATTTGCCGGATTCCGAACATAATCTGCTGATCAGATCCTTGGAGTTCTGATCATATGGGACTATCACTGTATCGTTTTCATCAATGACCTTGAACAGCGTATTGGCTTCCTTGAATGATTGTCCAAGCAATCTCTTAATCTTCCTACCTGTCCTTGAAAGATACACCCCTCTTGAATCTTTATTTATAGACAGTAATTCGAATAGGGTGGTGTTACCACTCGGATATCCCATATCACGAGAACGCTGGAAGAAGTAATATTCATAGTAGCGAGATAATGCATCAGGTGATAAGGGATCATCAAATTCTCTTAGAACATCTTGAGAACATCTACGTCCCTCGGATATATCGATCAGTGATGACATATTCTCCTCACTCTTTATAACATAAACAGAACCCATGTGATCCATACGTCCATTACGATTACATCTCCCTGCGACCTGTGTAATCGAATCTATGCCTGCCAACATACGTATGACGCATTGAAAATCCAGATCGACGCCCGCTTCTATCAGCTGTGTGCTAACGCACATTGTCTTTCCTTCCAGAAGAGAGTGTTCAATATCCTTCAATACAGATTTTCTATGCGCTGGGCACATATTTGTGCTTAGATGGAATAAGTTATGTTCTATGCAGACTCTGTTCATTAAACCATCAAATATATTGGCAGCCGCGGATTTGGTATTGGTAACGATCAGAATACTGTCAAAAGATTCACTTTTCTCCACGATGAAATCAACGATCTCCTCAGTTGACATCGGTCTTTCAGGATTGATGTATTCTGCTTCACAACGTTTCAACTGATCATTAAGCTGTTTTGGATTGGGCATCAGCTCAGAATCGACCTCGATGGATAACGGGAAGTCCTTCACTCCAGATAATAGGGGTTGAGTTGCAGTGCACAGCAATACAGTGGAACCGCAGACCGAGGAGAGAAAATTGACCGATTCATTGAACATGTGGGTGCATCTGATCGGCAATGTCTGAATCTCATCGAAGATCAGAACACTCTTCGACAGATTATGCATCTTCTTGATGTTGCTACTCCCCGAAGCAAAGAGTGTGTTAAGAAATTGAACCATCGTTGTTACAATTATCTGAGCATCCCACGAATCCGAATAGTACCTCCATATCGATGATTCATCTTCACTTCTCTCGATATTCGAATGATATTCCAGTACAATCCTATCTCCATCTCTCTCGAGGACACTACGAATCACTTGAGCGTTCTGATCAATGATGGATGTGTAGGGAATTACATAGATGATGTGTTTAAGCCCATTTTTCTTTGCATGATTGAGGGCAAATCTCAGACTAGCAAGCGTCTTACCGCCACCAGTCGGCACGGACAGCGTGTAAACGCCCGTGCCACGTAACGAATTAAGATAGCACTCTTCGGAGACTTGCCAACGTATCCTATTCACATCACCATCTGAATTCAGATTCCCAGTATATTCATCAAATCTTGAGCATAGGACATCCCAAGATTGTGACTCAAACGGTTCGATTTCTACACCGTCCATGAACGAACGCGTGTCCTTGTGGTCGGCATCGATCAGACAGCTCAATATGTATCTACTCAACAATCCTATTCTGAAGAAACCTCTGTCCTTAACGTTGCGGGCAGTACTACATATTTCGACAATCTTCCTGGTTAATTTATCGACAGCGAAAGGGAAGTGTTCACGAATCGCATCGATGACTCCGGAATCCACATCACCTATGACTGAACTTAAACTTCCGGCACCTAATTCTTTATTGAGACGTTTCATGAAGACATCGTCCCCATCATCCGAAAGACAGTTGATCAATCCTGAATGGTGAGAGAAGATGCATAATTCCATCATATTCAGAGACCCTTCTTTATAAAGATCGTATTCATCACAACCAATGGTGGAGAGGAATTGAGCACCGACTGTCGAATGATCGATATCCCCCCTCTTACATGTTGTATTTCCCAACAGATAATCCTGGAATTTATCGGCATATTTGCCCATATCGTGGGCAAGACCGCACACTAATCCGACCTCCGACAGACCTATATCTGAACAGAATTCGCCACATATCTTAGATACACCAAAAAGGTGATCGGACAATGTCTGTTCTCTTCCATCAGCGCTAATGTGGGCCAGAGGGATTGCAGACATGAGTGATTGATTTCGATGTACGTTATTTAATCATGACGTAGGGTTACGATGCTATCGACAAAGACGATTTTTCCTGAATGGTGCTGAGGCCAGATGATTTACGCGTCAATTCTCATGGCTTATGATATTGGATTCTGTAGCGGTCACTGGGCACCCTATCGGTTTTGTCCATATGATTTAACATCCTACTATAGTATTCACAAAGGATGGGATTTTAGAACCTCATAGGCCCTTGACGAAAATAACGATCTCGCACAACGTTCTGATATCGTCTTTTGAAGATTGAAGGACATCATCCTTTGGATGAGTGATAATACTGAGACAAGATTGGATTTCCTGGCACCGTTGGTACCGATCAATGTATTGATATTGCCGAAATCTACGGTTGCACTACATATCAAACGAAATCCTGTGATCTCTATTCTCCTCAGCATCTTACCATTCATGGATCTCGCACCACCATCTGTTCATTCATTCAATACACCAAAGGCCTGTGATATCCGTGCTCACCGAACATCAACTCTGATAACTCGTCAGCACCTTCCTTACCTTCCGAGAAGAATATCACGGTCGCACCCTCATTAATCGTTGATATCGAATCCCTGAGCCCATCCCTCGCATCATCATCAATGTCATCCGAGAACGTGAGCACAACGACATCGGATTCGTTGATCATGTTACGGTATCTGAAGCTCTCTGTACTCTCGTCCGACATCCCCTTCTGAATAAGGTCGGATGCATCGATCACTGTGATCAGTGGTGCGAGCTCGATACCCTTATCCTTCAGGAGATACAACGGATTCATCATCGGCGACGACATCTCCAGACAATTGCCGGGCGGTTCGGAGACAATGACATCGGGATGGTATTGGTCGATGATGTTCGATACACGGAACTGGAACTGTCTGACCCTGGCACATGGCGATCTGAACGGGAATGTATCAACGATGTCGCAACCCGCATCCTTCATCATCGCTGCCGATTGATCATTGTTCGAAATGAATACGATATCATGTCCTCTTGTCGCTTCCCTGATGACCGTGGTCTTCCCCGACCCCGGGATACCTGCTACCAATACTATCCTCGTCCTTTCCTCCGACATATGACGTTCATCCCATCCGGATATCCCGTTGCCTGTATTTGATTGCAATCTTCATTAATATACCATCAACTCAATCAACCCCACGGACACAGAGACGGTGTCGCAGGATGAGACGATGACATCCAGAGAACTATTCCTTTCGACACTCGAACAGGAACAGAGTGGATATGTGCCGTTCTTCCCGAGGGACCTCACCCTCGGGATGGACGTCATACCCGTAAGGACAGATGAGATATTCCATGACGGTACATATGATGCAGAACTCTCTGCAAAATGCGTACTCGCACTCCAGGATCTCCTGAGAAGCGATTGCAACGTGGGTTGCATATTCACCTACGGTCTGGAAGCGTTCGGCGGTCTCACCAAATTCCCCGAGAACGGGATACCGTACGTATCGGGATACTGTTTCGAGGATCCGGAGAATGTGGACAGGTACGAACCGTCGCAGATATTGGATGGGTATCTCTTCAAAGGTATGCGCAGATCATGCGAGATCGTTCGCGAGAGACGTCCCGATTCCGCCATCGCGACCAATGTCCCGGGTCCGATGACCATGGCCGGCTTCGCAAGAGGTCTGGAGACGTTGATGATGGACCTTGCATTGAACCCAGATCTCTCAGACAAATTGTTGAGATTCTCCGTCGATGCGATAAGATACGAGATGCTCGGGATGTCGGAGGATGTCGCGGATTGCATATTCTTCGCATCCGCATCAGATAACCCCGATATGATCGGTGACGATTTCATGAAGCGTTCGGTACAGGGGATAGAGGAACTCACAAGGTACGCTCACGATCACGGTCTCCCAACGATATTCCATCCGCACGGTGTATTCTCCACCGGCGACCGTTCCGGGATGTTGGATGCTTCCATCGATACGGGCATCGACGGTTTCCAATTCTCCGAGGGGAACGATGCCGTACCCATAGCCAAAGGGTGCAGAGGAAGATGTTCCGTATTGGGCGGGGTGGATGCCTATTCCACACTGTTGCTCGGTCCCGATGCGAGGATCGTCCGTGATACAAATAGATTCCTCGATATTATGAAGGATGAGCCGTACATCATGACCTGCTCATGTTCAGTTAACAGAGGATTATCGCTGAGCAATCTCAAAGTGATGGCCGATGCCATCGCAGAATACAATGGATTGTAAGAAAGTAGGGTGGTCGCACCCGAAGGTGCGACCAAGGCGATTCACAGATCGAGTCTCTGCAGCATCTTGACCGCCGCATCGACGACCTGTGCACCCTTCTCGATCCTGTCCATGGCTTGGAGCTCGGTCATACCGGGACCGGTCAATCCGAATGCCACGGGTTTACCGTATTCCAAGGAGAGATCCATCACTTTCCTCGATGCCTGGCTCATGACGACCTCGTCATGTTCCGTCTCGCCCTCGATGACCGCACCGATGGTGATCACCGCATCGATCTCCGGATCCTCCACCAATTTCTTGGCGGCCAACGGGACCTCGAACACTCCGGGCACCATGATCTTCTTCACTATGTCCACTCCGAGGAACTCCGCTTCCGCTTCCGCCCTCGCAGCCATCAGCGACGTGATCTCGTAGTTGAATTCAGCCGCTACCATTCCAATCTTGTATCTTCTCGTTGCCATTCGAATCACTTCTTCTGCCTGACGGGCCCCGCATCCGCGAAACCCTGTCTCAAACCTGTTCCCGCACGCTTCGTGAGCGATTCCGGACGGAACAGTAGATCGTAAACATTGACAGCATGCTCCCTGGCCCTGCTGTCCGCAAGGAACTCCAATTCCTTGGCATCCTTCGCCTCATCCTCGTGGACGAACACCTCTATGATGTGGGTGTTCGCCATTAACTGGCACAGTATGAGGCCCGTGGAGGCCTCATGCGCACATGTCTTGTCCTTGGCCATCGGCCCGGGCATGGCCAATGCCATGCATATGTCGCAACCGTCCTCCTCTATCAGTTTCTTGCAAGCGACGGGCAGGTCCTTGAAACCCGGTACGGTACGCCTGATTATCTTGAAACCAGTGCCCGTCCTCTTCAACTCGTCTATGGCCGATGCGGCCATGTCATATCTTGCGAATGTCGTATCCGCTATACCGATGGTCTTCATTGGAGATCCACCCTCTCACGTATCTTCCTGATGATCGCTCTCGTCGCTTCCAGGTCCTCGGCCGAACGGTTGGCACGCTTCACCTCGATGTCGAACCCCCTGTCCTTTA
This sequence comes from Eggerthellaceae bacterium, assembly GCA_963651945.1. Classification (GTDB taxonomy): domain Archaea; phylum Thermoplasmatota; class Thermoplasmata; order Methanomassiliicoccales; family Methanomethylophilaceae; genus Methanarcanum. Next base: position 17,057 of record CAVJRF010000015.1, on the reverse strand, counting down.
GTTGCCGGGACAGCTTCTCCTCATCGAAACCTTGGTCGAATCCCAACACTATGATGTCCGGTCTGATCTCATCCAATATCGCATAGATGTCGCCGTCATCGTGACCGAGTACGGCCACGTCCACCGGTTTCAATGCGGATATTATCCTGAGCCTCATCCCCTCCGGGGTTATGGGCTCATGCTTGTTCTTCCTGACCGTATTGTCGCTGGCGACCACGACATACAGCTCATCGCCCGATGCCTTGGCCTGTTCCAGATAGGATATGTGCCCTGTGTGCAGTATATCGAATACGCCGGAGGCCATCACGCGGACCATGCTCATCCCTTTTTGACGAACTCGTTCCATGCCTTGATGATCTCGTCACCGGTGACGAAGGTGAGACCGTGTTCTTCGGCATATCTCATGGTGTTCTCTTTCTTCTCGGAACCGCCGTCGTCGCCCATCATCTCGCATATGGTAGCCGAAGGCTTCACACCTGCCATCACCATCAACGCGTTGGTCAGTTCGGTGTGTCCCTTCCTGTTCACCAACGGTACCTCGCTCGTGTTGAGGAGATGCACATGTCCGGGGGCCCTGAAGTTCTTACCGAGGTCCTTACGGATCTCCTCCGGATCCTTGTCCTGGAAGATTGTCTTGACATACTCGCTGATGGTCAATGCCCTGTCGTTGTCGGTGATACCGGTGTATGTCTCGCGGTGATTGATCGTGACACCGAATGATGATTTCGTGTTGTCGTAAGGGATGTCGTTGGGCGACATCATCCTGAGTACGGGGTACTTCTCGTCATCCCAGTACACATCGGACATGAAGGGGAGTCCGATCTTTTTGGCTACATCGAAGGGCGTGGTCGTACATACGAGTCCGCCCGCATCCTTCCTGAAGGTCCTCAGTGTCTCGTGGGTGATGAACTCGGATGCTATCGTCATATCCGTCTCCCTCTCCCTGTCATCAAAATCGTAGACGAGTACGATCTTACCGTTCCTGATATCCTCCAATGCTCTTTCGATGCTCATCATGACACCTTCGTTCCGTGTATCGGACGATATTAAAAAGAAACTTGGCTTACTACCAATTATCTTGTAGTTAATCGATTATTGGTATATCTGACATAACGGATAATGTTTTTATCATGAATTATGTTGAAGATTCCCGATGAATGGGGACACATCCATTACGGACACCTACCGGCTCGCAAGGGAGCGCGGTAACAGCATCATCGCATCCATGGAGAAGGCATGCGAAACACCAGATAAGGTCAACACGGACACATTGTTCAAAATAATCGGTGACAACAAGGACACGGAATACGGGAGGAAGAATCACTTCTCCGACGTGAAATCCGTAGATGATTACAGGAGGATGGTACCGCTGACCACCTTCGATGACTATGCCGAGATGGTATATCGCGAGTTGGAAGGGAAGGAGGAGGGATTGCATTCGGTGTATGGCGTATACCAATACAACAAGTCCTCCGGTACCATGGGCAATCCGAAGAAGATCCCCATGTCCAAGATATCGATGGATTATCTCATTGATGTTGTCGGATGCTACCCATCGGCCCTGGCCGAGAGGGTGTTCGGTGAGGTCGCCACCAGCGGTAAGATCCTCTCCGTCGTGGAGGCCTCCGCCGTACAGACGATAAATGACAGATTGTATTGCGGCGTATCAGCCCAGTTCGTCATAAGATGGATGTTGGAGCACAGGGAGATATACACATCACCCATCGAAGCGACACGTCCCCACCCGGAGACCAATGCGAGATACCTCCATGCGAGATACGGTCTCGCCGAATCGAACGTCACTATGTTGCATTCCACGTTCTCCACGTTCCTCTTGGATCTGTTCCATTACATCGAGAACAATTGGGAGATGCTCTGCGATGATATCGAGAAGGGTACCATCGACGAGTCCATACGCATGCCGGACGATGTCCGTGCCAAGTTGTTATCGGAATTGAGACCGATGCCCGAACGTGCCGATCAACTGAGGAGGATATTCCAACAGGGATTCGACAACACACTCGCCAAGAGGATATGGCCGAACCTCACGTTCATGACGTCTATCGTCACAGGTACGTTCTCAGCATATCTCCAACAGCTGAGGGACAAGTACATCGGTGATCTCCCTACACTCGCAACGGGCCTCTCCGCATCCGAGGGTGCTTTCACCTTACCTTTCGAATTCGATGATCCTCTCACAATACCGACGGTCGGTTCGGCGTTCTTCGAGTTCCTTCCCATAGGCGAGGACGATCCATCGAAGACGCTCACCGTAGGCGAGGTGAAGGAGGGGGAGGAGTATGAGGTCGTCGTCACCACATTCTCCGGATTGTACCGTTACAGGACGCGTGATGCGATACGCGTGGAAGGCTTCTACGACAAGATGCCGAAGGTCGCATACCTGTACAGGATAGACCTGTGCGTGAACCTCAACGGCGAGAAGACTTACGAACCCGCTCTTCGTAAGGCGATGGACGACACTGCGAATGAACTCGGTTTCAGATATCTCGATTTCTGCGTACATCCGAACACGGATGTCGCACCCTCGTGCTACTCGTTCTACATAGAGAAGACGAGGTTCCCGAAGGATCTGAAATTGGATGTGTTGGCCAAGTGCCTCCAGAAGAACCTCATAGTCGCCAACCCCATATTGGAATACAAGTTCGAACGCAACCTCTGCGGACCGGTCACGGTCAGCATACTGCAGGACGAGACATATCTCCTGTACCGTGACAAGCTCATACTGAAGGGTGGTGCGTCCACTCAGGTCAAACCTGTCAAGATAATAATGAACGAGGCACAGCTTCGTTTCTTCAAGGTCCTGGTCGACAAGGACATACAGTGATGGTGAACAGATGGAAATCAAAAGAGAAGGTAACAGGATCGATGCGAAGATCATCGGAAAGTTGGACACTACGACATCCCCGGGATTCGAATCCGATATCGCGAGATATCTCGACGACGATGTCAGGGAGATCGTCCTCGATCTCAAGGAGACGATATACGTCTCGAGTGCGGGATTGAGGGTGATCCTCGCATTGGAGAAGAAGATGGAGAATGTCGACGGTTCGTTGAGGATAATCAACATCCCCGGACTCGTCATGGAAGTGTTCACGGAGACCGGTCTTTCCGATATACTCACGTTGGAGTGATCGTCCCTTGAACGATGGCATGCCGAATGAGTATCTTGCGAGGAGGGTGCTAAGATCGCACCTCCTCGTCACGATACTCGTGACCCTATCAGCGACATTGAGCATAGTACTGAACAGTCTCATCGTAGGGAGGTTCATGGGGGAATCCGAACTCGCGGTGTTCGGATTGTCATCCCCTGTATTGATATTGATGTCCGCCATCGCCGGTATCTTCAGCAACGGCGGTACGATCAAATGCTCGAGATACCTCGGTGTCGGTGATGTGCGTGCCATACGCAACAACTTCACCGTGACGATGATGTACTCGCTGATCGTCGGCATCGTGTTCACGGCCGTCATCCTCCTGTTGGCGGATCCCGTTGCGGGCATATTGGGTGCGAACGGCGATATGAGGTCCATGGCGGACGGATACATCGCAGGATTGGCCGTTTCCGCCATACCGTTCCTCATCGCACAGAATCTGTTGTTATACATCAGGATGGACGGGAGTCAGAGATTGGCGCTCGTAGCCATCGTCGCCACGATAGTATCCGATGTCGCATTCGCACTGCTGAGCGTACACACGGGCATGGGCATGACCGGTATCGGATTGGCCATCGGTGTGAGCAACATCGTTAGCATAGTCATCTGCATGCTCCACTTCGCGAAGAAGGGACGCAAGCTCGGATTCGTCAAGCCATCGGATCCGAGGAACGAGGTCAAAGGCATCGTATCGGCGGGACTCCCGACGGCGATCAACCGCGGTTCGCAGACCCTGAAGAATCTCGTACTGAACAACTATCTCATGGTCGTCGTGGGGACATCCGCGGTCGTAGCATTATCCGTGCAGACCAGTGTATATCAGTTCACAATCGCCATCTGTACGGGATACGGTATCATGGTGGCCATGATGTGCGGTATGTTCTACGGTGAACGCGACAAACCGTCCATGGAATCCACGCTCCGCGTATCCATGAGATCAGGATTCATCCTCTCGACCATAGTCGCGATACCTCTCGCGATATTCGCACCGGACATCGCATCGCTGTTCATCAAGGACGGAGGCAATCTTGAGGAATGTGCTACCGCAGTGAGACTGTTCATGCTCAGTCTTCCAACATCCACTGTATGCCTCATCCTGCTCTACATGCATCAGACCCTCGGGAACATGCTGATGTGCAACGCCATATCGCTCACCCGCGGATTCCTGTATGTCGTACTGTTCTCGATCGCACTCTACCCGTTGATGGGAACGAATGCCGTATGGTTATCGTTCTTCGTCGCCGATATATGCTCCATAATCACGATACTGGTCATACTCCGTATAAAGACGGGACACTTCCCGAGATCGTTCGGGGATCTGATCGTCACACCGAAGGGATTCTCCGATATCACCGAAATCTGTTCCATATCGCTGCACAACGATATGGGTGAGGTGATGGACATGGCCGACCGTATAACCGATATGTGCATATCCAAAGGTGTGGACGAGGAACGTTCCAACAAGGTGGCCCTGTGCATAGAGGAGATGGCAGGGAATGTGGTGAAGTTCGCATTCGATGACGACAAGGATCATTTCATGGACATCCGCATTCTCACACAGGGCGACGACCTAATCTTCCGTCTCAGGGACGATGGGAACAAGTTCAATCCGTTGGATGATGCACCGGAAGGACATCTCGGTATCAATGTGGTCAAAGCGACCGCGAAATCCATCAATTACAGTAATTCCATAGGACTCAACAATCTCACAGTGGTGATATGATGATCGAGAGGATGTTCAGGAGATCTCTGCAATGGTTCACCCTGTTGATCATCCTCGCCGCTGTGGCTATCGGTCTCTTCATGGTATTCATCGATAACGACCTCATGGCCACTTACGACAGGGTGGTGTTGTGGAACCTCCTGGCCATGATCACGTTCCTCATACTGATGCTCAATCCGTCGTTCCGCAACGGTATGGCGGACGGAGCACCGGCGAAGGATTTCGTAGGCATGTGCATCGCATTCGCGATCATGTCGGTGTTCACCTGCTTCGCAGTCGCGAATCCCGATAATCAGTTGTTCCTCAACTTCGGATTCATGGTCCCCATGATGGCGGGATTCGCAGGCGGGTTCAGACTGGCGGTCATCGTCTCTGCGATCAGCGCATGCATGCAGCTGTTGTTCTTCGGGGTATCCGATCTCACATTCGCATCCATGGCGATCATGCTGCTATCCGGTGCCACATCTAGCCTCTGGCCGAAGAACAAGAGCAAGGAACCGGGTAACATAACGTTGTATCCCGTTCCCATCATCATCGGCCTCATAGCCACCGCGATATCGTTCCTAGCATTGTATGACAACATGCAGATCAGCGACATGTGGGACGATCTGCTCCTTTGCGTAACCGCACCGGTCGTCATCGCAGGCATATTGTCGACCATAGGGTATGAGTTGATAATCCAATATGCATCGTTCAAGGCCGATGTCATCAGGAGCAAGAACGACCTCGCCGTCGCACATGACATACAGGCATCCGCCGTCCCGAGGCAGTATCCCGAATCCGATACCGTCACCTTCGGTTCGGTGATGGAATCCGCTGTGGAGGTGGGCGGGGACTTCTACGATGTGTTCAAGATAAAGGAGGGATTGATCGGCATGGTCATGGCCGACGTATCGGGGAAGGGACTCCCGGCGGCACTCTTCATGATGAGGGTGCAGGCGACATTGCGTGCGAACGCGATGATGGCCATACCTCCGAACGAGGTGCTGAGACGCTCCAACATCGAACTGTGCCAGAGGAATGATGTGGGGCAGTTCGTGACCGTTTGGATCGGCATGATCGACACGGACACGGGTATGCTCACATACTCCAATGCAGGGCACACGCCTCCGTACATAATGACCTCCGGTTCAGTCCGCAGGATGGAATGTCCCAAGGGGCTCCTGATGGGATACAGTAAGAAAGCGAAGTATTCGTCGGACACCATCCAATTGAACGACGGGGATACGGTATTCCTCTACACCGATGGTGTGAACGAAGCATTCAACGACGAACAGGAGGAATACGGTCAGGAGAGATTATCATCTGCACTGAACGGAGCGTGCGGTCTGACACCACAATCGATCGTGGATCATGTGAGAGAGGATGTACGTTCCTTCGTAGGTGATGCTCCCATGTCCGACGATATAACGATGCTGTGCTTCACATCGGATACGAAGGGACAGAGACATATCAGCACCGTGTCCGACAGAACTCTGATAAGCGGTGTGATCGACGACATACACAGCTATCTCGTCGAGAACGGATGTCCCGAAAAACTCGCCCTCAAGATGGACATAGTGACCGAGGAACTGTTCGTCAATATCTGCAACTACTCATACAAGGATGGTACGGGTCCCGTAGACATATATCACATAATCCGCGACGACGAGATCAGGCTGACATTCGTCGACACAGGGATACCATTCGACCCCACGGGTCGCGAGGAGGTCGTCCTAGGCGATGACATATCCCAATGGCCCATAGGCGGATTGGGGATACACATGTCGCTGAAACTGACGGATTCCGCCCATTACAAACGTATCCTCGGCAGGAACATATTCACCGTCGTGAAGCATATCGTTCGGTGATATCGCATATCCGAGGTCATACGATGCGTTTGAAGCATCATGCATTAGACAAATGAACACACAGTTGCATTTTCTATATGCCTTATTACGCGTAGTAGGGAACACGGACGCGTAATCCTTTAATACAATCCCACTGTCGTCGTTTCGACTACCATGTACAATATTACAGAGATTTCGGAGCGCATCGGAGCTATGCGCGATCTTTGCGGATATACGATCGAAGAGATGGCCCAGGCCACCGACACAACCGTCGAGGAATATCAGAACTGCGAAGCAGGGAAGAAGGATTTCTCGTTCACATTCCTTTACAAATGTGCGGAAAAGTTCGGTATCGATATGGTAGAGCTCCTTACGGGAGAGAATCCGCATCTTACCGACTTCACTGTTGTCCATGACGGGAAGGGACTTCCCATAAGGAGGCGTTCCGGATTCGAATACTTCCACCTCGCTTCATACTTCAAAGGCAAGATCTCGGAGCCGTTCATCGTCAAGGCACCCTACAGGGAAGAGGAACAGGACAAGGAGATCCACACATCCGTCCACGACGGACAGGAGTTCGACTACGTCCTTTCCGGAAGTCTCAAATTCGTATACGACGGACACGAGGAGAACCTCATCGAAGGCGATTCCGTGTACTACGATTCGGGCAAGCCTCACGGAATGATAGCTACAAGCAAGGACGGCTGTACGTTCCTTGCGGTCGTGATGAAAGAAGGTTCCAAGAGATGACAAGAGACATCAACCTGAGATACGTTGATGAGACCTTCGATTCCAATGGATTGTTGAAGACCTTCAGCGTACACTATCCGGACAATTTCAACTTCGGATACGATATCGTCGACGATATAGCGACGAACGATCCGAACAGGAGAGCACTGCAATGGTGCGATGACAAGGGTCACGAGAAGATGTTCACCTTCGGTGACATCAAGAGACTCTCCGACAAGACCGCCAACTACCTCACAAGCAAAGGCGTCAAGAAGGGAGATATGGTCCTCGTCATACTGAAACACAACTACCAATTCTGGTATACGGCGGTCGCGCTGCACAAGATGGGAGCGGTAATGATCCCTGCGACATACATGCTGACCAAGCATGACATCGAGTACCGTATCAACTCCGCATCCGTCAAGGCTGCCATCGTGACATCCGACGCACCCGTCTACAAGGAGTTCCTGAAGGCGGAGAACATACCTACACTGAAATTCAAGGCCATAACCAACGTCGGGTGGAACGGTCCCGTGGAGGGATTCGACGATTTCGACAAAGGTGTCGAGGAAGCATCCGAGGAATGGAAGAGAGTTCCGACCCACGTGAAGGATATGATGCTCATCTACTTCACATCGGGGACATCAGGCAACCCGAAGATGGCCGTGCACGATTTCTCGTATCCCATAGGACATATCCTCACCGCCAAGCATTGGCATTGTGTCGTACCCGACGGACTGCATTGGGCGGTCGCCGAGACGGGATGGGCCAAGAACGCCTGGGGAAAGCTCTACGGCCAGTGGATCATGGAAGCGGGACTGTTCGTCTACGAGTACGACGGAAGGTTCGAACCCGAGACGGTATTGGATCTCATAGAGAAGTACAGGATCACCACATTCTGCTGTCCACCCACCATGTTCAGGATGTACTGCAACGCGGGATTGGAAGGTCATGACCTATCCTCCCTGACGCATACGAACATCGCGGGAGAGGCACTCAACCCCGATACGTTCAACAAGTGGTACGAGGCGACGGGACTGAAGCTGATGGAGGGATTCGGACAGTCCGAATCCACCGTCATCGTAGGTACACTGAGAGGCATGGAACCCAAGCCCGGTTCCATGGGTAAACCATCACCGCAATACAAGGTTGATATCGTGGACGAGAACGGCAAGAGCTGTCCTCCGGGTACCGTCGGTGAGATCGTGGTCGGAATAGAACCGCACCCTGCGGGAATATTCATCGGATACTACCGTGACCGTATCAAGACGAGGGAGACACTCTTCGGAGGATTCCACCACACCGGTGACCTGGCCTGGAAGGACGAGGAAGGTTACTATTGGTACGTGGGAAGGAACGACGATGTGATCAAATCCTCCGGATACAGGATCAGTCCCTTCGAGATCGAGAGCGTACTGCTCCAGCACCCGTGCTGTCTCGAATGTGCGGTCACAGCCGTACCGGACGAGGTCAGAGGACAGATCGTCAAAGCGAGCATAGTGCTCAGGAACGGTTTCGAACCATCGGATGAACTGAAGAAGGAGCTCCAGAACTTCGTCAAGCACGAGACGGCCCCGTACAAATACCCCAGGGCGATCGATTTCGTCAGCGAATTGCCGAAATCCGTCAGTGGGAAGATCAAACGCGTTGATATAAGGAACAAAGACAAAGCAGAATTCGCAGAGAAGAGAGGTGACAAAGCATGAGGAACATAAACCTCCGTTACGTGGACGAGGAATACGATGACAAAGGTATCATCACCAAATACAGACTGAAGTACCCCGAGAACTACAACTTCGGATACGATGTGGTCGATGACATCGCATCCGCCGAGCCCGACAGACTCGCCATGGTGTGGTGCAACCCCGACGGCGTGGAGAAGAGATTCACCTTCGGTGACATCAGCAGACTCTCCAACAAGGCCGCCAACTACTTCAGGTCCATCGGTATCAAGAAGGGAGATGCGGTGCTGGTCATCCTCAAACGTCACTATCAGTTCTGGTATGTCTCCGTGGCATTGCACAAGCTCGGTGCCGTGATGGTACCTGCGACATTCATGCTCACGAAACGCGATATCGAATATCGTGTGCAATCCGCTTCGATCAAAGCGGCCATCTGTACAGACGAGAACGGTGTCTGCGATGCCGTCGATGTGTCCGAGGACATACCGTCGTTGGAGATCAAGATGGTCGTCAACAGTCCGAGGGAAGGATGGAGATTCTTCGACGAGGAGATGGAATCATGCTCGGACAAGATGGACCGTGTGGATACGAAGGTCAACGAGCCCATGCTGATGTACTTCTCATCTGGAACATCGGGATACCCGAAGATGGTGTTGCACGATCACCTCTACTCGCTCGCACATCTGTTCACCGCCAAACATTGGCAGAACGTGGATCCCGAAGGGATACACTTCACCATCGCGGATACCGGATGGGGTAAGGCCGTCTGGGGTAAGCTCTACGGCCAGTGGCTGATGGAGGCCGCCGTCTTCGTATACGACTTCGAGAAGTTCGATGCGGACGACATCATGGACAAGATCACGAAGTACAGGATAACATCGCTCTGCTGCCCTCCTACCATGTTCAGGATGTTCTTCAACGCAGGTGTGGACAAGCATGACTTGTCATCGTTGAAGTACTGCTGCATAGCGGGTGAGGCACTCAACCCCGATATCTTCTACAACTGGGAGAAGTCCACGGGATTGAAGCTGATGGAGGGATTCGGACAGACCGAGACCACCTGTACCATCTGCAATGTACGTGGAATGACACCGAAGCCCGGATCAATGGGTAAGCCTTCGGCACAGTACAATGTGATGATCGCGGATCAGAACGGCGAACGCTGTCCTCCCGGACAGACCGGTGAGATCCTGATCGAGTACAACGATCCGAGGCCCCCGGGAATCATGATGGAATACTACCGCAACGAGGAGAAGACCAAAGCGGCGATCCACGACGGTTGGTTCCACACGGGCGATGTGGCATGGATGGATGAGGACGGATACTATTGGTACGTCGGACGTATGGACGATGTCATCAAATCATCCGGATACAAGATCAGTCCGTTCGAGATCGAGAGCGTATTGGTCACACATCCCGCGGTCCTCGAATGCGCCATCACAGGCGTACCCGACCCCGTCAGGGGACAGATCGTCAAGGCTACGGTCGTATTGAGGGATGGATACGAAGCATCCGACGTCCTGAAGAAGGAACTCCAGGACTACGTGAAACACGAGACCGCTCCGTACAAGTACCCCAGGGCATTGGAGTTCGTGAAGGAACTTCCCAAGACCGTCAACGGTAAGATCATGCGTGCGGCCATAAGGAAAGGGGACGAAAAGCATGACTGATGAGAAGATACTCCGTACATTCACCACAAGGACACCCGATAAGCCGGGTGCATTCATGCTCGCATGCAAGGTGATCATGGATCACGACGGTAACATCGTCCGTGTCAGCTTCAACAAGGGTGTGAACCTCTTCATCGAGGTATATGCGACGAGAGAACAGCTCAACGCCATCGATAAGGAGCTGAGCGAGATCTCGTACGTCGACTACATGCCCAAAGAACCTACCATCCTTGTCATGGATGTCAGGATCAAGGACACCCCCGGTGCGCTGTATCCTGTCCTCAAGGTCATCGACAAGTATGATGTGAACATCTCATACCTCAACTCCAAGGCCGAGAATAAGGATTATCAGAACTTCAACATCGGTATGGAGGTCGAGAAGCCCGAGATATCCAAGAAGATATTGGATGAGGTAGCGACGATCTATCCTTTGGATGTGGTATCGTACAACGGTAACTACAACGATCTTGACGTGACGGTGGAATACATCCGTCTCGCCAACTCCATCCAAAGACTGTTCAGTCAGAGCGACGAGGTCGTCAAGAGGTTCATCGGAGAATCGAAGAAGGTCGCGGACCTGATGAAGAAGAACGGTCAGGAACCGAAGGAGGTGTTCGACAGCGTCAAACAGCTTGCGAACTTCATCGCGTTCCACAGGGACCTCAACTTCAAACCGAGGATCACGAACATCGAACTCACTCCCAATACCATGCTCCATGTGATCGAGCCGCCCTGCGGCAGCAACACATACATCCTCAGGAACGACGACAGCCTCCTGTTCGTCGATTCGGGATTGGGTATATTCGCGGACGAGATGATCACCGAGCTCAGGGAGATGTTCCCGTGCTTCTTCAGCATGGAGAAGACCATGGTGTCGACCCATGCCGATGTGGATCATAACGGATTGCTGTCGATCATCGAGGGCGCCAAGATCCTCATGACACAGAAGACGAAGGACATATTGATCGATGACAAGGGTGGCAATGACAACAAGAACGTCTTCGCCGACTGCTTCGGACGCCTCAGCAGGATCGTCAACGATTATGAACAGCCCAATACCGAGTCGATATCGATACTCGGTAAGGATGTCCCCGATACACATGATCTGTTGCTCATCGACAAGATAAGGTTCGGAGACATCGAGCTCGAGGTCTACGAAGGCAACGGAGGTCACATGAAAGGAGAGACCATCCTGTACTGCAGGGAACCCAAGATCCTGTTCACAGGTGACGTCTATTCCAACGTGGATGACCTCTCTCCCGAGAGAGCGGAATTCGAATCGGTCGCACCGTTCCTTCTGAAGAACTCGGACTCCGATCAGGAATTGTTGGAGAAGCTCCGTTCGCAGATTGACAAGTTGATCGATGAGGAAGGCAGATCGGGCACCATAGTCTGCGGAGGCCATGGTGCCGTGAAGAGACTGTGATCATTCGACCTTGAATGACACGTCTGATTTAAGGCAGAGGTCGCCAACGATCTCTGCCGCCTTTATCATCGCCGAAGGGACTGGACATGCCACATGGGGGAGGTATTCTCCTGCCTTCGCATAGATGCAATTCTCACAGAAAGGCGTCGCGATCACGTCCATGAGCGATACCGCGCCGAGATTCTTGCCGAATTCCCTCACATTCGGGCATTCGCTCTTGACCTTGAATGTTATGTTCATCTCATCGTCCATCGAGGGCTCTATCACAGTCTTGAATCTGCATACGCCCGCGTTGACCGTTATAATGGTTCCTGCCATAGTATCCTAACGGCGTTATGTATCTGGGGACATAAATAACATGGCAGTGCGCCGTTCATCGATAGAGAAGGATCACTGCGGATTGATCAGTCTGTTGAGGATCGCGTCCTTTATGAAACCGTTATAGGCGTTCATGTCGGGCTTGTTCTCCATGATCTCTTCCACGGTATCCTTGATGTGCGTGAACAATCCTTTGTAGATCCTGCACGCGGAACCGCCGGGCGAATCTATCTTGCCGTCGGCGAGGGCATCGATGGTACAACCGCCGTTACAATATCTGTATATCTCGCAATCGGAACATTCGTTCCTCCTCTGGATCGAGGGGACCAGGATGTTCCTCATACCGTCGGAATCGAAGAGCTCATCTATCGATTCCACCTCGTTTATGTTGCCGAGACGGAACTCGGGAGGACATGCCTTACCGCAGGGATATACATCACCGTTCGGATACACGCAGATCCATTTCATCAGGCAGGATGCGTGGGGACAATCGGATATGTTCGGTATCCCATCCAATGCGGTCATCACATACGGATAGAACGGGAGGACGGAGATCTCCACCTTGGGGTCGGAGATCCATCTGTCGAATATCTCTATGGCATTATTCACATACAGGTCGGGATCCAATTCGAGATCGGGATTGTCGCAGGCGTTGCCGGACATTATGACGGGGTTGAACGAGAACGATGCACCCATCTTCTTGAACTTCTCGTACATGGCGGACATGTCGTTCACATTCCCGCCGTGGATCGTGGCACTGATCATGAACATGTGACCCTTGTCCACCATGAAATCGACCAACTTGTCGATCTTCTTGGTATCCATCCCCGGGCGCAGTCCTCTTTCGAATCCGCCCTCGTACGAGATGCCGAGATTCACCCTGTTGCTCCTGCAGAACTCGATCAGACGCTTGTTCAACAGCGTACCGTTGGTCTGTATGGTATTATCGCATCCGTTCGGATAGTACTTCTTCTGAACTGCGAATACGGATTTGTAGAAACTCATAGGCGCAAGGAGGGGTTCCCCTCCGTGCCATATGTATCTGGATGAGTCGAACCCATCCTTGACCAGCTTGACGGTCCTCTCGAACGTACTGACGTCCATGACCCTGTCGGAGCGGTCACAGCTACGATGGTAGCAATGCAAACATTCGATGTTGCAATCTAATGTTGGTTTGACAATGACAGTTACGAATTGCCCCACCGTTAGCACACCCTATCGGGATCAGAACGGCCAATAGCAGATCGAACAGCACTTTCCATCCTGAGACGTGTATGCACAACATACGACGAGAACGACGATGATACCGATGAATGATGCAAGACATTTGGGTCCGCAGCATCCGTAACACATAGGTCCCTCGGTGTGTGCTTTGGACTCCCATGAGTCCTCTCTGCCCGTAGGTCCCTTGTAGTTCATCCTTCCGAACGATTGGACCGACTGTGAGTTGTACTCCTCGGCCAATGCCTTGTTTGATTTGGAATCAGCTGTCATTATTTCACCATCGCACGAGTTGACGTGCCTTTAATATCACGTGATTGTCTGGACAATATATTAAAGTAATGTCCGATGGATACTGGCTCGATGTTCGGATACACCATACCCATAGAGAGTCTCCTGTCGCCGGATGACAGAAGGATATACAGGAGCTACTATTGCGAGACGTGTCATCACCTCAGGGAGGAGTATGGCCTCATACCGACATTGACCGTCAACTACGAGATGACGTTCGCCAACATGTTCTTCAATTCCATCTTCGAGGAAGGTAAGTTGATCGATAACAAGCCGGGCGGTCTGTTCTGCATATTCAGGCACAGCGCGTCCGATGACGAGCTGATGCATAAGCTCACGGCATACACCATACTCGTCGCCAAGAACAGCCTCGTGGACGATGTGGCGGACAACAACAACGACCTCAAGGGTAAACTCGGTCTTCTGGCACTTAATCCTGCCATAAGGAACGCAAGCGACGAGTTCCCCGAATATGACAGATTGATAATGCAGGGATACGAGGAACTGCGTAAGCTCGAACAATCAGGTGAGAAGGATCCGTTCGTCGCCGGAAGATATTCCGCACAATCCATGATCGACGTCTTCGATGTCATGCTCGGCGACAGGATCGATGACGATATCAGGGAATTATTCAGAGGATTCGGCATATGGGTCTACATCATGGATGCGATAGAGGATCTCGATGACGATCATAAGGAAGGGCAATACAACCCGTTCCTCATAGACAACGATGGATTTCACGACAAGAAACAGTTCATCAGGGACAACATCTTCACGATCGGGGAGATCGTGGGGAGAGCGATAAAGAACATCCAGGATTCGTACGCACTCGTACGTCCCCGTCTCAGATTCAATCAGAACATAATCGACAACGTCATCAACATCGGATTGTCGACATCCGCCCACAGGGTCATCCGCGGGGATAAGATGGACCTCAGTCTGAAGAATATGGTCAACGGGAGGATGAACAGGGGGATGCCCCCGTCATCAATTTGATTCCCTCTTCTTCCTGTCGTATTCCTCGAGTTCCTTGTACGCCACCTTACCGACCTTGGTGTAGGGGAGTTCATCGATGAATTCGAACAGTTTAGGTACGGCATACGCCGCCACGTAATCCCTGCAGTGGGTGATGAGTTTCTGTTTCAGTTCCTCCGTACCCTCGACACCGGGTTTGAGAACGACGTAGACCTTCACCCTCTGTTGTCTTATGGGGTCGGGGACACCGATCGCACATGATGCCTCCACACCGGGATATTTGTTGACGGCATCCTCGATCTGAGAGGGATATATGTTGTAACCGGAACTGACGATGATCCTCTTGTATCTCTGTTTGAAATAGACGAATCCGTCCGAATCGATGGAACCCGCATCGCCTGTGTGCAACCACGTCCTTCCGTCCGCATGCACCCTGAGCGTCTTCGCCGTGAGTTCGGGATCGCCGACGTAACCCATCATGACGTTGGGTCCCGACATGCATATCTCACCCTCCTCGCCGTACGGGAGCTCCTCTTCGGTACCGTACTTGACGATCTTGAACAGGACGTTGGGGAACGGGACACCTATGCCGCCCTCGTGGTACTCGTTGACGGGTGTGATGCAAGCCGCGGTCACACACTCCGTGAGACCGTATCCCTCCCTTATCACCGTCTTTCCTTTGTGAGAGGCGAGGAAATCGTTGAAATGGGTCCTTGTGGACGCGGGAAGCGAATCCCCTCCGCAGAATATGCCTTCGAGGGATGACATGTCAGCATCGGACATTATGTCCAATCCGATCATCTTCTCGAAGAGCGTAGGGACACCCGCGATGTAGTTGGGGTGCTTGTCCTTGATGAGTTTCGCATATGATTCGGGTGTGAACGTCGGTACGAGTACGCATTTACCGCCGAACGAGAGGAACGAGTGGATACCTACGCCCAATCCGAAACCGTGGAATATCGGCATGACCGAGAGGACGATGTATTCCCTCTCCTTGATGTATTTCGTGGCCTTGTCGGTGTACAGGTCCTCGATGAAGCACGGGATGCAATTACTGATCGCAAGCGTTCCGTATGATGTGAAATTGAGATTGTCATTGGAGAGGAGGATACCTTTGGATACGCTGGTCGTACCTCCGCTGTACAGGATGCACACCGGATCCTCGCCCTTGGCCTCTACGTTCGCGTAGTTCTCCTTCTTCGCAAGGCTCAGGAATTGTTTCCAACCCATGATGTAATCCTTCTTGGGGAACTTCGGTATCTTCCTGCCGAGCGTGAGCGAGAAACCGACACCTTTGATGAACGACAGTTCATCCTTGATCGATGTCGTTACGACCTTTTCGAGCTTTGGTGTCCTGTCCTTCACATCGATGAAGTTGTTGGTGAAGGCATCGAGCGTGAATGCGATCTTGGCCTCGGAGTTGTTGAGATAGTACTCGATCTCCATCTTGGCCGAAAGGGGGTGGATGAGCGCGCATACCGCACCGCATCTGGATGCGGCGTAGAACAACTGTATCGCCTGAGGGCAGTTGGGCATACAGACGAGGATCCTGTCGCCTTTCTTGACGCCCATGGCCTGGAGACATGCGGACACATGATCGATCTTATCGATGAAACCGGCATATGACGTGTTCCTTCCCTGGAATTCGTATGCGATGTTGTCCGGTGCCCTTCTTGCGACATCCTTGACCATCTCGTATATGGATGTTCTTTTGTAGTTGATGTCGGGCGCGGTCATTGTCGGATCGTAATATTTCGTCCATGGTCTTGGAAAATCATCCATGCCTTATCCCTTCTTTTCCGGGAAGTAATCATGCTTTTAATAAAAGTGTTGCGACTGATGTTCTGGATAAATTGTCGTTGAGCTTTTTCGATTCGACGCTAGAATCTAGTCAAAAGGGTGGGTAAGAAATAGGTTTCGATCAAGTAATTGGAACGAGGATGAAAGGAAGTTCATGATCACAACAGTCGTCTCCAACCTACTGCCTGTGCTATGCAAAGCAGCCAGTTGGGTTCCTCCT